>JBKJIA010000537.1:0-7603 GCA_046598735.1 Polyangiales bacterium
CTTACGGGACGAAATAGGGGACGCAGACCCCGATGCACTCAAAGCACATGCCCTGGCACTGGACGACAGGGAGATACTTCTCGACGCACAGATCGGAGAAGCTCAGGCCAACGTCAACCAAACGCGCAACGCGCTGGCTGTGATTGAGTCGCGCGACGGTGCCGAGCTTGCTTCACAGGCAGCCCAAAGCGCACTCGCGGAGCTGGCTTCGATTGCCGAGGAGTGGACCTTGCTCCGCACCGCCTCGCGATTACTGACCGCGGCTATCGAGGAGTATCGGACACGCCATGAGAGCCCGGTACTAAGTCGAGCCAAGGCCCTTTTTCGCGAGCTGACGACTGGAAGTTTTTCAGGGCTTGAGGTGGAGCTTGACGAGGATGATCGGAGCCGGCTCGTCGCCGTGCGCATCGGTGGCGACCGCATTGCAATCGAGGGACTGTCTGAGGGCACAGCGGATCAACTCTTCCTAGCCCTGCGCATTGCAACCATAGAGGAGCACGCGAGCCGCACTGAGCCGCTCCCGCTTGTATGCGACGATCTGTTCGTCAGCTTCGACGATGCACGCACCATCGCCGGCCTCCGCGTGTTAGCCGACCTCGGCGCAACGACGCAGACCATTGTGTTCACTCACCACGCGCGCTTGGTTGAGCTTGCACGCGAAAGCCTAGGTGAACGAGTGCAGGTGATCGATCTTGCGGCCGCGTGATCACGGCTAGCCCAAAGGTGGACGCGGGTCCCAATCGGTAGCGTCGCACTCCCAGCCGCCACCGTACTCACCACACTCTCGAAGGCGGTGCAGTGGTTCGCTACCGCTACTAATCATGTCCGAGAAGGAGCATCAAGTCGTAGAGGTCGTGGAGGCGACGAAGAAGGCAATGTTATGACAACACCATGATCCGCCCTCCGCGCTCCTCGGCATTCCCTTCCTGGATCAACCTCTTCACGCCATCTCTCATTCGCTCCGCGACGCGCGGTCCCATGCGCTGAAAACCGAATGCTCGCGCCATCTGCTTGGCCAGGTCTTCCGCGGGCATGCTTCCGGCTTGCTGCAGGAGGTGGCGCGCGGCATTGCGAACCTCGGCGAGCGGAATATCGATCGCGTCGCGCTGCGCCGCTGCACTGTTCACTCGGAAGTCTAGGTAGTTGCCCGCGCTAACTCCGGGCGGCCACAAGAACACCTGCTCCCCTTCGGACTCGCATACGACATCGTTGCCGATCCAAGCCTTTACCCTTTCCTGCACTTGCGCAGTCACTCGCCCGAACAGCCAGGCTTCACCGATTCTGCGCGCTAACAGGGGAAGGCTGATGGGACCTTCGTGTGCGATGGTGCGATGAACGGCATCGGCAACGAAAGTGGAAGTGTTCGCGTCATAGAAGACATCCGGCGTGCCGAGCTGGCCGAGTGCGATGGCCGAGTAGCTGTTCGTGGCGCGCTCGGGAGCAAGCGGCGCTATGGGCGCGACTACCGCGGGACGCAAAGCCTCCGGCGAGGTTCCTGTGAACGAGGCAGGGGCGACTGGTGAGGCTTGTACGACGGGGCTGCTCATACCCGTAGCAGCTCGCCTCGCGCGCGTGTCGCGGGAAGCCTGTACCTCTTGCTGAAGCGCTTCGTGCAAGCGCGCGATCTCACTGGCCGCGTCGTGCCAAAAGTCAGTGGACCAGATTCGGTAGAGGGTCCAGCCCAACCCGCGAAGCACGCTGGCGCGCAGCTTGTCGCGGTCACGCGCGCTGGCTGCGCTGTGATAGGAAGCGCCATCACATTCGACGCCCATCAGGAAGCGACCGCGCGCGTCGGGGTCGACGATGCCGAGATCGATGCGATAGCCCGAGCAACCCACCTGGGGAATAACCTCCCAGCCAAGGTTGCGCAGCTTCGTGCACACCATCTCTTCGAAGGGTGAGTCGAAGTCACGGCCATGCATGACCGAGACGTTCTCTTTCAAGGAGCGAATCCCACGCTCTGCGTAGTCCAGAAAGGCGCGAAGGTCTTGCACACCACGTGCTTGGGTGCGCGTAAGGTCGATCTGCTCTGCGCGTAAACTGCTAAACACCAGCACTTCCATGCGCGCACGGGTAATGGCCACGTTGAGGCGCCGCTGACCGCCTTCTCGGTTCATGGGGCCAAAATTCATGCTGACTTTGCCCGCTGCATCCGGCCCATATCCGATCGAGAACAAGATCGCGTCCCGCTCGTCGCCCTGTACGTTCTCGAGGTTCTTGACGAACACCCCGTCGGCTCTCGACTCCGCGAAGTAAGGCTCGACGTTAGGGTTTGTCCTGCGCGCCGCTTCCAGCAAGTCTTCGATCAGGGTGCGCTGTTCGGTGTTGAGCGTGACGATGCCAATCGATCCGTTCGCACCCGGAAGAGAGAGACGTCGCACGACTTCGGCCACGACCGCTTCGGCCTCCTGTCGGTTCGTGCGAGACTTTCCCTTGTCATACACGCCGACGACGAAACGGAACGATACGCCGCGGTCGGTGGCCGCGACCGTATCTGCGGAGGGCAGCGTGAGCAGGTTGTTGTCGTAGTAGTGGTGGTTGCTGAACGCGATCAAGCTCTCGTGGCGACTTCGGTAGTGCCACCGCAGTCGCAGCCACGGCAGGCCCGCGCCGATGCAGTCGTCCAGGATGCTCTCGAGGTCCTCAAGCTCACTGTCGCCTCCCTCTGTGGCCGACTCCGTGCGCCCGAAGAAGCTCGTTGGGGGTAGCTGTTTGGGATCACCCACGATGATCGCCGCGCGGCCCCTTGCGATGGCGCCGATGGCTTCCCACGCTGGAATCTGCGACGCCTCATCGAAGATCACGACATCGAACTTGGGCATCCGGGGATCGAGGTACTGCGCCACCGAGATCGGGCTCATCAAAAAGCACGGGGTCAGCCGCATGACGACATCACCAGTCTCGCCCAAGAGCGCGCGCACGGGCATATGCCGCTTCTTCTTCTGCGTCTCCTTGCGCAGAATTCCGAGGGCGGACTCCTTACTCACAACCCCCGCAGCCGAAGGCGCTCCCCTGCTTAGGCGTGCGCGAACAGCTTCGCGACTCAGTGCCTGTTGTGCGTCGTCCGTCTCTTCAAACTCTGCGATCTTTCGGTGGTGCTCGCCCGCGTGGAATTCACACAGAGCGGGCTCCTCGTGGAGGGTGTGCTCCGTGCACCACTGGTAGTACGCCTTGTCGAACACCGAAGGGACAAGCCCCGCTGGGATCGTGCCGCTCTCGAAGGCCTCGATGATAGGCAGGAGGCGTGATTCCAACGCGGCATCGCGGACTTCTCTCCACTGACACCATCCACGCAACCTGGGAAGCGCGTTGACCAAATCAGTGAGCCGAGCTGACACCTCAGCGAGCGCCGCTACGGTCGGCTGAGCCATCAGAGATCCACTTGTCATGCCGGATTCGGTTTCGAGGGCTGCGACGTTCTTTTCGAGCCCACTCAATGCACGCGTGAACGTGAGCAATGCGCGGCCATGCTCTCCCTCTTGCCCGAGCAGATCGGGCGCCTCCGACGCCATGGCCGCCCAGCGCTGACGAAATCCGACCGCGGTGCTCGGGTCGTCGCTCGACAAGCTCGCCATAGCCCTTCGAGCACTCGCCACCCAGGTTAGTGCGTGCTCGAGCTCCTCCCATCGGCCTTCTCCCCGCTCGTAGAAGGAGCCTAAAACAGCCTCCACGGGTGTCCCTAGCGAGTCGAGCGTGATTTGCTCCTGTTTGAAAAGGACCGCTCGCTCGACACGCCCCTCAAGCTCGGTCAAGGGCACCTCCGTTCCAGGCAACAGCAGAGGGCGCAACGCGCGCCGTGCCAGGAATCTGCGCAGCCAACGCAATGGCGCCCACGCATGGGCGGCCCGCTTGAGTTGAGCCAGGACCCGGGAGAGATCGGCTTCCATCACTGCATCGCCGAAGACCTGTCGAGACCTCGCGCGCGCCTCGTCGCGACGGCGCCCCACTTCTACCATCGAAATCACACGACGCTGGAGGGCGGCCCAATCTGCCTCCAGCAACATTGCAGGTGGCACGAACGGAGCGTTGACGAGTACGCAACTTGCTTCGCTCAGCGCCGACATCTGTACATTCAACCGAGCTCCTGGTGCCACACCTAAGATGCGAAGCACGGGCTCGATGGCCGTCGATACACGCCCGATGTCTTCGACGATTGCGGTAAGGAGCTGAGAGATGCGACCTTGCCAGAGGGGATCCCATCGGTGGCGTGTCACGAAGCGCCACGGATGAGCATTCACCGAGCCGACTGCGCCTCCGATAGTGCGGATGCGCTGCGAAAGGTCGCGAAGCTGCGCGAGACGCGCCTCATCCATGTCGCGCGGGGATCCCAGTTCTACTCGCACAAGCGGCACATCGTCGTGGCCGATCAAGTAGCTGAGGCCGCGGTAGGCGGACTCTCCGCTCGAACGTCGACGATGCAGGGCTTCCACGTAGCTGTTGAGACTACCGCGGAGGAGCTCAACGCGTTCGCTTACCCGGGGCCAGTGCTCGGGCTCGACGGTGCCGGTACGCGCCATGGCCCGCTCAATCTGCCTCATCACATCTGTCTTTTTGGCTTTGTTGGAGTGCAGCTCCAGGCAGTAGTCCCCGAGCCCGGACGCCTCCAAGCGATCGTGCACTACCGTCAGCGCCACATTCTTCTCCGCCACGAAGAGGACGCTCTTACCGATCGCCATGCACTGCGCGATGATGTTGGTAATCGTCTGAGATTTTCCGGTGCCCGGTGGTCCTTCGAGGACGAAGCTTCGACCATCGGCCGCCGCAAACACTGCTGCCAACTGCGATGAATCGGCGCTCACAGTGCAGAAAGTCGAATGCGCAGGACGCTCGCGGTCCAGCGCCTCGGCGCGCGGGATAGGGCCACCCGGATCGAAAGTTTCAGAGCGGTGGTGCACGAGATGCTTGACCACGTTGTTCGCAAGTAGGTCTTCGGTGTGCTCCTGAAGGTCACGCCACATCAGGAACTTGGTGAATGAGAAGAAGCCAATCTGCACTTCTTCGATCACCTCCCAACGCTTGATGCCCGCGACTGCCGACCTGAAAATCTCGAAAATCCGGGGCACGTCGATCCCGTGCTCATCGGTCGGCAGGGGGTCGAGCCCGAGGACAGAGAGTTCGAAGTCCTCGCGAAGCATCTCGAGTAGGGTGATGTTGACCTTAGGCTCGTCGTCGCCCGCCTCGAGCTTATAGCCCTTGTCAACGCCGGCTCTCGCAATGGTGACCGGTAAGAGAAGGAGTGGTGCCCGCCGAGGCTTGTCGCTCTCATCAGTCTGATACCAGCTCAAAAACCCGAGCGCGCAATACAACGCGCTCGTGCCGCTCTCCTCCTGCGCTAAGCGCGCCTCGCGGTAGATTTCGAGCACGCGGCGGTCGAGTTGAACTTGATCGAGATCCACGCGGATTCGCTTTGCGACGAGCTCTTCGGCGAGGACTTTTTGCAGCGCATCATCCCCAGTAATGCGCCGGTAGACCTCTGCGTCGCGCACGTCGCTGCCCGAGAACTCTTGCGGACGACAGCAGAGCTGAAAAGACAGTCCATCCGCAAGACGATCCTCGAAGCGGGCCAAATCTGGGCACATGATGGGGAGCGTCTTTGCGCCTGGCTTGAAGCTGAGAAGACGATTGTGCATCGTCAGATCGAGCAGCTTACGCTTCCAACGATCGATGCGTGTTTCGCTTCGAGTAGATTCGTCGTCGGTAGCGAGTCGCGGGGCCTCGCGCATCGCGGGCACGGGTGCAAGAGGGCCTAAATGTTCCTTCGCCGCGACGGCGCGGGCGATGGGCTGAAAGCCAGCTTCCTCTGAGACACGGCCTGAAATGGGTCGAATCATGGCCCTACGTGCTCTCGCCACGTCGATCACACAGTGGAAGCGCGACGAGTCGTCCAGTTGCCTGCGCCCTTGCACCACGGCCTTGTCGAACGGCTGTGACTGGCCGCCTGTGAGCGTGGTCGACTCGAAAGCGAGCATCTCCCCAGCGTCGACACGTTTCCGGATATCGATCGGGTCGTCGTCGCTAGCCGTCGCGAGCGTTCGCTCGTCGAGCCACACAGCTACAAAGGCGTGTCCCTTGAGCACGACGATTAGCGGGTTAAGACCAGCCTGCTCGATGCAAGCCGCAAGGAGCAGGGAGAGATCCAGGCACGTACCTAGACGGCTGCGAAGAATGCGCTCGGGCGTTCGGATCTTCTGGCCACTCTCCTCGATGCTTACCGGAGGGGTGATGTAACCGAGCTGCTCGCGACGCACTACTTCGTAGAGAGCGGCAACCATCTGGTGGACGGCGCTGCGACTCGCACGCTGATAGCCGTCTAACGCATCAGGCAAACCAGACGCGCGGAGTAGAACGGACGTTTTTCCGAGGAGATTCTCGACGACCGGATGGTTTGGCATGACAAACGACGCGAGTAACTCCACTGGCGCACGTGTGCCACTCCAGTGATCATAGGCGAGCACCTCGATTGCCTGCGAATGCGTTGCTAGCTCTACGCCTCCGCACTCAACTGCGACATGAAGCAACCCTCGAGACGATTCAATGTGCGCAACGAGGAACTCGGGTGATAGCTGGAGGTCCACGTGATCAAGGGTGCGTGCTTCATTCGGCCCGAGTGTCCCGACCGTGTGCGTGAAAGGATGTGCATAGGCCGGTTCGGCCGAGACGCGAATCGTCACATCACGCAACGCGGTGGCGCCGTGATTCTGCAGCGTGATGCGCCTGATCAGTGGCACGCTGTTCTGCTGCATGCACAGACTGGCCGTTGTTCCTGCGACAAGCTGAACGCCGACCTTGGCGTTCTGAACGACCGGGCGAACCCCCTCCATCACCATCGACGCTCTCCTTGATCGGCCGGAGGCAAGGTTCCGCCCGAAGCCGAGAGTTGAGAGTATCAGAGACGGGCGTGAGACCTCCGGCTGCTTGAGCTAAGCTCCTACGATGATGCGGAGCCTTATTCTTACCAGGGCATCCATTGGACTACCCTTGATGGTCAGTTGCGAGCGGCAAGTGCGAAATCCTTGCTCGGTGTGAGGTGTGAGATCCGCCCGATATGCGACGCGGATACACGAAGCAGACACGAAGCAGACACAGCGTCGGACTACGGAAATTCGGAAAGCCCACGCGGAGCTACGCCGCCTTCGACGCTAGCAGCGTGTCTCACACGCGATCGACCAACGCGTGCACACGCTCAGAGGAGAGCCGGGACGCACTGGGGAGAGCCGGGACGCATTACACAATTTCAGTTTTCACCGCCGTGCTGTATCAGGGCAGCCACAACTGCTCGACGGACTCACCGCACCCGAGCAACTCGGTCGCCTTGGCCACGATGCTGGTCAGCTCCGGATCGCTTTCGGGCGTGGTCTCAAGCAGCTGCGACGCGGCGGACGGGCTCAGTCCGAGGACGCGGGCCATCCTCGAGCGTGGCAACCTCGTACGGCGCCATAGCTGAAGCGCGGCACGGCAGGCACGCGAAACCGCGCGCGGCCGCCCTGTGGGCCGATCCCTAAGATTGACACCCGAAGCAGCGAACACGGCGCGAATCACATCGGCAGGCGCAAGCTCAACAGGACGCTGGCGGGCGCGGTCGCTAGGCGCGAGCAGCACGAAG
>JBKJIA010000213.1:0-9693 GCA_046598735.1 Polyangiales bacterium
GCTTTTCCTTACGCGCGTGCGCAACCTTACTCGGCGCGAGAGCGACGAAGTCGCGCGCTTTTCCGCAACCTATTGCCTGCTCGATGCACGCCTTGCCGCCGCCTCGGTGCTCGCTCGCGGTCTGCACGGTGATAACTGGATTTCGAGCGCCGCCGACCTCGCAGCGTCCGCACTCACACGCACACTTCCGCATGCTCTAGGTGCATGGTTGGTCACGCGCGTCTCTCCCTCGGCTGCGTTACGTGCGAAAGTGCACGCCTTTGCGCTGAGCCGCTCCATGCGAGAGCACTTCGACGAAGATTGGTTCCGAAATCCCCGAGCCGGTGAGCCTATCCGGGGTGCTGCAGCGCGTGGCGGTGATTTCTCGATCGAGGCCTTTACCGCAGAAATCGGTGCAGACATCACACGCCCATTGTTGCTTTCAGCGCTATTCTAAGTTCCCTGAAAGGAACGCGATGTACGCCGCACGACGCAAGGCCCTACTCGATACGATTGGCAAAGGGGTTGTGATCATCCCTTCCCCGGCCACGTTCATTCGTAACAATGACGTCGAGCATGAGTATCGCCAGGGCAGCGATCTCTACTACCTCACGGGCTTCGATGAACCTGACAGTGTGCTCGTGCTTTCCACGCAACACGCAGAGCACAGAGCGGTGCTCTTCCTACGTGAACGCGACCCCGAACGCGAGACTTGGGATGGCCCGCGTTTAGGCGTTGAACGCGCGGTGTCGGCCCTCGGTATCGACGCCGCCTACTCCATCAAGGATCTTGACGAAAAGCTACCTGAGTATTTGGGCAACACGCAACGCGTGCACTACCGCATCGGCCTCGATCGCAAGTTCGACGAACACTTTCTGCGCGCGCTGGATGTCGTGCGCAACAAGGCCCGCAGGGGAGGGGAGTATCTCAGCGAGATCGTCGACCCCGCGGCATCGCTGCACGAGCAACGCCTTGCCAAGACCGACAGTGAAGTCGGCCTGATGCGACGCGCCAGCGCCATCACGCGCGATGCGCACGTGGCCGCCATGAATGTCGCCAAGCCCGGCCGTTTCGAATACGAGGTCGAAGCCGAAATTCTGCGCGTTTTTCGCACAAACGGCAGTGAACGCCCTGCCTACGGCAGCATCGTAGGCTCCGGGCCGAACGCGACCATCCTGCACTACCGCAAGAACGATCGACGCATGGAGGAGGGTGATCTCTTACTGATCGATGCCGGCGCCGAGTACGGATATTACGCAAGCGACGTCACGCGGACGTTCCCAGTCAACGGTAAGTTCAGTCCGGCCCAACGTCTGGTCTACGAGCTCGTTCTACGTTCCCAGCTAGCTGCGATCGACGCGGTGCGTCCGGGCGCGACCATCGAGGGCATTCACGAAGTTGCAGTCGCTGTCTTGGTGGAAGGCATGCGCGAGCTGGGCCTGGTCGCAGGCACGCAACAAGAAGCGCTCGAAAAAGGCGACTACAAGAAGTTCTACATGCATCGCACCTCGCATTGGCTCGGCATGGATGTCCACGACGTGGGGCGTTATCACGTAGGAGGCGCGCCGCGGCCGTTCGAGCCGGGCTTTGTGCTCACGGTCGAACCGGGCTTGTACATCGCTGCGCAGGCCGAAGTGGACCCCTGTTTTCGCGGCATCGGTGTGCGCATCGAGGATGACATCCTGGTGACCTCCTCCGGTCGTGAGAATCTGACTGCAGACATTCCCAAGCACGTCAATGAAATCGAGTCGATCCTCGCCTCGCGCCAATAATCTTGCGCCAATAATCTTGCGCCAGGCTTGCGTCTAACCTTACGGCACGTTCTTTCGCACGGCCTTCCGTGTCGTTTGGCGGGATGCGCGTATACTTCGTTGAACATGGCTCCCAGCCACCCTTACGCACTACTCACCTGTGACGCTTGCGGCGTGCCCGTCGACGCTGAAAGCGCAAGCGCGGGTCTCTATGTCAGCGTGCGGGGCGATGAGGTCCGCTATGAAGAGCCGCCCCTTTGTCCGCGCTGTGGCTTGGCCATCGGCCTGACAGCGCTCGTGCGTTGGGCCGAAGAAGAAGAAGAAGGCTAGCCCACACACTCAGGTCGGCTGACCCTTCACGAAGGCGCACGATGGCGAGCACGAGACCCGGAGCAGGCCTTCTCAGCGGCGAAAACAACCGCACCGGTTTCTCCCGCATCATGCTGGCCCTGGTGTGGCTGATCATTGCGCCCACCGTGGTGTTGCTGGTGTTGGGCATTTTGATGTTGGTCTTCAACAAGGCCGACCTCAACATCGTATTCGGTATTCTGGTGGTCACGCTGGTCGGCGTGTTGATCACGGGCACCGTGCTCGCGCTCGTGTTTCTTCATCGCGAGGCCAATCTCTCCAAACTGCAATCTGACTTTGTCTCCAAGGTCAGCCATGAGCTGCGCACTCCGCTTACGTCCATTCGCATGTTCGTCGAAACGCTGCAGCTCAAACGCGTGTCCAGCCCAGACGAAGTCGACGCATGCCTGTCTGTCCTCAACCGCGAAACCAATCGCCTTACGCAGCGCATCGAGCGCTTACTCGATTGGGGCCGCATGGAGTCCGGCAAACGCGTCTACGAGCGCCGCCCCGAACGCGTGGATGCCATCGTCACCGAGGCCCTTGAAGCGTTCGATGCAAGCCACGTGGGCCGACACGATGCCGTGACCGTCACGCTCGCGAGCGACCTGCCTTCGATCGAAGCAGACCGTCCGGCATTGGTCGACGCGCTGCTCAACTTGCTGACCAATGCCTACAAATACTCGCGCGAGCGCGGCAAAATCCGGATCGAGGCGCGCGCCGATGACAAGTACGTGCGCATTGCAGTCGTGGACGCAGGCATTGGGATCGCTCGTCGCGAGCACCGCCGTATCTTCGACAAATTTTATCGCGCCAATGAGCTGCTTTCGAGCGACGTCGAGGGGTCAGGGTTGGGTCTCGCGATCGTAAGACACGTCGTGCAGGCCCACGGCGGACGCGTCGAGCTCGAAAGTGAGCTGGGGAAGGGCAGCACGTTCACGTTGGTGTTGCCTCGGCCTGGGAACATCGGTAGTCCATCCATCAGGCCCGCACCCGAAGTGACTCAGATCTAAGCCATGTCTACCAACGGCAGCAACGTAAGCACGACGACGTCAACGCCCGTCTCCCGCCGCATTCTCGTCATCGAAGATGACCCGTCGATCTCGCTCGGATTGCGCATCAATCTCGAAGCCGAAGGATACGTAGTCGGCGTCGCAGAAGACGGTCGAGCGGGTCTCAATCGCATCACCAGCGAGCCCTGGGACGCGATCATTCTGGACGTCATGTTACCCAAGCTCAACGGCTTCGAAGTCGTGAAGCACATGCGCTCGCTCGGCGATCACACACCCGTGCTGATGCTGAGCGCCAAGAGTGCCGAGAGCGACAAGGTCATGGGCCTGGAGCTCGGCGCCGAGGACTACATCACCAAACCATTCGGCGTGGGCGAAGTACTGGCGCGCATCAAAGTAGCGTTGCGTCGTCGCCCGCCCGTAGCGCCCCCGGAGCCAGCGCAAGAGGGCGTCACAAACGGTGTTCCCGCAGCGTCCGGCGTCTATCGTTTTGCCGACGTCGAAATCGATCCCCGTACGCGCGAAGTAAGGCGCGCGGGCGAGCTCGTAGACCTTACCGCCACCGAGTTCGACATTCTGGAGTCGCTTCTTCTCGACACCGGCGCGGTCGTGTCACGCACTAAAATTTTCGAGCGTGTCTGGGGGCCCAATCATCACGGCACACCACGCACGATCGATAATTTCGTCGGACATTTGCGGCAAAAACTCGAAGTCGATCCCACCGACCCCAAGCACATCATGACCGTGCGTGGCATCGGGTACAGACTCGTCCGCTAGCTCCAGGCGAAGCCCGCTCAGGGCGCCGCCCACTAACGAGCAGCCCATTCGATCGCGGCGCCATCGCCCAAGAAACCGCCGTACACCACGCCGTCGCGCAGATGCGCCCAAGCATGCGGTCCGGACGCGCGCCGTGCGAGCACGATGCGATCGCCATCATCAGGCAATTCTTGCTCGGACACGACTTGCGTGAAGTCTCCGAGCGTGCCGCCTGGAATGTCGATGGAAGCCGTCCCTTTGGCGCCTTGGACGAGAAAGCGCGACCAGACCAGGCCCTTGCGCATCTCTGCCCCTACTTGCACGACCTCGCCATCGAGCACCTCGATAGAACCGTCAAGGAGCTTACCCAATCGCTCTTGTGCTTCCGGATCGCTCAGAGCCAGGCGCAGCGCCGGCGGCGCCGTGCGCAAGCGAGCGAGGGCGCGCATGCCCGCACCGCGAACTTCCGGATCCGAGTCGAGCGCAAGCTTCGTGGCGATGTCGAGATCCTCGCGCTGGCCCACACGCTCGAGCACAGCGGCCGCGGCCATCCGTACGGGCGCACTCTCGGCGCGCGCCGCGTCTTGCAGGCCACGATGACGTTGTGCAGTTGGCATGCGACGCAGGGCCAAGGTACGCAACACCGACACGCGTTCATGATCCGACGTGCTCTCGATGCCTGCTTCGAAGGGCGCAGCGAACAACAACACGAGTCCCATCGCCGTCAACACGCGCTGTTTGCTCGCCCGCGGACGACGACGCAGCCACAGCCCCGCGCCTAGCATGGCCAAACCCGAAAGCAGCCACGCTTGTGCGCCCGAAGTACGCGGGCGACGCAACACCACGCTCGATCCCGCGCACCCGCCAGGTGCCTCCACATCCGCCAACATCGGTCCGTCGTACGCGATCTCTACGCCACGTTCGTCGTCCACATCGAGATCGCGCTGATGCGTTTCGCCGCGCGCAATGTTCGGCCACATGGTGGCGCTACGCACGTTGAACGATTCGCCCAGCCCAAGCACGTGACCCATCTCGTGCGTAAGCACGCCGGTAAGGTCGAACGCCGATGCTTTCGCATCCGGCCCCTGAGGCATCACGCCAAACGGATGATTGGCGTTCACGAGAATGTCCGTGTCCACGATGCGCCCTGTGCGCGACTCGAACGTAGCGACGGTGACCGCAAGCGAGCTCTCCGCGAGCTCCCAATCCTTCACGAGATAAACGCCGTTGCTGTTGTCGCTGCCGTCGGCAAAGCCGGATTCCCCTGGCTTCCCGTCATTAATCAGGAGCTCAGGGACACTCGGCGAGCCTAGCCACGCATCCGCCGCACCGTTGACCACCTGACGAACCTTCATGTCTTTGAAGTAAGCATCCATGCTGGGATCGATGCGCAACGTGATCGCCTCGCGATGCCAACGCACCACTGCACCCGACCCGGTCTGCTTGACCGTGTAAGCGCTGGCTGTGCTGCTCCACACCAGCCCCGCCGTGAGCAGCCCCATGCTCAAAGCCCCCAACCCCCGGAGACGAACAGTCATAGCAAATTTATACACCAAAGGCGGATTCGCGTGAAGCCCCTTCTTCGCCTGAGGAGTTGTGCGTCAAAAGACTCTTTCGAGAACCGCTTGACCTTCTGGGTGGCCCATGTACCCTCGGCCGAGGTCGGTCCAAGCGTGATTGGGCCGGCTGCAGCGTGCTCCCGACTGATTCAAGTTCCGGCTCACTTTCCGGCTCACGTTGACTGCGAGCCAAGCTCGCGGCGCTCACACACATGCGGGATTGGCCGCAACACGCAACATGCAACTGGCCGCAAGAACGCCACTGCTAGGAGATCGTCAGAGACATGGGGACGGAAGAGGACGCCCGGAAGCTGTTCGTAGCGGGCCTACCCGATTCCGTGACCGACGATGGGTTGAGAGCCCTATTCGTAGGCACGGGAGCGGGCATCGATGATCTGAGTCTTCCGCGCGATCGCACTACGGGGCGACCACGCGGATTTGCGTTCGTTACACTTTCCTCGGCGGCCGACGCGCAACGCGCGCGTGACCAGCTCGACGGTTCGATGCTGGAGGGACGTAGTATTAGCGTGCGTCCCTTCTCGTCCGGTCCGCCGACAGCCCGAGGTCCCGGTGGCCCAGGGATGGGTGGCCCGGGAATGGGCGGCGGAGGGATGGGCGGCGGAGGGATGGGCGGCGATCGCGGTGGAGAGCGGCGTCCGCCTCCTCCTCGCGATGATTCCAATCGCACGCTCTACGTAGGCAATCTTCCCTACGACATCGAAGAACCGGACATGCGCGGTCTCTTCAACGAGATGGGCGCCAAGGATCTCGACCGTATCCATCTGCCAATGGACCACGCGACGGGGCGCAAGCGCGGCTTCGCCTTCGTGTCGTTCATGAGCGAAGACGCGGCCAAGGCGGCCCTCGACGTGCTCGGCTCGCTCGCGGTGCGCGGTCGTCCGTGCACGGTGCATCTTGCTCACCCTCGTGGTGAGCGTCCGCCACCTCGCGCCGGCGGCTTCGGCGGTGGCCCCGGCGGACCGCAGGTCAGCATGCGTAACAGCTCACCGCCTCCCGGTGGCGGCATGTCGCGCGGCTTCGGCGGCGGTGGTGGCGGCTTCGGCGGTCCTCCCGGTGGCGGAGGCGGCTTTGGCGGCGGTGGTGGTGGTGGCGGCTTCGGTGGTGGCGGCGGTGGCGGTGGTGGACCTAGCGGTCCCGATCGCGGTCGTGGCGGCGGTGGTCCGCGTCGCGGATCCGAAGAAGCAGAACGCGAGCGCGCCGCCAAGGGTGCGACCAAAAAGCAGCGCCTTGAAGGCAAGAGCCGCGGTGGCGGCAACGCGCGACGCTTCCAGGATTGGGAAGACGATCTCAGCGGCGACGACGACGCGAAAGCCGACCCGTCCGCCGACACTTCCGCCGACGACGATTCGGAGTGAGCCAAGCGCAGCGATCGCGGCCTGACTAGGTCGCTCGCTGCGCAGCTTCGAGCATCGATTTCGCTGCGCGCGAATGAGTGGGATGCTCCACTTCGCGAGCTCTCGTAACATGTCGCCCTGCACGCTGCGCAACTCGCTGAATGTTCGGCGCTTAGCGCAAGCGTTGACACCCTCCACACAGGGGACTAGAAAGGCCACCCCATGGTGTCGCTCTACCTGCCTGCCTTCCTGCTGATACTCGTAGCGCTAGGTTTGGCGCTTTTCATCTTTACGGCGACCAGCATTGCGGGCCCCCGCAACATGACGCCCGAGAAGGCGCTTCCCTACGAGAGTGGTTCGGAAAGCACGGGCGCCAACCACATCAAGCTCAGCATTAAGTTCTATCTCACGGCGATTCTGTTCGTCGTGTTCGACATCGAAGCCGTCTTTCTCTATCCGTGGGCGTCCATGTTCAGGGAACTTGGCTGGCTCGGATTCGTGGAGATGTTGAGCTTCCTCGCGATCCTTACCATCACGCTCGTGTACGCATGGCGCAAGGGAGCCCTCGAATGGGAGAAGTGAAAATTCTGCAGACTGGCGAATCTGGTTTCGCCACGACGCGATTTGAGGATTTGCTGGCATGGGCCCGCAAGTTTTCGTTGTTCCAGTATCCGTTCGCGACGGCTTGTTGCGGCATGGAGTTCTTCTCCGTCGCATCGTCGCGTTACGACATCGCGCGCTTCGGCGCAGAGGCTCCACGCTTCAGCCCGCGTCAGGCAGATTTGCTCTGGATCGTCGGCACAATCAGCCAAAAACAAGCGCCAGTGGTCAAGCGTATTTACGAACAGATGGCGGACCCGAAGTGGGTGATCGCGTTCGGCACGTGCGCTTCCTGCGGTGGCTTCTACGACAACTACACCACGGTGCCGGGCGTCGATAAGCTCATCCCGGTCGACGTGTACATTCCTGGCTGTCCACCGCGACCTGAGGCTGTGTTCGATGGCTTGATGCTGCTTCAGGACAAGATTTCGAACGGCAATCGCGAGCCCGCCGTGGTACCGCCGCGCGAGATCACGGGCCTGTCGCAGATTCGGAAGAAAGAAGGCGTGGCGCCATGAGCAAGCACGTCATCGAACGCCTCAAGGCGCAGTTTGGCGATCGTATCCTCGAGACCAGCGATTTTCGCGGCGATGATGCGGCCGTGGTCGCACCTGAGTCTTGGCTGGAAGTTGCCACGTTCCTCAAGAGCGATCCCGAGTGCGCAATGAATCAGTGGGTCGATCTGACGGCGGTCGATTATCCCGAGAGAGAGCCCGAAGAGCCGCGTTTTGACGTGATCTTGAGCATGCGCTCCTTCGAGCAAAAGCATCGCGTGCGCATCAAGACGCGTCTTGCAGATGGTAAGACCCTGCCGACGTTGACGACCGTATGGGTGGGCGCGGACTGGGCTGAGCGCGAAGTGTTCGACATGTTCGGCATCAAGTTCGACGGTCACCACGATCTGCGCCGCATCCTGCTTTACGAAGAGTTCGTCGGTTATCCACTGCGCAAGGACTATCCGATCGAGAAGACACAGCCGCTCATGCCTTACCGTCAGGTGGAAGGGCTCGCCAAGCTGCCGCCGTTCGGTCTGGATGAAGGACAGCCCTTTGGTCGCGTACGGTGGTCCGATCGTTTGCAAGGCGGAGACCGTCAGGTATCGCCTGCGATCGCGGTCCAGCAAGGTCAGAAGCGCGCAATCAGTGATTCGAGCGCGGGCGAGACCGGCGCGGACGTACAGGAGTAAAGGAGCAGCGATGGAGCCCATCGAAGACGAGCTGTCCGAAGAGGGAGCCCTCGAGCTCGCCACGGAACCGATGCGCCTCAACATGGGGCCGTCCCATCCGGCCATGCACGGCACCATTCGTATGGTGCTCGATCTCGACGGCGAGACCGTGCAAAACCTCGATATTCAGCCGGGATACTTGCATCGCGGCTTCGAGAAGAGCTGCGAACGCGGCACCTGGCAGCAGGTATTTCCGTACGCGGATCGCTTGAATTACGTGTCGCCGATGCTGAACAACAACGGCTTTGCCATGGCCGTCGAGAAGTTGCTCGGCATCACGATCCCGGAGCGCGGCGAGTATTATCGCGTGATTCTCGGCGAGCTTGCGCGCATGTGTGATCACCTCACGTGCAACGGAGCAGGTGCCATGGAGCTCGGCGCCTTCACGCCGTTCCTTTGGATGTTGAAACTGCGCGATTTCGTCTGGGACATCCTCGAAGAGGAGACCGGCGCGCGCATGACGCACAGCTTCTGTCGCATCGGCGGCATGGCCAACGAACCGACTGCGAACCTCAAGCAGAACGTGCTCGATCTCTTGCCCAAGTTCGAAAAGACCTTGGCCGAGTGCGAGAAGACGATTCTGCGCAATCGCATCTTCCTCGATCGCTTGGAGAACGTCGGCATTCTGACGAAAGAGCGCGCGCTTGCCCATGGCGTGACGGGGCCGGTCTTACGGTCTACGGGCATCGACTACGACGTGCGTAAAGCAAGTCCGTACAGTGTCTACGATCGCTTTGATTTCGAGATTCCTGTCGGCCACAAGGGCGACAACTACGATCGCTTTCTCGTGCGCGCCGAAGAGATGCGGCAGTCCATGAGCATCATTCGCCAGGCCGTGAATCAGATGCCGACCGACGGTCCGGTTAGCGTCGACAACGTGCGCGTGGTGATGCCGGAGAAGTCCGAGGTCTACAGCACGATCGAAGGCACTATCGCGCACTTCAAGCTCGTCATGGAAGGCATCAAAGTGCCCGCCGGCGAGGTCTACAGCTACAGCGAAGCTGGCAATGGCGAGCTTGGCTTCTTCATCGTGTCCGATGGCAGCGGCACACCTTACCGTGTGCGTTGTCGTCCTCCGTGCTGGTTCAACCTCAATGCTGCCCACGAGAT
>JBKJIA010000227.1:0-6391 GCA_046598735.1 Polyangiales bacterium
TGCGGTGCCGATGGCGTTCGCCCGATCGCGGTACCGACCACAGCGAGCCCCTACGCTTGTGACGATGCTACCAAGCCCTGTAGAGCGCTTGGCAACACGCGCGCGTTTAGGCTCGAGGCGAAAGCCGACGATGAAAGTTGTATCGCCACGGCTGCCGCGGATGATGGCTCGGGCTCTTCGGGCGGCACACCAATCGCGGCGCAGGGTCCTGCGCGATTCAGTCAGGACGTTGCTGTACTAGAAGGCGACTACCTGGTTAGCTGGCACCAGCAGGTGGACGAACCGGCCGCGAAGCTTTTCGTCCAGCATCCTGACGGGACCACCCAAACCTGGACACCCACCAAGCTTATTGGGGACACGATCTGGCCCGGGTCCCGGGCGGGCGCTGTTGGGTCGGAATGGTGGTGGAATGGCACGGACCCGTGGCCGACTAACGTGCCTACGGACCCGTGGCTGAGGGAAGCGACGCCGCCCTACGAGCCCTTCTGGGTCCGATATTTCACTCGCATCAGCGTGTCGGACGCCGGTACCCTGAGCGTAGGGTTCCTGGCACCGCCGATCGAAGACGTCTGGACATACAACAACTTCATTGCGGGCGTTCAGCTGGAAGCCATTGATCGCGACATGAGCGCGGCACCCAAGGACTTCCTGCCCACCTCGCAGTCGCGCCAGAGGCGGATTGCGGAGTGCGAGGATACTGATGGAAGCGAGTTCCGTGCGATGTGGACGCGAGACTGCGAATATTACTGTCCCATCGGCTCCGGAGACGCATGCCTAAAGAGCGGCAAGGTGGAGGGTCTACCCAAGCGCTGCTTCCGTGAACTGACCTTCGGTCTTGCTCTGGACGCCATCGAGCGGGGCGACCAACTAGACTCGGCCGGCTTTGCACGAGGCAACTTCAACTACCGTTTCGACGAAATTGCAGTGAATTTGGTAGGGACCGGTATCAAGGACTGCAGTTCAAGCCCCAATCCGAGCACGTGCTATGGGGCGAATTTCTCGCAGTTTTCGTTGCGTCATGACGGCCCCTTCCGAATCCTCAACTATGAAGGCGACCTAGTAGAGGCCCCGCTGTTCCCGGGCAACATTCAGCAGGCTAAGGCGGTGCTGGCTGAACGCTACGTCACCAACCCGATCTCAAGTGCAGACGAATCGCTCATGAAAGACTACTGGCGCGCAGAGCTGCGCGGCCGACCTATGGACGGCAGCTATCGCTTGCGGGTGTACGAGTCAGATCTTCGGTTTCAGCAGCTGGAAGACGTGCAGTTGGTGCTTCGCTACCGCTACTGGACACGCTTCAACTGAAGGCGCGGCTGAACCCGTCTCGTCGCCATTCACCCTCTCGTCTTGAGCCCATTTTCTTCCTCGGAGCACGAGTCATGAGTTGTCTCCCCCAGGTACATAAGGCGGCGGCGACCGCGCTTGCGACTCTGCTGTTTTGGACTCCGCTAGCCACCACAGTTGCCCGCGCCCAAGACATCCGGAGCGTACAGGAAGCAGCGACCCAAGCCGTCGTCGACTCCTCGGCTGCGAGAGATTTGGCCGTCGAGGCATCTGACCTGGCTCGTGAGCCATCCATCGCAGAAAAGAAAGCCCGCGACTCTGCGGACGTGGATTGGGCTGCGCGATCATTAGGTGACCCGGCTGCCCCAAGCGCAGACGAAGGAACCACGGCTTCGACTCCCGACGAAGCGAGCGAGCCCATCACCCCCCTCGCCTTACCATCCGGGCCCGCCAAAACCGCGGTTACACCACAACAAATCTCCCTGCCCAAAGGAGAAGGTTCGATCGAAGGCATGGGTGAAAGCTTCACCCCCAACCTTTCCAGTGGCACGGGCACGTTCGCAGTTCCCATCGCGCTTCCGGCGGGCCGCAACGGCGTGAACCCCAGCCTTTCCCTCTCCTACTCGACCGCCGCGGGCAGCGGAGTGGTGGGCATCGGCTGGTCCTTGGCCGCACCATTCATCTCGCGCCAAACCGATAAAGGTCTGCCCCGCTATCGAGACGACGCAGCCTGGAGCGCGCGCGAAGATCGCTTTATGTACAACGGCGGGCAGGAGCTCGTGCCGGTCAACAACACCGACATGCCGGCGCAGCAGCGTCCGGCATGTCGGTGTTGTTGACCGGCACTAGCTCCTGCCCGCCGTTGTACATGAAGCGGTCTTCGCGGGCGCTCCAGGCTGCGCTGTCGCGATAGCGGGGCAGACCTTTGTCGGTTTGGCGCGAGATGAACGGTGCGGCCAAGGACCAGCCGATACCCACGACCCCGCTGCCCGCGGCGGTCGAGTAGGAGAGGGAAAGGCTCGGGTTGACGCCGTTGCGGCCTGCGGGAATTGCGATGGGTACCGCGAAGGTGCCGGTGCCACTGGAGAGGTTAGGGGTGAAGCTTTCACCCATGCCTTCGATCGAACCTTCTCCTTTGGGAAGGGAGATTTGTTGCGGCGTGACGGCGGTTTTGGCAGGGCCGGATGGTAAGGCGAGGGGCGTGACGGGCTCGCTCTCTTCGTCGGGAGTCGAAGCCGCGGTTCCTTCTTCCGCACTTGGGGCATCCGGGTCGACTAATGATCGCGCAGCCCAATCCACGTCGGCAGCGTCGCGTGCCTTCTTTTCCGTGACGGATGGCTCACGAGCCGGGGCAGATGCCTCGACGGCCAAGTCTCTCGCAGCCGAGGAGTCGACGACGGTCTGGGCCGCTGCTTCCTCTACGCTGCGGATGTCTTGGGCCCGGGCCACTGTGGTGGCTAGGGGCGTCCAAAACAGCAGAGTCGCGAGCACAGTCGCCGCGGTTTTATGTACCTGGGGGAGGCAACTCATGACTCGTGCTCCGAGTAAAGAAAATGGGTTCAAGCGCGAATCTCACTGGCCGGGGTGGATACCGCGACCGCGGCGGAGGTCGCTCGCGGTCGCGCAGCCATGTCCGTGGCTGCGACCTTCGAAGGGTGACGGAGAGGGGGAGTCGCTGCCGACTTCAGGAGCTCTATTGAGCCTTGGTCCAGTATCGATAGTTCAAGACCAGCTGTACGTCCTCGACCGCATTCCAGTTCAGCTCTTCTTTGCGGCCGGTGTCGTAGACTCGCAGCGTGTAGTTGCCGCCAAGTGGGCGCCCTACCAATTCGCTATCCCAGAAACGCGCGAGCAGAGCCGAGTCGGAACTGGCGAGGGGATTGGTAAGGTATCGTTCAGCGAGTAGAGCCTTACCTTGTTGGATTCGGCCTGGATAGATGGGGGCTTCGTAGTCTTCGCCGAAGTAGTTCCTGATGATGAACGGACCGTCATGGCGCAGACTGTACTGCAAGAAGTTGTTGGCGTAGCAGGCTGTGGGTAGCTCGCTCTTCTCGCAGTCCTTCACCGAAGTTCCTACGACGTTTACAGCGATGTCTTCGAAACGGTAGTTGAAGTTACCCACCGAGAAGCCGCCCTGTGGGATGAGCTCGCCCTTCTCAATCTGTTCCTGGGAGAGACTAAACTTGAGTTCGTGGAAGCAGCGCTTGGGTAGAGCGCTGGTGTCGTCGGCGAGGCTTGCGCAGTCGGCGCCGAGACCGGCAGGACAGAAATACTCGCAGCCATAGTTCCACGACTTGTCGCGGAAGACGGACCCGTCGCGGTCCTCGCAGACGCCCATGCGCGCCAAGAAGTCGTCGTCCGTGGGGAAGAAGGGGGAGGCCGCTTGGGATACACCGGGGCGGAGACGCTCCAACTGGGGGGCCGCTAGCAGGTATCCAGAGGTCGCGGAGGCGCTTGTGGATGCAAGAAAGCCGATGGAGGTATCGGCCGAGGTGCCGAGTGCCACGGTGGCTTGCCGACGGACCCAGCCAGGCATCAGCCAACGCTCGGCTTGAATCGGTCCCAAGCTCGTCACGGGGATGTGTTGACCCTTCTTGTCGAGAAATTGCGGCGTGAACGATTGCGTGGCGACGCCCTCGGCGCGGATACGCTCGTACCAGCTGAGCAGATACGATCCCGCAGGCAGATTGATCACCTGGGCATAGCTCGGCGCGGCATAGCTAGTCGGCGCCGCCTTGTATCTACGGGACAAGTGCGTGTCGAGAACGGTCAGGTTGGGCAGAGCTGTGGGGAATGCCCACGCTTCGGCAAGGAGCAGGGTGTCCGTGCCGAGTCGGGTAGCAAAGCCCAGCGTGCCCGCCAGCTTGGTCGGTCGGGTGCTCAAGTTCAGCTGCGATCTAAGCACGCCGTCGGTGAACAACTCCGCGCGCACAGGGGTCACCCGCACAACGACGAGAACAGGCGCGCCCGTTGCGATCGGTGCAGTGAGAGTGATCGGAATCGTCGCCTGAGCCGTACCAAACCCCGCGGTTTGCGAAAAGGTAAGGTTGCCCGAGCCCGCGTTGTACTCGAGTACTGTCCGATCGATTGTGTTACCCACGGGAGTATCGCTCAGCCAGATACCGTTGTCGCCTGCCCAGGTTCCAATCTGGATGGCGAAAGCTAGCGTAAACGACGGCTCGGCCGGTGCACTCGCGTCCGTGGGGGCGAGCGCGTTCAGGCCGTGGGCATCGAAGCGAATGGCCTGCCAGCCGTTGATCGCACCTTCCACTTTCGCTGGCACGTTGTCTTCGGTCTTGACCCTCAGAGCACTACCCGTGCCCGCCAGGTTTGGGCATGTGTCCGTATCGTAGTCGTTGGCTCTGCACTGATCCGCGCGGTACCAACTGCTCGGCTGGGCTAGCCCCGCCGGTAGGCTTGGAACCGTATGGCCAGGCGCCGCCACCAACCGAATTGCGCGTACTAGCTTGGTGTCTTTGCCCCATGCCGGACAGTCGACCGCATCCGCGGCGGACGTCGCAGGCAGGCCCGCCGGGGTGTAGCAACCGAACGGGGTCTCCTCACTAAGAGCAGCATGTGCACAGTAACCATCTGACGAGCAGCGCTCCTCCCACACCCGTTCCATAAGGTCTGAGGTGAGGGGAGCCTGTCCGCGCAAGACGTTCCAATCGAAGTTGCTGGCGCGTGCCGCCTGAAGCAGCTCATTTGCGCCTGATACGTCGCACTTGTCGCTACGAACATTGAGTAGTTCGTCGCGCACCGAGACCACCACCGTGTCGCGTCCAGTACCGGAGGTGTAGCTGTTCTCATACGCGGTGACGAACTCCCCCAGCTGACGAACGTAGTCACCGATGTACTGATTGGCGTAGTTGTAATCGCCGTCCGGCTTCGTGTTAGTTTGGGCCTCGGCGCTGCTTATCTCCGCGTAGTTGATGCCGGACAGCGAACATAAGGTATCGGCCCAGCTGCGGGGAGCAGGCACCCAGCCCACGTCGCTTTCGAGCTCAGAGAGGTTCATGCCAATCTTCTGCTCGATCGCGCGTCGCGCTAGGTAGCTCATGCGCACGGCGTATTTCCGAGCTCGGAGATAGCGCACCTGGAGCGTATTCATGCGCGCGCGCATCGCCGTGTTCACGGCGTATTGTCGCCCGACGTCATCGTTGTCGAGCATGAGGATCTTAGCGGCCGCGCGCCGTGCAGCATTGCGCTGCTGAGCAAGTTGGGCAGTTGCCGTCGACGCGCTGGTATAAGCTTGCTGTAAGCTTAGCCAGGTCTTCTCAATCTCCTTCTGATTCGTCAGCAGGTTTGCGGCTAGCTCGATGATGACCTGCTTCTTCTCCTCGTCGAGGATGGCCTTATCTAGCTCCTCAAGTGCCTCCGTGTGTTGCGTTTGAACATTGGAGGCCTTGCACGCGACGCCAGCATTCGCGAACTCGAGCGCACCTAACCCGCCACCTATTGCAGCGCCTAGTCCTGCGTCGTCTTTGGCGGTGGTCAGTCCCTTAAGGAACCCGCCCGCAGTCGCCACGGCTGCAGCCGTCATCGCGCTGATGCACTGGAAACGCGCCGAGGCGATCTGCGCGGCCGCACGTTCGGTGGCGGCCTCTCTTTGGTATCCTAAGGCCCGGAGTCTACTTTCCGCCAAACCAAGCTGCGCACTTCCTTCTTCGATCAACTGCTTGACGCTGATCATTTGAGAAGAGACTGCCAGGATGGAGTTCTGCAGAGCGCCTACGCTCTGAGCGTATGCACCTTGAAAGTTGGGATAGATGTTTGCGACTGAGCCGCCCTTAAGAGAGTCAACTAGCAGCGATGGCGCATCCAAAAGATACAGCCCGTCGACCGCATCGCGTACGAAGCCAGCCATGCAATGGCCGACGCCTTCGAGATGCGGGAAGTCTTCGACGCCCCTGACGCTCTTCCAGTCTGACGGTGAGAGCTTCGTGCAGTCGGACATTCGGCTTTGTTTCGCACGGCTGGCGACGCACGAAAGCTCAATCGCATCGAGCAGATTGCCCTGAGTGTAGTTGTCGAGCGGCTCGATTTTGCGACGTACCTCGGCCGAACCAACGAACCACGCTCCTACACCGGAAGGCTCATTGAGACC
>JBKJIA010000603.1:0-5396 GCA_046598735.1 Polyangiales bacterium
AGATTCTGCGCCAACGCTCTGCGCTGTCGAATCCAATGGGCGAGACATTTGATTACGCGGCGGCGTTCAAGACCCTCGACCTGCAGGCCGTCATCAAGGACCTGCACGCCTTGATGACCGATTCGCAAGATTTTTGGCCGGCGGACTACGGGCACTACGGGCCATTCTTCATCCGCATGGCTTGGCATGCGGCGGGCACCTATCGCATCGCGGATGGTCGCGGTGGCGCGGGCACCGGCGCGCAACGCTTTGCACCGCTCAACAGCTGGCCGGACAACGGCAACCTTGACAAGGCGCGGCGTCTGCTCTGGCCGATCAAGCAGAAGTACGGGCAGAAGTTGTCGTGGGGCGATCTGATGATCCTCACCGGCAACGTCGCGCTCGAGTCAATGGGCTTCAAGACGTTTGGCTTCGCCGGTGGACGCGCAGACATCTGGGAGCCAGAAGAGGAGATCTCGTGGGGCCCCGAGAGTAAGTGGCTGGGTGACGAGCGCTACAGCGGCGAGCGCGACCTCGCAAACCCACTCGCCGCCGTGCAGATGGGTCTTATCTACGTCAACCCCGAAGGACCCAATGGTAAGCCAGACCCGCTCGCTTCGGCGCGTGACATCCGCGAGACGTTTGCGCGCATGGCCATGAACGACGAGGAGACGGTCGCACTCGTTGCCGGGGGTCATACCTTTGGTAAGTGCCACGGCGCCGGTGACCCCAAGCACATGGGCCCGGAGCCCGAGGGTGGTGCGATCGAGGATCAGGGTATGGGCTGGACGAACAGCTTCGAAAGCGGCAAAGGCGTCCATACCATTACCAGTGGACTCGAGGGTGCTTGGACTCCTACCCCGACCAAATGGGATAACAGCTACTTCGAGACGTTGTTCGGCTACGAATGGGAGCTCACCAAGAGCCCCGCTGGCGCGCACCAATGGAAGCCCAAGGGCGAGGCAGGCGCAGGCAGCGTACCCGATGCCCACGACGCCACGAAGCGTCATGCGCCCATGATGTCCACGGCCGACCTCGCCCTGCGCATGGACCCGGCCTACGAGCAGATCTCGCGCCGTTTCAAGGACCATCCCGAACAGCTCGCCGACGCGTTCGCGCGCGCCTGGTTCAAGCTCACCCACCGCGACATGGGCCCTATCGCACGCTACCTCGGGCCGCTTGTCCCCAAGGAAGAATTGATTTGGCAGGACCCTGTCCCCGCCGTGGATCATCCGTTGGTCGATGCCCAGGACATCGCGACGTTGAAGGGTAAGGTTCTCGCATCGGGTCTTACGATTTCGCAGCTGGTGAGCACGGCCTGGGCATCGGCCTCGACCTTCCGCGGCAGCGACAAGCGCGGTGGTGCCAATGGGGCCCGCATCCGCCTTGCCCCACAGCAGGACTGGGAGGTCAACGAGCCAGCCCAACTCAGCAAGGCGCTTTCAACGCTCGAAGGCATCCAGAAGGAGTTCAACAGTCAGGCTGGCGGTGGCAAGAAGATATCGTTGGCCGATCTGATTGTGCTGGGCGGCTGTGCGGCAGTCGAAGCTGCAGCCAAGGATGGCGGCCAGCCTGTGAGGGTTCCGTTCACTCCCGGCCGCACGGATGCTGCGCAGGCGAAGACCGACGTCGCATCCTTTGCCGTGCTCGAGCCGCTTGCGGACGGCTTTCGCAACTACCTGCGTAAAGATGTGAAGGCCTCCGCGGCGGAGCTGTTGATCGATAAGGCGCAACTCCTAACACTCACGGCGCCTGAGATGACGGTGTTGATCGGCGGGTTGCGCGTGCTGAATGCGAACGTGGCTAAGGCGCAGCACGGCGTCTTCACGAAGCGGCCCGAACAGCTTACCAATGACTTCTTTGTGAACCTGCTCGACATGGGTACCAAGTGGCAGCGCTCGGGGACCGATGGTGTGCTCGAAGGCAAAGACCGTAAGACTGGCCAAGTGAAGTGGACAGGGACGGTGGTGGATCTGGTATTTGGGTCTAACTCGCAACTTCGTGCCCTGGCGGAGGTGTATGGCTCGAATGATGCGCATGGAAAATTCGTGCACGCGTTCGTGGCGGCTTGGGTCAAGGTGATGGAGCTGGGCCGATTCGGGGTGTGAAGAACAAAGTCACCCCCCTAAGCCAGCCCGACCCCGACCTGGGGCCCTCGTACGTGCTAGCTCGCGCGTTCTCAAGACTTCTTCCCCCTCGCCCAGGTGCAGTGACATGGATCGTAACACCGCAGTCAAGCTCGCCCAGCAAGCTATCAAGGCACAGAACAAACAGCTGGTCGATGCGGTCCTGAGGATCCGCGTCGAGCGCGAAAACTCGCCCGTGCAGCCGCACGCGACCGAGAATCTGCCGCTGATCGGCGTGACCTGCGCCACGGGCTGGGAGTGCTACGCGATCGTGGAAGAGCTCACCAAGACGCGCAAGTTCCGCGTGCGCGCGCTGTACCGCACGCCCGGCACGGCAGCGGCCGCGCGGCTCGCGGACCTCTTGAAGGAAACCGAAAAAACGCACCCGGGCCTTCTGACCTTGCGGTCCGGCACCGACATGAACTCGCAGCCGATCCTCACCGAAGCCTTCGCCGGATGCTCAGGCGTCGTGCTCTACGTGACCGCCAACACCAGCAAAGCAGGCAAGATCAGCAATCACGGCAACGACCCCGTGGGCGGCCGCGCGGCGGTGATGCGCCAGGTGCTGGCAGCGCTCGGAGCGATCAAGGCCAATCCATCCGTGAAGCAGGCGGTGACCTTGGTCTTTCCCACCGACAAGGTGCACGGCCTCGTGCCATCAGTACCCGAGGCCCCTTGGTGGATCCAGCAGCGCCATCGCATCTCGGATTTTCTTCGATCGCAGGGCGTCAACACCACCTGCCTCCATCGACCTGCTTACTACTACGCGATGCACCGCGTCGACTACACGCGCAAGGAAGTCTTTCGCGGCAAAACTTCGCTGTCGAAGACCATGATCCGCGAGAACCAGATACCCGGCATCATGGACGAGAGCTTCATGGTGAACTGGGTCGATGTTCGCGACGTGGGTAAGTGGGTGGGCACCTGCTTCGAGTATCCGGAGGTGTTCTCCAACGTCAGCTTTTCGATAGCCTCCGCGGCACTCACTGGAAGGCAGCTCGTCGAGATCGCCGAGAGGGTGAACAAGCATGGCACCACGTTCAAGTACAAGCGCTTCCCGCCGCTGGTGATGCGTGCCATCGCGCTGTTCAACGACGAGGTCATCTATCCCTTGCGCTACAGCCAGTGGTACAGCGACGAGGCCAACGGCTACGATTTCGCCAGCGAGGACGACCTCTCGGACCTCGACAAGATCCATCCGCGCTGGACCTTCGAGAAGAAGCTCGTGTCGTGGGGCATCGACGAGATCAGGCCCAGCCGTGAAAAGGCCCCCGCGCACGCGCCGAGCGTCTAGCGACGGGAGTTGCCCCGCCTGGTGTCCAAGTCACGCGTCTCCATACATCGAGCAACACGATTACCCGCCCGTAGCTTGCGCCGTGTACAACTTTGTATAACATATCTGTACACCACAGTTACTGACGGAGACGAGCATGCGCTTCCTCGCACCACGCTACGTCTTTGCCGCTGCCCTGCTCACGGGCGGCTGCGGAGCCGATGGCAAACATACGATCACCCGCGCCGGGTCCAGCCCCGCCCCAGAGCAGGAGGATGCTGGCGCGACAGGAAACCCAGGCGCAGACCCGGACTCGCTGGAAGCGGGCACTGACGCAGACATGGACGCCGAGACTGCCGGCAACCCAGCAACACTTGATGCTGGAGTGGGCGCTGCAAGTGACGCGCACGTGCCGATCGTGAACGAGCCCAGCGCCGCGCAACGGCTGGTGGGCCACTACGCCATGCGACAGCGCTCGGCCGCGACGGCAAGTGCGCTGGGCATGAAATTCAAGAGCCTTGCAACCGGCTACATGCTCGTGGATGTCGCCGAGCGTGAGGGCAAGCTCGTGTGGAGTCAGCGCGGCTGCAAATCGGAAATCCTAAACGAGCCCGCAAGTACCACCGTAAGCGTGGCCGACAGCGTGCCGCGCACCACGCCACCTCTCGAAGCGGGCGTAGTCGTGAGCAAGAACGGTGACGTGTTCGAATGGGAGCGCGGACAAGCGAGCATCGCCCTCGGCTTTTACGACCGGGATCCGAGCGAGCCCCTGCCCACGGACAAGAAAGATCCGCGGGTATACGACCAGGAAAGCGATGGTAAGCCGGGCATCACCGTGCACATCCGCACGGAGGTGCTGCGGCGAAAGGTCGAGGGCGACACCTACAATGCGCAGCGTCTGCACAGTCGTTTGAGAGGCAGCTACGATGGTAACCGGCTTTTGGGCCAGGCCTTCGAGACCACCGAGACGCAGGTACTCGAAGCCACCGACCCCACCTTGGCTGTCAAGCTCACGCCTAAGCGAGACGACGCGGGCGACAACAGCGTGCTGCTGGTGAAGGTGCCCCAGGGACTGAGCTGTGACCAGCTAGTCCAGACAATTGACCAACTCTTCTGAGCGGCAGGCCTTGTGTAGCGGTGGGGATAGTCGAGTCGGGAGCCGGCGCGCATCCTGCCACCCTCCTCCGGATCTCTCGCCTCGTTCGCTGATCACGGCGCGAAGGTAAGCTCAAGCTTGGCCCTGCCCCAACCGAGGCCGGTGAGTCCTCGGGTCATCGCTCGGTCGACACAGGGCGATGCACGCTCGCTATTGACGGTGTTCGAGCGAACTTCAATCTTGGCTGCGCCGCCGCCAAGGAAGACATCGAGCTTGAGCTCGCCTTCAGGAGAACCGTCCTTGCCCGACTTGCGGCGGCAATCGAATAGGCTCGGAAGAGCAGTGCGCACCGCCGTGTGTACGCGCGTGACCACGCCCTCGGCATTCGCACCACTCGCACTCACGCGAAACGCCACCTCGCCATCGAGGCTGCGCCCCTCCGAGAACGAGCGTCCCTCTGCGTCCGTACTCACCTCGACGCGGGAGGCTTCTTCTTCGTTCGCGCGCACCTCTGGCACGCTCTCCGCCGCGCTGTTCCACAGCTCGAGCGCGATGCGGGCCTTCAGCGGCCGGGCCAGGTTCTGGCTGCTGAGCGTCTGGAAGGCCCCTTGCACACAGTTGCGCATCTTCCAGCTCAGAGGCTCGGCACTGACCGGCGTTACGCGCATGCGCCCCTTCTCGCGCAGCTCCAGATCGACGTAAAGCGTGCCGGTCATGGCCGGGTCGCGTCTTACGATCATGGCGTAGCAGCGCTTCATCTCGGTGAGCGGTGCGCTGAGGTGGTCGACCAGGGCGTCAAGTCGCTCGCCGCCGGTTCCCACGTCGCCCTCGACCGACATCTTCACGTCGGACCGCGTTGTAATGCTGCCCTCTTCTCCGACCTGGGCGCGCGCGCGCGTGTGCAGCAACAGGGTAAGAGCAA
>JBKJIA010000066.1:0-20428 GCA_046598735.1 Polyangiales bacterium
AGACTGCGTTGCGCGAGAAAACCCCGCAGTGCTTCGCGTATCTCCTCGAATGGACGATCGTGAAACGGATGATCTGCTACTTCGTACGCGCGCTCCAGCTCGCCCGGGGTCAGCTCCGTGGTACCCACCAGGTTCGCATCCAAGAAGTCGGACACGACCACGCGCCTGAGCGCGATCGCATCAAGCTCGGCCATGGTTACGCCCAGTCGCGCGAGCAACCCGAACACGAGATTGCGACCGCCGGCTCCGGCCACCAAGCGCTGACTTTCGCGAAGTTGTGCATCGTGCTTGGGCGCGGCGAGCGAGAGACGTGCCGCTTCCAATGCGATTAACGCTTCGCCCAAAAGCTCTTGCTGCGTGGCGCGCAGAAGATCCGCAGACAGAGGCCCAAGCGCTGCAGCCTCCCCCGCTGCGCGCAACAGCGAGAGCCGCGCCCGCAGCTCCACATCGCTCTGCAAAATCAAGATCACGCCAGGACCCGGCGCAAGGCCGCCCACCACGATCTGCACACCATCCACGCGAACCGCGCCGGCAATCGTCGACTGCTGGGCGGAAGCGTGGTTCATCGTCAACGCCATCGCCAGCGCCAACAGTAAGGTCGGCAAGATGACGGCGAGCATGAACGACGCGCGCAGCATCACTTCAGCTCAAGTGCGAGCCGCCCTCTTCGGACGGATCCGGATTGCTATCGCGAGGCACCGCTCGCGGCACATGCCGCCTGTCGCGTAAGAACTCGAGGAACGCGACGCCTGCATCGAGCTCGCGCACAGGCAGCAAATCCGCCAGCTCATGGAGGTGACGACGCTGAGCATCTGCTGCGCTACCGCGCGCGGCCCGTCGTGCATTCTTCTCGTTCGCGTCGACCTGAGGTTTGACCTCATCGGCGCTCGGCACTTCCCAATCAGGACGCTCGACCGCGACGACGCCTTGCGCCTCGAGCCAACCTTCCATGCACGTACGCAGACGCTCCGATCGAAACTGAAACCAGCGTTCGCGATCGACCGGAAAGCTCATCAATACGTCTTTAAAGCGGCGAAATGCGCCCTTACCATCGATGGCGGCCTGCAGCTTCTGGCGAAAGGGACCTTCCTCGACCGTGGCGATGAAGCGCTCCATCCAGCGGTACTGCTCGCGTGACGAAACGGGATCGACACGCAAGTAAGACGAGTCCGCGGCGATTCGCGAATGCGTGCCAGGGTCGGCCACTCCATCGACGACGCGCAAGACTTCGCCCGTCGCCATGTGCAGGTAGCTATGAACCTCGGGCGCGTTGTTTTCGAACGCATCTTCGAGGGCTTCCCAGGCCACTGGAACTCGGCGCAATTCCCCAGCCGGCGTCTGCCCTGCTTCAGGATATTGGCTGCTCGTGCGATCTTCCCCAGTCACCGTGTCAGCTCGCTTCTAGCCCGCGCCACCGCGCGTTGCCATCGCACCATGTGTGCAAGGCGCGTGTCGAGGCTCATAGTAGGTTTATAAGTCCAGTCAATACAGTGGGCTTTGGCAATGTCTGCTGTGGAAGAGAACACGCCTACGCCTAGACCAGCAAGATAAGCCGCACCGAGTGCCGTCGTCTCCACGCAGCTCGGGCGATCGATCGCGGCCCCCGTGATATCTGCTTGAAAGCGCATCAGCAATTCGTTCTGGCTCGCGCCGCCATCTACTCGGAGCGAAGCAACTGGCCGCCCCATGTCGGCTTCCATGGCGCGGGCTAAGTCCGCCACCTGAAAGGCAATTCCTTCGAGGGTAGCACGGGCGATGTGAGCCCGATTGGTATCTCTGGTGAGGCCTGTGAGCAAGCCCCGCGCATCTGGATCCCAATATGGCGCGCCCAATCCGGCCAGCGCGGGCACGAATACGACATCGCCGGAGCTTTCAACTTGGGCGGCCAGCGCTTCGATCTCGCTCGCACTCTTGATGATGCCCAGACCGTCTCGCAGCCACTGCACGGCTGCACCAGCAATGAACGCGCTGCCTTCGAGTGCGTACGTGGTTTGGTTGCCGATGCGCCAAGCCACGGTGGTCAGTAGCCCGTGCTTGGAGTGAATGGGCTTGTCACCGGTGTTGACGAGAAAGAACGCGCCGGTGCCGTAGGTGACCTTACCTTCGCCCGGAGCGAAGCAGACTTGTCCAAATAGTGCCGCATGTTGATCGCCTGCGATGCCTGCGATCGGGACTCCGTTGGGGATGACGCCAAAGCCCTGCGTCTGTCCGTACACTTCGCATGAGCTGCGCACCTCGGGCAGCACGCTCATCGGCACCTTGAGCGCCGCACAAAGCTCAGGATCCCAGGCTAGCTTGGCGATATCAAAGAGCAGCGTACGACTAGCGTTGGTCACATCGGTCGCGTGCAGCTGGCCCGTCATGCGAAACAGTAAGTAGCTGTCGATGGTGCCAAACGCGATCTCACCGCGCTCGGCACGCGCGCGCAGTCCCGATACGTTGTCGAGCAGCCACGCTACTTTGGTGCCCGAAAAATACGGGTCGAGCAGCAAGCCAGTGCGCTCGCGAAACATGGGCTCGAGGCCCGCCTGCTTGAGCTCGGCGCAGCGTTCGCTTGTGCGCCTGTCTTGCCAGACGATGGCGCGATGCACGGCTTTACCGGTAGCGCGCTCCCACAACACAGTCGTCTCGCGCTGATTGGTGATGCCGATCCCGACACAATCTCGCGGTGATGCCTTGGCAACTTCTAGTGCGTCTTCGATCGCACCGAGCACGCTTGTCCAGATCTCTTCTGGCTCGTGCTCGACCCAAGCAGGTTGCGGGTAATGTTGTTTAAATTCGCGGGTGGCGCGGCCCAAAACCTCGGCTCGCTCGGAGAGCAGCAATGCCGTGCTTCCCGTGGTGCCTTGATCGATCGCGAGGAGAAATTTAGCCATGACGGCGCAGAGGCTAGCTTCCCAACCCTGAACGGTAAACGGAAAATGGCCTCATAAAAGAAGGAACTGGGGAACCTCCCATCGGTGACAATCGTAAAGCTAGCTGCAAGGGAGAATGCGATGAATCAGAGCCATGGTGCGAGTGACTCGAGTGCCTACAGCCACCCTGATCAACCGATCCGGCACAGCTACCCACTCGCCATCACTGACGCGGGACTCGGGACAGCGGTCAATTTACTTGTCCAAACGTTGCCGTATGCGCTGATGCGCTTTGGCATCCTCGTCGCGGTCTCTATCATCACCCTCATTTGGTATGCGATCACGCTGGGCGGAGGCTCGTGGATCGGCAGCAAAGTACCGCTGCTTGGCTACGTCTGGATCTTCGGCGGACTGGGCGTCTGGGGTTACCTTTGGTGGTTCGTCGTGCGGTACTTCTTGTACCTGCTCAAGGCTGGACACATCGCTGTGCTCACGGATCTGATCACGACTGGACGCGTGGGCAATGGTCAAGAAGACATGTTCACCTACGGCAAGCGCGTGGTCACCGAACGCTTCGGACAAGTCAGTGCGTTGTTCGCGCTGGATGCGATCGTGAAAGGCATCGTCACGGCTTTCAATCGCACACTCCGTTGGATTGCGAATTTGATTCCGATCCCTGGCCTATCGGGAATGGTGTCGATCGTGAATTCGATCGTGCGCGCCACCACGAGCTACATCGACGAGACGATCTTCTCGTACAGCCTCGCCCGAGGCGATGCGAATCACTGGCGCAGCGCGCAAGACGGCTTGATTTACTACGCGCAAAACAGCAAAGAAGTGCTGAAAACCGGCGTGTACATCGTCCTACTCGACTACGTGCTTACCTTTGTCGCTTGGCTCGCCTGCTTGGTGCCCGCGTTCCTCGTTGCGTCACTGTTTTCGCCCGGTGGCATCGCACAATTCGGCGTAGTGATCACGGCCGTGTTGTTTGCGGCGAACTTACGGTCGGCGTTCTTGAAGCCGCTATTCCTCACGATGGTGATGACGAAGTTCCACGTGTGTGCGCGCAATCAGGTGATCAATCTCGAGTGGGATCAGAAGCTCAGCAGCGCGAGCGACAAGTTCCAGACGCTCAAGCAGCAAGCCCAGGCACCGTTCGCCCCGAGTCAGCAGGCGGCGGTGCCAGCGCCTCAGCTTCAACCCTGAGCATGGGCACGCCGCGCGCGCATCTGAGCAGACAGCTCAGCGCAATACGGGACTGCGCTGTAGGACTTCGATCTGTTGTGGACTGAGCTCGCTGCCTGTGCCGGCCCAGAACATGAGGTTGTCCGCACCGGCGTCGCGACACTCAGACGACGCGAGCACGAAGTCGCCGTCGTCGTCGCGGTCGAGCTCGCAAGCAGGCGTGTCCGAGAGCGGCTCAATCACGAATCCGTTGATCTCGGACGTGTGAAACAGACCGAGCTGATGCGCGACCTCATGCTGAATCACGGCATCGACGGCATCGAGGCCCACGGTGTCCACGGCCACGGCCACGCCGGACATCGAAGTGCCATGCGCTCCGATAGAGCCTGGAATGCCACCGGAAATACCGAGCAAGTCGCCCATGTCGCTGACGAGAAACAGGTTTAGGCCGCCATCGTCGAGCCCGGCCGACAGCTCGAACAACGCGTCCAGACCTTCCACTTCGAGGTCGACTAGGTTGCCGTTGGCATCCGTGATCGGACGCGTTTCGATGACGCCGAGCTCATCGCGTAACGCGCCGGTCACGTCGTGTTCGCGCACGGTTCCCACGCGCATCCCGACCTTGCGAAAGCGGTCGTCCATGCGCGTCATCAAATCGCGCACAGCAGCGCTGCCGGGGTGGAGACCGGACGGGTCAACTTCTTGTCCGCCCCCGACCAGGAATAGATTGAAGTCCAAAATCGTGTGCTCGCCTGCGCGTGCCGCCGTGACGAGCTCCGCAGCGCTGGCAACGTCGAACGAAACATCGAACGCGTAACCCTCAGGTGACGCGGCAATCGTGGGATTGTTGGGCACCAAAAAGGGCACGAAGCCGCCGCTGTTGACCACAGGATTGGGGCTCCCCTTACCGTCTAGCAACGTGGCCAAATCGAAGAGCACCGCTTCGGATTTGCTCGCGCGCAGTTGGCGAATTTCGGCCGTCGCGCCGCAGTCGGATTTCAAGAATACGATCGCATCGCCGGGCGCGGCGCCCGTGTTCAATGTGCTCAGGTCACCGCCGGGTAAGCTCGCCTGACGCGGGCGGCGCGCGAGTTTTACGTCGTCTGAAAACGCGAACACGCGCGTACAAGCCTGAACGGGTTCGAGCCCATCCTTCCAGCGTGCTTCGACGGGTCTGCACAGCTGGCCGCGTGGACAGTCGCTGCTCTCCACGCAGGGCGCGAGGCACACGTCCGCAAGCGCGCACAAACCGCTTTGACAGTCCTGAGCGCTGGCGCAGCGATCGCGAGCCTTACCGTCTCCCCATGCGGCGCCGCATGTCAGGGGTAACGGCGAACGGTCTACGTGAGTCGCCGCGAGGTCCGCCACGCAGCGCGCGCCGTCCGAGCAGTCGGCATCGCGCGCACAAGTACCCGCGACTTCAACCGAGGGCGCGCACGAAAGCGAGAGCGCGATTTTGGGCAACTTCAGCATACCGGCCTCTGGGACCGGCTCTGGCCCCGCGTCCCCGTCAGGCCTGGCTGCGCCGTCACTGGAACACGCCGCGACGCACAGGGCGCCAAGCAGGACCGCACGCGGAGCTGCTCGCACGTCTAAACCAGCGCGCGCGTCTCGCTCAAGAAGCGCTGCAGCTTGTCATACTGCGCGCCCACTTTTGCGACGGCACGTTGGCGCGAAGCCTGTAGTTGAGCTTCGGGAACACCCAGCGCGACCGCCTCGTCCAAGCACACTAGCGCCGCCACGGCGCGGCCGCGATCAAGGAAGCATTGCGCAAGGGAAGGCAGGACTTGACCGCGCGGTCCGCCCAAAGAAAGCGCACGACGAAATAGTCCAATGGCTTGACCATGTTGTCCCTGACGAAATGCAATCTCGCCGAGCTGTGCGAAGAGCTGACCGGCGACTTGGCCGTCTTGCACCCACTGCACGCCCAGACGCAGCACTTCTTCTGCCGACGGGTACTCTTCTTTGCGTGTGTACGCCGCCCCCAAGAGGCCCAGCGCACGCGCCAAAGCAGCCTTGGCATCGACCCCGAGGCTCTGGCCTTGCGGCGTGCGCAACAGCATGGAGAGGGGACCCGCCCACGGATCAAGCAGCTCGATCGCGCGCTCGTGATCGCCTCGATGAAGCGCGGCTTCTGCTTCGGGAATCTTTCCGAGATCGATCGCAAACGGCTTTTGCGGCTTGGCGGTCTGCTCTTCGCGACGCACGGCTTCGCGAATGACTTCGCGGAACTCATCGACGCTGACCTCGTCGGTCAGGCTGCCCAGGCCGATAAGCACGCTCGGTGGCTCTGAGCCGCCCACGTGTAGCTCATGCACCGTGATGCCGAAGATGGGCGCCAGCAGCAGATAGCGAACACCGAGGTAGCGCTGCACGCCTTCGACATTGTCGAGATCAGTCGGCAGCTCCCCCGGCTCTTCGAGCTGCAGCAACGATTGGGTGAGGCAGCGCCGAAACTCCGGCAGCGCCATCACGTGCTCATCGGTGGTCTCTCCGATGCCGAACGTGACCTGAGTGTTGTCGCTTTGACGCGGGTCAATGGAGAGCGCAGTGATGCGAATCCCCGCCACCAACGCGAAGGCCACGTACTTCTTGCCGATCGCCTCGCAGAGCTGGTCGAAGTTCGGCGCGGATGCCGCGACTTTTTCGAACCAGTCATCCGCTCGAGCGGCCTTGAGATTGACAGACTGACGCTCCGCGCTCACCAAATCCTCACGTCATCTTCCCAAGCTGGGAAAGCACGGTCAAGACCGTGTGATCTGAAACGAAGGCTTCACTTGCTCGGCATCAGCTTGGCCCGATACCAGTCGATCGTGCGAAGTAATCCTTCCTCGAGCTCCACCTTCGGTTTGAAACCGATCAATTTTTCAGCTTTGCGCACATCAGGCACGCGTAGCTCCACGTCGGCAAAGTCCCATGGAACGGAGACAACCTGCGACTTGCTCTCCGCTAGGCGCACAATCAGTCTCGCCAGTTGGTAGATCGTGTTGGTGCTGCGCGGATTGCCGATGTTGAACGATTGGCCGATGGCTTCGACGCGCGTCATCGCAAGCAACACGCCATCGACGATGTCGTCGATGTAGCACCAGGAGCGGATCTGATCGCCCTCGTTGTGGACCGTTAGATTCTCGTTTCGCAGGGCGCGCAACACGAACGCGTGGATGGCGCCTTCGCCGACTTGGCCTGGGCCGAAAATGTTGAACGGCCGGATCGAGCAGGTGGGTAGCTGATGCTCTTTCCAATAGTTGTGTGCCAAGTGCTCGGTCGCGAGCTTGGACACGGCGTAGGTCCAGCGAGCCTCACCGACGGCGCCCAGACTCGTGACATCTGCCTCGCGCACACGGAAGGCGTAGGTGCCGAAAACTTCGCTGGTGGAGAAGTCGATGAACCGGCGCACGCTGCCAGCTTCGACGCTGGCGCGCAGGGCGTTCATCGTGCCCTCGAGCGCCACTTCCATGGTGAGCACGGGGTGCTTGAGCACCGTGTCTACGCCCGCGATCGCGGCCATGTGCACGACGTACTGCATGCCCTTGACGGCTTCTTTCATGGTCTGCGCATTGCGCACGTCGCCGACCATCACTTCGACGTTGGGATGCTTGTCGAGCCCTGCTCCTGCGAGGGCGTTGCGGCGCAGGTTGTCGAGAATGCGCACCCGATTCTTGTCCGCGATCCGGCGGCACAGCGAAGTGCCGATGAACCCTGCCCCACCGGTGATCAGAATGCTTGCATCTTCCATTGTTCTCTCGTTCTCGCTGGCTTGAAATGACGGGACTTCGACAGTGATGCGGAAGCAAAGTCGGGCTCGCCGATGCTTTACAGACGCACGCCCCCGTGAAACCCTCGAACGCGACATTACTACGGGAGCCGGGACGGATGGGGATCTTCGAGCGATGGAACGCCTGATCGTTTGGCATCGCTGGCAGCCCCCGGCGGAGTCCAGCCCCGAAGTGCTCAGCTATGCGCAGGCCGCGCAGGAACGCTGCCGGCAAACGCTGACGCGGGAAGGCGCAGTCATGCTGGCCACCCTCGGCGGCAGCGTCGTGTGCGAGATCGATCCGACGTCGATTGTGAATGTGATCGAGACGTGTCTCGCGCTGTTGACCGAGTTCGAGCGTCGCAAGGCCGTCGATGTCGGCAGCATCTCGATCGCGCTCACGATCGGTGCGCACCGTGCGGGCGGGCAGGCGTCGATGTCGAGCGACGCCATCGCCCGCGCCCAGACCCTCGCAAATCAGGCCAATCCGGGCGAGCTCGTGCTGGACAGCATGGCGCACACGAACACGGCAACGACCTTCTTGTTTGCGCGCGAGCTGAGCGTCAGTCCGGGCGTGGAAGGCGAAGTGCTAGACCGAGCTTTTCCGCGGCGTCGCGATTGTCGAGCAGGTCTTGCGAATCTCGCAACTCCGACCCTCCCTGCAAGCGCGCAGGCACCCTTTCAATCGCTGCGCCAGGTTGCACTCGCGCGCGGACGGCATCGTGTGCTCGTGGTGGGTCCGTACGGAGCGGGCGTGAGCTCTTGGTTGTCGCGCTTAGCCGGCGAGGCCAAGCCTCCGATGTGGCTTCACGTCAGTGCCGTGGCAGCGCCGCTCGCTCCGTTGTCGGGTCTCGCGTATGGCCTCGCCCGACTATACGAAGAGCAGCACGCACCTGAGCATTTGCTCGACGCTAAACACGAGCCCGACCAAGTCGCGATAGCGTTGCTAGCGAAGGTGCGCGACGGTCGCGCAGTGCCGCGCCGTGAGGTGATCATAGCCCTGCGGCAATTTATCGCGCGCGTTCACGAGCTCCATGGCTCTCGCGCCTGGATAAGCGTAAGCCCGATGCCGCTCGTGGACCCCGCAAGCGTCGGCGTGATTGCGGACGCGGCGCGCGACTGTCCCGCGGACCATTTGCTGGTGATGCGCATGGCGCTCGATGGCAAGCCTCCGGAAGCCTTGACGCGCGGGGGCGCGCTGGCTGAAATTCGCTTACCTGCCTTGAGCCAGCCAGAAGGTCGGGCGCTAGCACAGTCGATGCTTGGTAAGGCCGCGTCCCACGATATTGCCCGTCGCGCAGCGGCCATGGGCGGAAGCACGCCCATCGGAATTGCGGAAGCGGTGCGCGTGCTGATTTCCTCGGGCGACGTGATTCACGATGGCGAAGTCTTTCGTTGGCGACGTGGCCCAGCAGGACGCGTGAACATGATCGCGGTCGATGAGATGATCGAAGAGCGCATCGACCAACTCGAAGCCGATGCGCGCCGCGTGCTCGAAACGCTCGCCAGCGTGCCGGATCCAGCAGAAAAAGCCCTGGTTGACGCGGTGCGTGCGGCAGATGGCGTAAGCGCCGAATCGTACGAGCAGGTCGTCAAGCAACTTGTCGACGAAGCGTTGGTCGAGCGTCGAGCAGGGACGCTGTCGTTGACTTCGGTGGTACGGACCGTGGTCGAGCAGGGCATGCCCCCCGCGCGACTCGCCGAAGTCCATGGCTACATCGCAGACGCGCTCTCCAAGAACCTTACCTTTGAGCATGAGTTCGCGCGGGCCACGTTGGGCTACTACTTGGCGCGTGGTGGCAGGCCTGTGGCCGCCGTGGACGTGTTACTCGAGGTGGCGCGCGCAGCGGGTCGACTCGGGTTCGTACGCTCTGGCGTCCGACTCGCGGCAGCGGCCGTGGAATGCGATCCCACGGGCCAGACACGTGAACGTGCCGCCCAAATCGCACAAGCTTTGAGCGCACGCCCAACTCCCGCCGCGAAGCCGGCCGCACCGCGTGCGCGCACGGATCCGCCAAGCGAGCCTGCCATGCCGATCGTCGAGCAACCCGAGCGTTCGTTTTCTGCCCAGGCCATGCAGCACGCGATCGAAGCCATCATCGCGCGCGATTTCGATGGTGTAGAGCGGTCGCTGGAACTACTCGTGGCAGCGGGCAAAGACGGCCCGGCGGTCGACAGACTGCGTGCCATGACCTTACTATCGAAGGGCGACCGCACCGCTGCCATGCGCGCGCTCGATCGTGCGCGAGAGCACGGTAAGGCGAGCGCGCAAGACACGCCGCGCGCGATTCTAGCGACTGCGCTCGTGCTGCTCGATGGCGGCGAGGCTGGCACCGCTGTGCGTGAAGCCCTGCGTGCCCTGGCGCGGGCGCGTGCCACGTCGGACACGCGTGGCGAAGCAGCGAGCTTGAAGACGTTGGCGGCGTGCTACCGAAGTCTGGACCGGCGCGCGGACGCAGAGGCCCTCGACAACGCGGCACAAAAGCCCGCTGGCTTGCCGAGCCGCTCGGCCAGCGGTAGCTCAGCACCGTGAGCGAGACGTCACCGTCCAAAAGTCGCCCCATCGTCGAGCTGCGCGGTCAGATCGACGCGCTCGATCATGAGATCCTGCAGCTGCTCGCCAAGCGCATGCACGTCGTGGAAGAGCTGGCCGCGCACAAACGCGAGCACGCGCTTCGTGTACGCGACGTCGCGCGAGAACGCGTGCTGATCGAGGATCGCAGACGGTATGCGGAGCAACTCGGCCTATCCGCCGAAATCGTAGAGTCGCTCTTTCGCTTGATTATGTGGGCGAGTCGTGACCTGCAAGCGTCGCTGCGCGCGGAAGTTCCCTTCGATGTGGCGCCCAAAGTCGTGGCGGTCATCGGCGGGCACGGCGGCATCGGCCGACGCATGGCGCAACTCTTCACCGATCTTGGCCATACGGTGTTGGTCAGCGATCTCGACACGCAGCTCAGCGCCGAAGAGGCGGCAGCTCAGGCAGAAGTCTCGTTGATCTGCGTGCCCATCGCCGTCACCGAAGAGGTGATCCGTAAGGTCGGCCCGCACGTGCCCGAGCACGGATTGTTGATGGACGTGACATCGATCAAGCAGGCGCCCCTTGAAGCGATGCTGGCGGCGACGAAAGCGAGCGTGCTCGGCACGCATCCCATGTTCGGACCGGCCGTTCATTCGCTGCAGGGACAACGTATCGTGCTGTGTCCAGGGCGCGGCGCAGAGTGGGCGCAGTGGGCACGTGATGTGTTTCGTGCACGCGGGCTCGTGATCACGGATGCCGCGGCGGAAGAACACGATCGCGCGATGGCATTGGTCCAGGTGCTTACCCATTTTCAAACTCAAGTATTGGGCCTTACGCTTGCTCGACTTGGACCGCCGCTCGGCGAGAGCCTCAAGTTCACGTCGCCTGCGTACTTGATGGAGCTTTACGTGGCAGCCCGACACTTCGGACAGGATCCGGCGCTATACGGACCCATCGAGATGATGAATCCGTTGACTCAGCGCGTGACGGAAACGTTTCGTGATGCGGCGGAGTCGCTCGGACGGATTCTCACCCAACAGGATCAGGCGGCCTTTACCGAGGTATTCGAAGAAGTGCGCGCGTTCTTTGGGGAGTTCGAGCGCGAAGCCACCGAACAAAGCAAGTTCATGATCGATCGGTTGGTCGAGCGCAGTTAGCGCCTACAGACGTAGCCCGCTAAGGCAGAAGCGCCTCACGAAAGCGTAGATAAGTTATGCTCTGCCGCGGAGGGGATTCGATGCTTTCACGACTGTTATGGGCCTACACGGCATGCACGGCGACCTGCGCGCTCCTCGCAAGTTGTACGCTGTTCGATGGTAAGGGCGTCAAAACGGAGCTCAGCTGCGACCCCAAAGATCCCATGTGTTTGTGCGACCCCATGAAGAATCCTGCCTGTCCTTCGGCTGAAGGAGGCGTATCAGGCGTGGGCTCGATTGGTAAGGATTGTCTGGACGACACGCAATGCATGGGCACGTTGCGCCTAGGCTGCATCGACGGAGTCTGCACGCTCACGGCAGACCTCTCGGAAGGTTCTTCGTGCAATGTGACCGGCGAGTGCGACGACGGCTTATATTGTGCCGTCGAACGTGATCGCACCTGCGCCAAAGCTGGCGACGCGAAAGCTGGCACACGCTGCGCGACGACAGGGCAATGCCAGCGCGGCCTTGTCTGCGCATACACTGGCTTCACGCAGAAATGCGTCGCATCGGGCACAGGCGATGTGGGCGCAGCATGCGGTTCCACGTCTGACTGTCTTGCGGGCTTGTTGTGTCCGCCGCCATCGACGCAGGTGACCAATCCGTTCTGCGTTCCCACGCCCGATCTGGACAAGCTGAGGCCCGTGGTCTGGTCGGGTCTGGCATGCGAGGCAGATGAAGGCGGAGCGAAATCTTACTTTCATGTTCCGCGCGGCGACAGCAGTGACAAAGACTTCTACCGACTGCCCTTCCCCAACGATGTGCGCCGCAAAAACGGGCGCCTCGATCTCGGAGGCTTTCCGAGCCCAGGCAATCTGCTCGGCATCGGAGATCTCGTGGGCAACTACATCAAGGCGGCCGAACGCGACTTGACTGGCTTTGCAACCAATCCCGTCGTCTACTTTCGCTTCAGTAAGCCTTACGCAGGCAATTCGGTCGGCGAGAGCAGCGTCTTACTCTATGACATCGACCCCGCATCGCCCGGCTACGGTCGCGCCGTTTCCCGCAGCTGGGGCACGAGCAGCGGCGACATCAGCGCCTACATTTGCGAAAACTGGCTCAACGTGCGCACGGGCATGGGCTCTCCGCTTGCGCCAAACACAACCTACGCGGTCGTGCTCACCAGCGGCATCACGACGAAGGAAGGTGGCTCGTTCGCGCGGGATGCAGACCTCGATGCGCTCCTCGCGGCAGACGCTCCCGGGGATGCGGCGCTCGCGGCTGCGCACGCTGCTTACGCACCCCTGCGTGCATTCATGGCGGCGGGCAAGCTCGCCAGTAACGATGTCTTGAATGCGGCTGTGTTCACCACGCAGTCCCCCGAGGATTTGATAACCGAGCTTCACGATGTGATCGCAGGTAGCGCCGCACCCCTCATCAAAAACCTTACGGTGTGCGATAGCGGCGTGAAGTCGCCCTGCGACGACGGGGCGGAACGCGTGTGTGACGCGGCAAGCGCAGATCACGTGGAGGTGCACGGGCGCATCACGCTCCCTATCTTCCAGAACGGCAGCGCGCCGTACCTCACGCAAGGTGGCAGCATCAACCTCGATGCCGCTGGCACCCCAAGCGCCGTGCGTGACGAGGACGTGTGCTTTGGCCTTACTCTTCCGAAAACGCCCGCGCCGCAAGCGGGCTATCCGCTCGTGATCTACGGGCATGGTACCGGCGGGAGCTTCAAGTCGGGCTTGCGCGATCTTGCAGGCACTGCGACTGCCGCAGGCGCTGCGGTGCTGACCATCGATCTGCCGCAACATGGCTCGCGAAAAGGCGGTTCTGATCTGGGATCGGACGAGCTGTTTTTCAACTTCCTCAATCCAGATGCCGCACTCGGGAACGTGGCTCAAGGCAGCGCCGATCTCATGTCGCTCGTAGCTTGGGCCAAGAGCGTGAACGAGGATGCAGGCAGCGCCTTTGGCCAAGCGGTGAGGTTCGATGCTCAACGCATCGCCATGTTCGGTCACTCGCAGGGCGCGACGCACACAAGTCTCATGCTGCCTCAGGAAAGCGTGTCAGGTGCCGTGCTGAGTGGATTGGGTGGTGATCTCAGCGAAGCGCTCGCAACCAAGAAATCGCCCATCGATATCTCGCGTGCGATGCCGATCCTGCTCGCGGACCCTACCGCCGCCCCGTTCAACGCAGACACCTGCAAGACCTGCTTGGGATCGAACCATCCCGCGTACGCACTCCTGCAAGCATTCTTTGAACGCGTGGATCCCGTAAACTTCGGCGCAGGCCTAACCAAGCTACCCCAAGGCGGCAGCGCCAAGCATGTGTTCATGACTTACGGTTTAGGCGACACCTACGCGCCAGAAGCCACGCAAAAAGCCTACGTAGTGAGCGCCAACCTTCCGCATGTCGGCACAGAGCTGACCGCACTCTATAAGACCGGCAGCGTGCCTGCGCCTCAGGCGTCCAACGTGATGGTCGGCGCGATCAAAGTAAGCCAGGGCGTGATCCAATACATGCCAAAAGCCGGCGAAGATGGCCACTTCGTCTACCTCGGCGCGGGCAAAGCGGACTGGCAGCGCTTCTTGACTGGCGTCTTGAAGGGTACGCCGCCGCAGATCGGAAACTGACGCTTGAATCAGACCGGAACAGGAATCGCTGCATGCCTTGCGCGCGCACCGGTGAGCAGGGCGTTTGCGTTTTCGCCGGACAGTAAGAGCAGCTCGCGATTGCGCAGGTGACTAATCTTGCCGACCTTGTCGCCCTTGGGATTGTAGATACCGATCTGAGCACCCACGTAGCGCTTGTAATCCACATCCATGGCAGCCACTTCACCGCGCACCGACAAGAGCTCGATTAGATCGGCCTGGCTCAGATACCCCTCGTTGTTGAAGGACACCAACACGTAGCGGGCATCGATGTTTTGCAAGAGCGCTGCAAATGCATCACGGATGCGTTTACGTGAGTTGAACTCGCTCTTGTATTCGCGACAATCCACGCGCTTCATCGCGATGCCGTACACCTCCGGCTTATCCCAGCGGACGAGCGATTCCCACACATGGTAATTGCCGAGATAGCGATGCTGGTTGTACGGCGGATCGAGATACACGACATCGAAGGCACGTGACGCGGCCGCACTAGCGGCTTCTGCCTGCAGCGCATGTCCCGGCCCATCCAACATGTCCGGCAGGCGCAGGGTCATGCGGTTGTGAGACCGTAAGGACCACTGTTTGAGGTACGCCATCTGTAAGCCGCAAGTCGAGTCGACCCGATCGGCCGCCTCCATCAGCGACACCAGCACCACGGCTTCGAGCACAGGCGGTAACGCAAGCTCAGCGATGCGCTCGCGGATCGCATCCACGCGCTCGCCGTTGTGCGGCTGCAAGTAGCGCGAGCCCTCGCAAAACGTGTGCGTGAAGTAGCCGGGTGCGCCCGTGAGTGCATCGAGCTCGCGGATGATCTTCTCGGCATCCGTCACAAGCTGACTGCGGTCGGCGGCGACATAACACTGCGCCAGTCGGTAGGCGTACGTCGTGTGATCGTTCGAGGTGACTTCGTACCCCGCGGCCTTGAGCGCATGGCCTACGCGCGCGGTGCCGCTGAAAGCATCGAGTACGGTGCGTACGTTCGGCAGTCCGCGCACGATCGACACGATCGTAGGTAGAAGCAAACGCTTACTGCCAATGTATTTGATCACGGCCCGCGCTTTGCGCTTCAGCCGATCGCTTGCGTGACGCGCTCGAGCAACATGTCGCGCTGTAGGCGCAGGGTCTTGGGCATGGTTTCGCCTATCTGCTCAAACCACTGGGCCTGCGACTCAAGCTCCTGCTTCCACTCGCCGAGGTCGACTTTCATCGCCGCCGTGACGTCTGCTTGCGAGGATTCGATGCCCTGCATGTCGAGGTCGCCCTCGCGCGGCAGCCAGCCCATGAGCGTCTCTTGCGCAGCCACGCGACCTTCTACGCGATCGAGCATCCACTTGAGCACACGCATGTTGTCGCCGAAACCGGGCCAGAGGAACTTGCCCTCTTTCTGGCGGAACCAGTTGACCATGAAGATGCGCGGCGGGTTCGGGATGCGCTTTTGCATGCCCAGCCAATGCGCGAAATAGTCGCCGACGTTGTATCCGCAGAATGGCAGCATCGCCATCGGGTCACGGCGCACGATGCCGACCTGGCCGGTGGCCGCAGCCGTGGTCTCCGAGCCCATGGTGGCGCCGAAATACACGCCATGGGACCAGTTGAACGACTCCATCACGAGCGGCACGGTGCTGGCACGACGCCCGCCAAAGATGATCGCGCTGATCGGCACGCCCTTTGGATCATCCCAGTGCGGAGACAGGGCAGGGTTGTTGGCCGCAGGCGACGTGAAACGCGAGTTCGGATGCGCGGCCTTTTCTTTCGATTCGCCACGAACCCACGGACGACCTTGCCAGTCGGTCATTTTGGCGGGGACTTCGCCATCCTTACCTTCCCACCACACGTCGCGATCTTCCGTCATCGCTACGTTCGTAAAGAGCGTGTTCTTTTGCACGGTCTTCATGGCGTTGGGATTGGACTTGGTGCTGGTGCCCGGTGCGACGCCGAAGTAACCGGCCTCGGGATTGATCGCCCACAAGCGTCCATCTTCGCCAACGCGCATCCATGCGATGTCATCGCCAACGGTCGTAACCTTCCAGCCTTTGTAATGCTGGGGCGGGATCAACATCGCGAAATTGGTCTTGCCGCATGCGCTAGGGAACGCGGCGGCCACGTAATGCTTTTCGCCCGTGGGGCTCTCGACGCCGAGGATCAGCATGTGCTCCGCGAGCCAGCCTTCCTTTTTGCCAAGGTAAGATCCGATGCGCAGGGCCAAACACTTCTTGCCGAGCAACACGTTGCCGCCGTAACCCGAGCCCACCGACCAGATCGTATTGTCCTGGGGGAAGTGGCAGATCATGCGGCGGTCAGGATCGATATCGAGCGTAGAGTGCACGCCGCGATTGAAGTCGTTCGAGTTGCCCAACATGTCGAGGGCAGCTTTGCCCATGCGCGTCATGATGCGCATGTTGAGCACCACGTACACGCTGTCTGTGAGCTCGATGCCCACCTTCGACATTTGCGAACCGACGGGGCCCATCACGTACGGAATCACGTACATGGTGCGGCCCTTCATGGCGCCGTCGAAGAGCCCGCTCATCTTCTTGTAGGCTTCATCTGGGGCGAGCCAGTTGTTCGTGGGCCCCGCCTCATCTTTGGTAGGCGTGCAGATGAAAGTAAGGTGCTCGACGCGAGCTACGTCGTTCGGATTGCTGCGGCTATAGAAACAGCCAGGCAACTTCTCTTGATTGAGCGGCTCGATCGCTCCTTCGGCTAACGCGATTTCGGTAAGTCGCTTGTGCTCATCTTCGCTGCCATCGCACCAGACGATTTTCTCGGGCTTGGTGAGCTTGGCGGTCTCATCGATCCAAGCAAGCAGCTGAGCATTCTTAGTGAGTTGCGTCGTCGTCATCGCGTGTGGGCTCCAAGGGCGGGAGGCGTATCCCTCAACGGCATACGAGCAGATGCACGTGCCATCCCCAGCGGCAGTTCAAAGTACTGGGAAACTACCATTGGGCGTCGAAAGGGGCACGTGGCTCGCGGAGCGTCGGTTTAGCGCAAAGCCCACGAGAACGCACTCGGCGAGAGTCTTCTCCTACCATTTTGGTGAGGTTTTGCGCTTTTGGGAGCGGCCCACGTGGAAAAACGACGGGTGCGCGTCGCGCGTCTCACACTATCCTCGCGACCATGGCACGAGTGAGCCTCCCTTTGAGCGGCGAAGTACCGGTCCGCCCAAGCAGAGCGGGCGATGATCTCGAAGACGTCGCCGAGATCGATCGGGTCCAGCGGCCCGACGATTGGCGTTATCAAATGAGCCACGCAGTCACCGACCTGCCTGGGCTGCTGAAACACGTGCCCTTAACGGAGGCGGAGCAGGCTGGCACGGCGCGCGCCCTGAGCGGCGGCTTTCCGCTCTCCATCACACCTTACTATTTGGGGCTGATCGATCCGCACGATCCGGGCTGCCCCATTCGGCGACAGTGCGTGCCACACGCATGCGAAAGCGAGGAAGTTCCGGGTGACCTGCGTGACCCGCTGGGCGAAGAAGCGAACGAGGTCGCGCCACATCTTGTGCAGCGCTATCCGGATCGCGCGCTGTTGATCGCCACCGATCGCTGTTCCGTGTACTGCCGCTTCTGTACGCGTTCGCGCATGGTGGGCCATGGCGGAGGAGCGAGATCGCTCGCGAGCCTTGCGCCGGCTTTCGCGTATTTGCGCGCGCATCCGGAGGTGCAGGAAGTGATCGTATCGGGCGGCGATCCGCTGGTGATGAAGAGCGAACGGGTCGCAGCACTGCTGAGCGAGCTCGCCAGCATCGAAAGCATCGGCAATGTGCGCGTGGCTTCGCGTACGCCGGTGACGTTACCGCAGCGCATCACGCCGGATTTGTGTCGTGCGCTGCGAGCTCATCCTGCAACTTGGTTGATGACGCACTTCAACCACCCAAAAGAGATCACGCCCGAATCCAAGCGCGCCTGTGCACTGCTCGCCGATCATGGCATCCCGGTCATGAACCATACGGTGCTGCTGCGCGGTGTGAACGATGACGCGGGCACGTTGGAGCAGCTGTTTCGCGGGCTCGTGCGCATGCGCGTGCGACCTTACTATTTGTTGCAGGCCGATCCGGTGCGCGGCACCGGTCATTTGCGCACCTCGATCGCCACGGGCATCGCGATCATGGAAGCTCTGCAGGGCAAGCTCAGCGGCATTGCGCTGCCGAAGTACATCGTGGATACGCCGCACGGACGCGGCAAGGTACCCATGACGCCGGACTATCTTGTGAAGCACGAGGCCGGCGTCACCACGCTGCGCACCTTTCGCGGCGAGCTAGTCGAGTACATCGATCCGCCTGCGTGAGGCTGGTCGCCGATCTGGTCGCTGTAAATCGGTGCGGAATGTGGCAGCAAATCCACTAGGCTGCGCCGCATGCGTACGTTTCGGATCGTGCTCGTGCTCGTGCTGCTCGGACCCATCCTGTTTCTGATGTTCGCGCCAAGCCCCGTGCAGCCGGTGGCATGGCACCCCAAGGACGCCCCCGATCTCATAGGCAGCTTTGCTGCGAATGGGCGGCTGAAAGGCATTGAGACCTTGGTTCCGGAGTTGCCCGGGCCCGAAGCATTGGTCGCCGATGGGCGTGGCCATCTGACAACGGGTCTGCTCGATGGCCGCATCGTGCGCTTCAATCCGCGCAAGTTGCCGTTCAAGTTGCTGGGCAACACCGGCGGACGTCCGCTGGGCATGAAGCTGACGGCAGACGGCGCGTTGGTCGTCGCCGATGCGCACAAGGGGCTGCTGCGATTCGACGAGAATGACGGGTCGATCACGAAGCTTGTGGACTCTTACCGTGGCCGGCGTCTTCGTTTTGTCGACGATGTGGACCTCTTGCCCGACGGCACGATCTTGTTCAGCGATGCGAGCATGCGCTTTGGTCTCGACGGGTTCGATCTCGACGCCATCGAGCACAGCGAGACCGGACGCTTGTTTGCGTTTGTTCCCGCCACCCAACAGCTGACGTTGCTCAAGGACAAGCTTGCGTTTGCCAACGGCGTGGCCGTGTCAGGCGACGGGACGTACGCGCTCGTGTGCGAAACCTGGGCCTATCGCGTGCAACGCGTGTTCGTCGCCGGCCCACGCAAGGGTCAGAGCGACGTCGTGATCGACAACTTGCCAGGCTTTCCTGACAACATCAGCTACGACCGCGAACGCGATGTGTTCTGGGTGGCGCTCGCTTCGCCGCGCGACAAGGCGCTGGACCTTGCGGCGCCCTTCCCTTTCTTGCGGGGCATGAGCGCGCGTTTGCCAAAGTCCATGCGCCCCAAGCCCGGCCGACATGCCATGGCCGTGGCGATTCGCGGCGATGGTAAGGTCGTCAAGTTTCTAGACGACCCGAGCAAGGACTCGTACTCGCCTATCACTAGCGTGGCGCGCATCGGGGAGACCCTTTACTTCGGCAGCTTCGAGCACGCGGGCATCGGACGTTTGGAAGGTGGCGCGCGCTAGAACAACACGGGGACGTCGAGCGTGAGCACGCGTGCGTTATTCTTGGCCATCGGATCATCCACTGGGTGGAAGTAAGCCAGGCCAGGCCTTAAGGTAACCTTACCAAGTGGCAGATTTAGGCGTACACCACCGCCCACTGTCATTTGGTCTCGTGCACTGGGATTGGCCTTTACCGGCGCAGCTTCCGTGAGCCAGCGCTGATAGCGCAGCTCGGCGCTCAGCGTGAGCATGTCGATCACGGCATAACCGGCATGAAAACCCGTGGTGAAGTTGGTGCGCTTTTCGTCCGCTTCCACCTTCTTGCCGCGCGCGCGAATCAGCTCGAGAACCGTGACTTCCGTCTGCAGCGTCAAGCGATCGTGGATCCAGCCGACGCCCACGCCCGCAGTGACCGTGAGAAAATTGACGGCGAAGAGCGCATTATCCATGGCTGAGCGCGTGTAGATCGCTGCACCCTGTGCGGCCCGACTATCTTTGTCGGGCTCATCTCCGCCGCCCGCGCCGATAGGTAAGGTCACGCCTGCAAACACGGGCAGACGCAAGCCAGGCATCAGCTCGGGCGTGTACAGGCCGAACAGGATCGGATTGCTGAAGGCCGTGGCAGACTTCGGGCCCATCGCGACGGCGTCGGGGTTGTTGTAGGTCAGCGCGACCTTACCGTAGGCACCGATGTTCGGCATGAACTTGTAACCTGCGGTCAGTGTGGACGCGAACGTGTCTCCGGCATCGGTGAGTGCGAGCGAACTGTCGCTGCGAATCACCGTGGGAGCAATCGCCGGACGCAAACCCCAGGGCAACGAGTACTTGGGTTTGGGCGCGGCTGCAGGTGTTTGCGCCGAAACGGTGCTCGACGCCGCGTACACTGACAACATCGCAAGCCACTGACATGCCAG
>JBKJIA010000111.1:0-15244 GCA_046598735.1 Polyangiales bacterium
ATCTAGGAAGGCGATAAGGTCCGCTATCTGCGGATCGCTCAGATTCGGGTTGGGCATCAGACGGCGATGCTTTTGCTCGTCATAGAAAGCCGAAGGGTTGCGCAAAAATGCCGCTAGATAGGGCGTGCCACGATGCTGGGTAATCTTGGTGAGATCGGGCGCGTAATAGGCCCCCTCCCCAAATAGCGTGTGGCAGTTGATGCAATTCTTCGCATGCCAGATGTCCTGGCCGCGAGACACCGCAGAGGTGATGTTCTCGGAGTGGGTCAGTTTTCCGAACTGGCGATGGCTGTCGATCGTAAGCCCGAGAAACACCAGGGCGGCGAGACCCGTCGAGCCGAGTGCAAAGAGCCTGGTCTGGCGCTTGTTCATGTTGTCCTCGGGCGGATCAGACGCCGATGCCGGTGTAGTGAACCAGCGCGATATACGCCGCAAAAGCGATGGAAGCGACCATCGCCAGAATGACGACGTAGCCGACGGCCTTGAGCGATGCGTACGCACCGAGATACGTCATGATCCCCCCTGCCTTACTAAGCGCCCCACGAGCGGGCGAAGCGGTTCGCGACTTGCAGCCGCGCTCTGTCCGATCGAGCGCACCCTAACAGGGGTCGTCCTCGCTCGCTAGCATCGCGCATCGCCCAACGTGAAATATTAGTCGGCTGGGGCAAAATGCCTTTCTGTGCCGCGGTTGTCAGTCACGGCACACGCGCGCAAATATTTCGCCATGCCCTCCTTCGATCAGTGCTCCTTACCGACAACTCGCGGCCGCAGCAGAAAGGGAATGTAGCGGAAGCCCAGGATCGCAAAGCAGATGCACCAGGCTGCGGCGGTCAACTCGATCCAGAGCAGATACCTTTCGGGTACGATCTGCGGCGCCAGAACGCGCAGCACGAAAGCGGCCATCATGAGCCAGAGCAGAGCTCTGTCACCGCGATCGAAGTCTACCTTGCGACCCGTATGGCCCTTGCAGATGCGCACAAGCATGGCCGGGATAATGAGTCCCATGGTGCCCAAGCCAAACACGTGCACCGGGATGACTCCTACCAGTGCTAGGGGGAAGGAGTGTTGTATGAAGTGAAGCATCAGTTGCCCGACAATCCCGCAGTACCCAAGGTACATGATACCGAGCTCCAGGCGCCGCAGCGCCAGGTGCGGCTTCCAACATACGAAGCGGCCGATCAGGAGCAGCGAAAGCAGCAGCGCGAGCCCGGCGGAGCCTGCGCGCGGTAGCAGGTTCTCGAAGATCATGAGGACTGCAAGCGCCTTGATCAGACCGTCGAGTCGGGGATTGCGCAGGATCTCGACCTGAAACGCCGATTTCATGAATGGGGTCAGGGTGCGCTCGAGCATGACCAGGAAGGCCACCCTGAACAAGCCCACCGTCATGCTTACCCCGAGCGGAAAGTGCTCTGGCATCAGCAAGAGATTCTTGGCGATCAGGAAGGTCGGCAGCACCAGGAGAAAGAAGTAGTTGTCGCGATAGGAGTCAGTCTTGCGGTGACGGATCAGCGTCGACACGAGCATCGCCACCACAGCAACGAGGAACAGGTTGTTCGATAGGACGAACAGCCAGCGCGGCCACGTGCCATGGAACCACATGCCCAGCCGCTCGAATATCCACGCGCAGGTGAGAAACATCAGCGCAGGCCCGTGATAGCCGCGGATCTGCACCCAGTTCTTGCTTGCCGTGAGTAGGAAACCTCCCAGGACGGCCCAGCCGAAGCCGAACAGCATCTCGTGCGCATGCCACTGAATCGCCCACACCCCTGAGGCAAGGCCGCCGGGGGGCGCCGATATGACACCTGCGAAGCTCAGGGCCCAGAGCACCGGTAGCGCGGCGCCAGCCAAACAGGCCAGGGCAAAGAACGGGCGAAAGCCGACCTGCCAGACTGGGTGCGATGCGAATTTCATCGAGGGCTCCTGCGCAGAAACGGGCGCCGAACGAAAGCGGCCGCCGAGCTTCTCATGCGCGCGGCCGCCAGGATACTTCCCAGGGGCAGGGCCCGCGAGCGTATGGCAACGACCAGCGTCCCCACTGCGCGTAAGCCCACTTCTCATTGGCAGATTTTTCGCGAGCTCGGCCGTCGCCGCGCAGGCGCTGCGCCCGCTCGGCAGACTACGCGGCGGCCGTAGCCCAATGCAGTCTCGATCAGCGGGTCAGATGCAGCATGCCCATCATCCCGATCTTAGCGTGGTCGAGGATGTGACAGTGGATCATCCACATGCCCGGCCGGTCGTCGAACTGAACGCCGATCTGGGCACGACTTCGCGCCGGGATGTTGAGTGTGTCCTTCCACTCCGCGACCTCGGGTGCGCGGCCATCCCGCGTCAGCACTTGGAAACGAAAGCCGTGCAGATGAAACGGATGATCGTAGTCCGTCTCGTTGCCAACATTCCACAGCTGGGTCTGACCGACGAGCGCATGAAGCTCGAACGGGTTCTCCGGATAGCCTTGCCCGTTGATGCCAAGCACGGGGTCTCCTGTGACCTTACCTTGTGTGAGCGCGATGTTCTGCGCGATAGCATCGCCCATATCGAGCGCAGGGATCGCGCGCAGCGTGGCGGGCAACGCAGGGGCACGTCCCTGCCCTGCAACGATCGCGATTTCGAGCAACGCCTCCTGTTTTCCGCAGGCCTCACCGCACAAGGACCGACTATAAGCTGCGGCGCGCAAGAATAGTGTGGAGCCTACCTTCCCATTCGGGATGAACACGATGTCAGCGCGTTCGCCCGGCGCGAGCAGCACTTCTGGGCGCGCTTCAGGTCGCGCAAGCAAGCCACCATCGCCCCCGACGCGCGTCAACAGGTGCCCCTCCACCTGCAGAAGGAAGTAGCGGCTGACCGCAGCGTTAATCACGCGCAAACGCAGTGCATCACCACTTCGCGCGCGCAACGTGGGAAGGACGCGTCCGTTGACGAGTATGATCTCACCTTCGCGTCCGAAGAAGTCACCTAGGCTGCCGTGGGTCTCGGGCGACGTGATTACACCGTCGGCTTCGACGGAGATATCGGACAAGACCAGCACGGTCTCGGCACCAAGCTCAGGTTCCGCGGCGTCATCGACCACTAGCGCACCGTACAGACCACGCCATACCTGGGCGCTCGAGTTCACGTGTGGGTGATACCAGTACGTGCCCGCGTGCGGCACGACGAACTCGTAGTCGAAGCTGTCGCCAGGCGCGACGATGCCCTGGTCGACCCCCGCGCCATCCATGTCCGCAGGCACCTCGAGGCCGTGCCAGTGGATGGTAGTGGGCTCCGGCAATAGGTTGGTGAAGTGCACGCGTAACGTGTCGCCGACCTGCACTCGAATCAGCGGCCCAGGTAGGCTGCCGTTATAGGTCCACAGCTCGACTGGCTGGCCCGGCTCGATTTCGACGTTGCTTACGAGCGCCTCGAGCGTGACCTGCACGACATCGGGCGCGGGGTCTTCATCCGCGAGCGGAACTTGTGCGACCTCGCGATCCCAACCGTCGAGCGCGCCCGCATCCTCAACGCGGGCATCTGTAGGACCAGAGCTGACCTTGCCGCTGTCGCTCGCACCCCCGCAGGCGACGAGCGCGCTGAGCAACAGGACGCGTGAGTCATAAAACTGGGTCATATCCCCGACGAGCGTATGCAGGAGCGGTGCCAGCCTGATTGCAGCAGGTCTACCGGGTTGGGTTGGTCAGGGCTGATCTACGGCGCGCCATCGTTCGCTTGTGGCGATCCTGGCGCAACCGGCGGCGTGGCGCTGAGAAACAAGTCGGTATCCCGATAGGCGCGCAGTGCACGCGTCACGAAGATCTTAGCCACCGCCGCCGCCGGCAACGCCACGAGCACGCCTAGAAAGCCGAACAGCTCCCCGCCCACGAACAGCGCGAATAGTACCCATACGTCGCGCAATCCTACGGTCTTGCCCACGATGCGCGGGGTGATCACAAAGCCTTCCAGGCTTTGGATGATGCTGTAAGCAATCACTACTCCGACCAGCTGACCGAACCCCCCTCCGCCGATCAGACTCATCAGCAGCCCAGCTCCCAGCGCGAAGGCGCTGCCAAGGTAAGGCACGAAGTTGAGCATCCCGGCCACGATGCCGATGGGGATGGCAAGGCGCACGCCCAGGGCTGTGTAAGCACCTCCGTAGAGCACCGCCAAGATCAGCATGATGACGAGTTGCCCGCGCACGAACTGGCCTAGCACCTTATCGATCTCGCGCGCATAAGTCACTAAGGCGGGGCGAAAACGGGCGGGGGTTAGATCGCGCACGCCCACAGTAATGGCGTCGAAGTCGTATAGGAGGTAGATGGCAAACACCGGTACGATCAGGCCCGCGCCGATCACACCGAACGCGGACAGGGTACCGCCTACCACCCAACTCAACACGCCACCCATCGGCTCCACGAGTGAGCTTGCGACGTTGTTCGCCTCTCCTTGCAGGCGCGCCAGCCATTCCGTGGTGGAGCCCGGGACATGCACTCCGTAGCGCGCAAGCCAAGGCCTGACTGTCTCCATCCACTGCGTCAGGTGCGCGGGAAGCTCCACGATCACGGCCGTGGTTTCGCTGACGATGCGGGGAATCACCAACACCAACAGTAAGGTCAGCGCCGCCAGGAACGCCAGCATCACGATGGCCACGCCGAGCCCGCGTGGAATGCGGCGCGCTTCCAAACGATCGACCAACGGGTCGAGCAAGTAGGCGATGGCGTAGGCTCCGAATAGCGGCGTCAGCACCCCACCGATGCGGTAGAGCGCGTAGAGCAAAACGCCCCAGGCCAAGGCTCGATAGGCACTTTGCGGCAGCACGATTTCGCGACGAGGTGTGGCTGCTTCGGAGGTGGCCGCAACGACCGCGGGCCAAGCCTCGCCCGCAAGCGCTGGCGAGGCAGGCAGAGAAGCGTCGTATTCGGAATCGCTACCGGTTGGTTTTCGGTCAGAGCCCATGGCGCTGGCGTCGCACGTAAGCAGGAGTTGGGCAACTGCACGAGGTTCCCTTGATCGCCCAGAACACAGCCTCGGGAGTCGCGGGACAAGCCAGCTCCACCACCCCGGGCCCACGAAACGCGGCAACCGCAGCGCGCAAGGCCTCGCGCACGCTGATGGCGAGCATCAGCGGCGGCTCCCCGACGGCCTTGCTTCCGTAGATGACGCCGGGCTCCGTGGCACGCCCCAAGAACCGTACATTGAACTCCGCAGGACAGGCCCCGATGCCCGGTAGCTTATAAGTCGAAGCGCCGCGCGTCGACAGCGCGCCGTCGTCCGCAAAGCGCAGCTCTTCACTAGTCAGGTAGCCTGCGCCTTGTATGAAGCCACCTTCGATCTGACCTTGGTCGATAAGCGGCGCCAAGGAGTCGCCTACGTCGTGCAAGATATCCACGCGCCGCAAGCTGTACTGGCCCGTGTAACCATCGACTTCCACTTCCGAAACGGCAGCTCCGTAGGCAAAGTAGTGGAAGGGATGTCCCTGTCCGCTTTGCGGGTCAAAGTGAATGTCAGGCGTGCGATAGTAGCCGGCCGCGAACAGGGGTACCCGCGCTAGATAAGCGCGCTCCACGACCTCCGCAAACGGTAAGGTGCGGGCGTGCGCGCTGCAACTCACCCTGCCGCCAGCAAAGTGCGCGTCCGTTAGCTCGCAACCGAGCAGCTCGGCGGCAAAGGGTAAGAGTCGCGCGTGTAGCTCCTCGCAGGCGGCCTTCACGGCAGCGCCGTTCAAATCCGCGCCACTCGAGGCCGCCGTGGCAGACGTGTTGGGAATCTTATCCGTGCGCGTGGGCATGATGCGCACTTGATCGGCCCTGACGCCCAGGCTGCGCACCACCACGTTGCGCATTTTCGTGTGCAAACCCTGGCCCATCTCGGTGCCGCCATGATTGAGCTGTACGCTTCCGTCGCGATACACAAGCAAGAGCGCGCCGGCCTGATTGAAGAACGTCGCGGTGAATGAGATCCCAAACTTGACCGGGGTAATCGCAAGCCCGCGCTTGCAGTGCGCGTTATCGCGATTGAACGCGTCGATCTGGGCGCTGCGCGCATCGTAAGCGCTGTCGTGTTTGAGCTCGCTCCAAATGCGTTCGATGCGTTCGGCATCTCGAACGGGCTGCCCATAGTGGGTGAGCTGCTGGGCGCGATAGAAATTGCGCTCGCGTACCAGATCAGGCGCGAGGCCCACGCTACGTGCCACGCGATCGAGGATCTCCTCGATCATCAGCATACCTTGCGGTCCACCAAAACCGCGCATGGCGGTATTGGAAGGTAAGTGGGTGCTCGCCACGCGCCCACTGACCCGCACGTGCTCGAGGAAGTAGCAATTGTCGATGTGGAAAAGGGCCCGCCATAGGATCGCCTCACTAAGATCGAGGCTGTAACCACCATCGCTGGTAAGGTCCGCGATCAGCGCCAGCACGCGTCCATCGTCGCCGAAGCCCACCTCAAAGCGCGCAAGAAATGGGTGACGCTTGCCCGTGATCATCATGTCGCGACGGCGATCGAGTCTGACACTCACGGCACGACCGGTCTTAATCACCCCCAAAGCAGCGATGGCAGCAAACGCATTGGCCTGCACCTCTTTGCCGCCGAATGCCCCGCCCATGCGCAGCGACTGACACACCACGCGATGTTCCGGCAAGCCGAGCACGCGCGCGACCACGGCTTGAGTCTCCGTGGGATGTTGCGTAGAGGAGTGAACTAAGATCTCACCCGATTCATCGCGCAGCGCGAGCGCCGCCTGCATTTCGAGATAGAAGTGCTCTTGCCCTCCGATGTAGAGCTCACCCTGCAAGCGATGGGGCGCCGCTGCCAGCTGCGGCTCGGGCTCACCGCGTTCGATGCGCTTGACGCCGGTATGAAAGCTCTCTGCGTCTTGTGCGTGACTAAGTTTCGTGATGGCTGGCAGCGCTTCGTAGCGAACCTGCACTTGGTCGGCTGCGGCGCGGGCTTCGTCTTCGGTCTCCGCCAATACCCAGGCCAGAGCTTGACCATGGTACATAACCTCGCGCGGAAACAGCGGCTCATCGCGGCGCACAGGACCGGTATCATTTTCGCCGGGCACATCGTCGCCCGTAAGCACCGCCCGTACTCCGGGCATTCCCAGGGCTACCTGCGCATCGATCTCGAGCACGCGCGCATGGGCATGGCACGATTGCACGGGCCAGGCATGCAGCGCGCCGCCCAGACGCATGGCGAGGTCATGGGTATAGAGCGCTTCTCCCGACACATGCAGCGCCGCGCTCTCATGGTGCTGCGAGCTCATGGCACTCCCGCAGCGAAGAATTTTTCGAGCAGACTCTGCACGAGCGCCAGCCGATAGGCCGCGCTGCCGCGGGCATCACTGAGCGGCGTGAATGCATCGCGCAGCAGCGGCTGTGCGCGCGCCACGGCTTCTGCATCCCAGCGGCTCCCCACCAACACTGCTTCCGCCGCATAAGCACGCATCGGCCTATCCGCGACGCCGCCAAAAGCCAGGCGCGCCTTACGGATCACACCCGCCTCGAACGTCAACGCAAGGCCCGCCGACACGCACGAAATATCATCCAGCACGCGCTTACTAACCTTATAGAACTGCGACAGGCTCGGCCGAGCGAGCGGGACACGCACATTCAGCAGCAGCTCATCGTCGGCCAGGGCCGTCTTGCGGTAGGCTACAAAGAACTGTTCGAGCGCCACGCGCCGGCGCCCACGTAGGCTGATGAGCTCAAGCTCGGCATCGAGCGCCAAAAGCACGGGCGCCGCATCTCCCACGGGAGATGCCGTCATGAGATTGCCGCCCAGCGTCGCGCGCGCTCGAATCAGCCGCGACGCAAACAGGGGGATCAACTGATCGAGCATCGGGATGCGTCCCGAAAGCTGCTGTGTGATCTCATGCCAAGTCAGACCTGACCCTAAGACTAAGGTGTCCCCGTCGATGCTCCAATCGCGTAGCTCGCTGAGCGCGGAGAGCGAGAGAAAGCGCGCATGACGCTGGCGCGTCTGGTTGACCTCGACGACCAGATCCGTCCCGCCCGCGATCACCTGCGCATCGGGCTGCTCTGCGCGCAAACGCAGCGCCTCGGCCAAGCTCGCGGGGCGCGCAAAGCTTACGCCTTCCGCGTGATAAGTAAGGTCTTGCAGCGGAGCGGGTGACGCGACCTTACTCCATTCGGCCAGGAACGGATCGTCGACGGACACTTGCGGCAGGGCCCGTGCCGCAGCGCGAATCGGGCGATAACCCGTACAGCGACATAAGTTGCCCGCAAGGGCGTCGTCCACGTCGCCGCGCGGCACGCGATAGTAATGAGCGAACATGCTCATCACAAAGCCGGGCGTACAATAGCCGCACTGCGATCCGGCCTGCTGCACCAGCGCGGCTTGCACCGGATGCAGAGCCTCGGGTCGCCCTACCCCCTCCACCGTCCATACCTGCGAGTCGTGCAAGGTCGGCAACAAGAGTAAGCAGGCGTTGATCGCTTCGACCTGAGTATTGCCTTGCGCATCGCGCTCGACCACGACCACCGCGCAGGCACCGCACTCGCCCTCTGCACAGCCTTCCTTGGTGCCGGTGTGGCCCTGCTGCCGCAGGTATTGCAAGAGCGTGGTGTGGGGATCGAGATCCCGCACCTCGCGCAGCGTACCGTTGAGCGTAAAGCGCAAGGCCACGCTCATGGGAGAGCCGCCTTTTCGGCAGGGGAAGTCGCGATGGAACCAAGGGCACGCATGTGTGGAGCGGCATGTGTTCGCCGCAGCGCAATCAGCTCCGCCACGATGCTTATTGCGATTTCGTCCGGGCCCACCGCACCGAGCGCCAAGCCCACGGGCGCGTACACGCGCGACAAATCCTGATTCCCGCAGCGTGCCTGAATACGCTCGATGATGCGCAGCACCTTACGCTTACTCCCGATCATCCCCACGTAACGATGGGGCCCCGCCAAGGCAGCTTGGAGCGCGCGCTCGTCCAACTGATGATCATGGGTCACCACGAGCATCCAATCTTCAGCGTTAGGAGTAAGCTCGCGCAGCGCTTCCGCCGGCTCGGCCAGCAGCAAGCTGCAGTTTGGGAAGCGCGCCGCGTGATTGAGATCATCGCGCTCATCGATGACCGTCACGCGAAAGCCCAGTCTCTGCGCAAGCGGCGCGGTCGCATGCGCCACATGGCCTGCTCCGAACAGAATCAAGCGCGGCGCGCCTTCTAAGGGTTCCACCAGCACCTCCATGCGACCCCCACAGCACATGCCCAAATCCTTACTAAGGTCCCAGGTCATGGTGCGCGCCAGCCCCGTCGTAAGACAACGCGCGAGCGCCTCGTGCACCACTTGCTCGATTCGACCACCTCCTACCGTACCGAGCATGCGGCCATCTGCGTGTAGCAAAAGCCGGGCCCCCACCTGCTGCGGCGTCGAGCCACTGGCGCGCACCACGGTCGCAAGCGCCCCGCGTTCGCCCTGTGCGAGCAGCTGCGCTGTGGCTTGAGCGATCTCGCGCAGTGAGCTCCCCATCCTGGAGCTTACTTCCAATTCACGAGCAGCGCGCTCACCACGGCCAAGAGCGCACCGATCACGCGCGGTGTGGTGAGAGGTACTCCTTCCACCCAACGATCCCAGCCCGCACTCGCGCACATCTGCGCGCCCACTAGCACGACGAACACGGGCAACGCGCCCAGTTTCTCGACGGCCCAGGGCAAGCCGAACACGATCACGCAGCCAAACAAGCCGGGCAGTAGCCACCACCAGCGGAACAGCCCCAACTCCAAGTGGATGCGAAAGATGCCCGCGCCCGCGCCGCGCGTGAGGCTATAGCCCACGAACACGAGTGCGATGCACAGCGCGACCACCATGTTCAGCACGGCAGCAGGTGCCAGCCCCCACTCCCGCGCGACCTGACGATTCAGCGTCGCCTGGAATACAGACACCAGACCAATCAGCAACGGGATCAAAAACGCCATCGACATCAGTGCCGACGATTGTACGCCTTGCGGCCGATGGTGACGCTAGGAAAGGCCGATGCGCAGGCAGCACAAACTGCGCGGTTCACTCAGGGCGCGGTCCAACACTTATCGGCGAGGGCGTTGCAATCGTTGGCCTGCTTAGCGCTACAGCTGAAGGCCATGGCGTCTTCGGTATCGCGAATGCAGCCATCGAAACAGCGCGCCGGATCTTTGAGCTTCTGATCGAGCATCTTCGAATCGACGCAGGGCGCTGCATTCTTGCAGGCCGTGGTGCACGTGGCTGCGGTGTTGGCGGGCCCTTCGCTGCAAAGCTTGGCGGCCGCGGCGTAACCCACCAGTTGCGTCACGTGCATGGGCAAAGGCGCTTGATCGCAGGGCGTGCTCAAGGTGATGCCTTGCTTGGTCAACGTCGGACAGCTTCCGCCGGCAATAAGGAAACGCGCCACCGTAGGCGTGGCATCGATCGCGCCTGCCTTACAGACTGCTGCGCCGCTTTCTTGGCGACTGAGGAAACAACCGGCAATGCGGCTGGCGGCATCCATGCACGGGTCGCCGCTCGGCATCGCCATCATGCTGCCTGCATCAGCGTTTGTGCTCATGCCCGCGTCGCCATGGCTGCCAGGTTGGGTGCCTGCGTCGCTGTGACCCGATGCACCGGCCGCGTCTTGATCGGTCGCGGGCGAGTCTCCGGCATCGTCTGCCGTACTGGCCGCGGCGGTCACAGCTTTGTCACTGCCTGCGTCCGCACAACCTGCAAAAGCCAAGGCCACGACAACCATCATCCGAACTACATGCTTCATGCCTGTCCGCTCCTACCCAGTGCTAACTGGGCGCACCATGGGTGGCTAGATTCGCATCAGCCATGAGCAGCGTCACATCATACGAGCTGGGGTGGCGCGTGCGGCACCTTTGCCCAAGTCTTTGGAGCGATGGAACGAATCGAGCTCAGCGATGGCGGCTGGTGCGACCTACATGAGTCCTGGCTAAGCGGGCCCCAAGCCGAGCTTGTCTTCCTGGCCCTGCAGCGCGAGATACCCTGGCAGGCGCGCACGATTCAGATCTTTGGCCGCGAGGTTTTGCAGCCGCGCCTTGTGGCTTGGGTGGGCGATCAAAACGCAACGTATACGTACTCACGCACGCGCCATGAGCCTTTGCCGTGGACGCCCACTCTGCAACACCTGCGCGAACGCGTCTCCGAAGTGGCCGGAATCGCGCTCAATAGCGTGCTCTGCAATTTGTATCGCGATGGGCAGGATTCCATGGGTATGCACAGCGATAGCGAGCCCGAGCTTGGACCCGAGCCCATCATCGCCTCACTTTCGCTAGGCGCCACGCGCAGGTTCACGCTCCGGCATCGCCGCTACCCTGCCCGCGGGAAGCTCGATTTGCCGCTTCGCCACGGTAGTCTGCTCGTCATGCGCGGCACGACCCAGCGCTACTTCCGCCACGGCGTGCCCAAGGAAAGGACCGTGCTCGCACCGCGTATCAACCTTACCTTCAGGCGTGTGCTCTCGTCGCTACAACCGGGGCAAGGCCGGGGTTAACGTTTCTCTGTGGGTCTCAGCGTCGTGCGCAGCACCTGCGCGCAGTTGAGGCGGCTTGGTATCCGGGTTTGGTAGGCCAATCAACCGATGGCTGCCAGGGCTTCGATACCCGCCAGGTTTTCCCTCGAATCCTACGCAGTCCCATGAGGTTGCTGCGGTTGGAACGCACCTTGCTTTTAGGTTTGCCCATGACTGAGCATCACAAGAAGTCGGGAGAACCCCAAGGATGGTCGCCCCATCGGGCACAAACTGCCCGGAACCGTCGAGCCGCCCATCCTACGCGACACCGCGCCAAGAACAGCATGAGGGGCAGCACCCAACGCTCAGCTCTGGTTCTTATCCACCCCTTTGCGGCCTCATCCCACGTCTGGCATCCGATTCGAGCCGCCCTCGAGAGTGCGCACGACATCGTGTCCCTGGCGATTCCGGGCCATCATGGGGCAGACCCCGTTCCCAGCGGATTTAACTATACCGTTGGACATGCCGTAGATTTGCTGGAAGCCAAGCTCGATTCCATGCACATCGAACAGGCGCACTTGGTAGGTAACTCGCTAGGAGGGTGGCTTGCAATCGAGCTTGCGCGCCGGGGTAGAGCGCGCTCGGTGGTCGCCATTGCGCCCGGCGGAGGCTGGGAATATGGCAGCTCCCAGCATCGCCGAATCGTCCGCAAATTTCAGCTAACTCAGGCTTTGCTGCAAGTGGGAGGTCCCTTGGCGGGTTTGCTCGCCCTTTCCCCCATGACCCGTGAGTGGTGTCTGCGCGACGCCTTTGCACGGCCGCGCAAGCTATCCCCTGTCGAAGCGAAGACGTTCATCGAGGCGGCCTGGCGCTGCTCCATCTTTGGTGGCGTTGTCAAAGCACTGCCCACGCAGCCGCTCTCCGATCCCTTTGAGCCGTCCTGTCCCGTGCGCTTGATCTGGGGTGAACACGATCGCTTGCTGCCTATGAACGGGTATTCCGAACGCTGGCGTCGTGTGCTCCCCAAGGCTGAATGGGTGGTGCTGCGAAACGTGGGTCATGTCCCCATGTACGATGACCCGACGGCCGTGAGCGAAGCCATTTTGCAGGTTACCAATCCCACGTCACTTAGCAAAGAGCGTATCGCGGGCTAACCTTAGCCTTAGACGACAGGCGCTCGGTTTAGCGAGACTGAGCGCGATCGAGGGAGCGCTCGAGATTGGCAAGCTTACTATCCACCGTGTGCTTGCGATGCTGCCACTTCGGACTCGTGATCATCTCGAGCGCCTCGATCTCACGCTCCGTTTCATCGCATTTGCTGGGCAGTAAGTTGAGTGTTGCGGCCGCGTCGCCCTCGGCACCTTTGGCAATGGCTTGCGGCCGGGCGGTCAGCGCTTGTGCCCGTGACTCGATTGCGCGCAGACGTTGCCTCGAAATGCGCGCGTAGGCTTGCTGCTCGGGATCACGCTGCGCGCTGTCCTGATCGAGCAGCTTGGAGTGAGAGCCGGACGCATACGGCGGCGCGAGCACGCGTGCATCCGTGCGGGCGCTGCGCACGGAGAGATTGGGGTCGCTGGAGCACGCACATAGGGCACTCAAGCTCAAGGCGAGCCATCCGCAGGCAACGATCCTAGTACGTTTCATGACGAGCCCCTTTGCCGAATCGTGCGATGCCGCTGAGCACTCTACTAACGTTCCATCTCGAGGAAAGCTGAATATCTTGGCGACCGCAGATGAGCAGCTGCAATGTCTGTACCGCCAGCTGTGATTCAGGAGGGTGTAGACGGCCCGGACACACGGCGCGGGGGCAGTGCGCCATGGAACGCGCGCAGCGACGGACCAGGTGTGGCGAGCGTGAGGGAGGCAGGAAAGGTATCTACTCGGTTTTTTGCGTGGGGCGCCTGACATCCGTGACGGGCACGACGCTTGCTAACTTTCTCGCATCTACGGTCGCACCCAAAGGAGCCCAGCCATGGCAAGTAAGCAGGCACGCAAACAGTCTTCCAGCGCGAGCACGAGCGCCTCACGTCGACCGGGGCAAAGCTCCCCACCTTCGGGCAGCGCGCGCAGTAGCAGCATGCCAGCCAGTGGTGAGTCCGATCCCAACTTCAACCTGATCAGCGTCCTCTACCACGCGCTTCAAGGCGCAGACACCGCTGCTCGCTATCAACAAGACGCAGAGCGCGCGGGCCAAGAGGAGCTGGGTATGTTTTTTGAGCAGACACGTGCCGAGTACACGGCGCGCGCTCAAAAGGCCAAGGCGATCTTAGCAAGCATGCTCAGCTCAAACGAGTCTGAGCAGGACGACCTTAGTGATCAAGACGACGAGGAAGACATTGAAGACGACGATTGAGTCCTGGAAGGGACGGAATAACGCGTCGTAAGATGCGTCAAGGGCGCCGCTAGCCCCTCGTGAGCCCCTCCCCGCAAATGAGATGGAGCCGCGTCAGCAATACGGGCGTAACGGGCCGAGCCATGGGACGCTTAGTAGTGCTGCGCAGCCGATGGTTAGAAAGCGAGGCTCTGTCATGGATGTCCTTCTATTTCTCCTCTTCGGAGTGTTTTCTGGGACGCTCGCCAACTTACTCGTTGTCCGCCGGGCAGGAGGCGGCTGGTTAGTATCCATCTCAGTGGGAGTTACCGGCGCGCTGTTTGGCGGTTTGCTGGGTCGCGCCTTGGGTCTGTACGGCGCGGGCGAGTCTGAGGGTCTTCTCGTTTCATTGGGGAGCGCCGTGCTCCTCCTTTTCAGCTTCCACGCAGCAGCACTACGGAGGATGGTGTAGACATGAAGAGCAAACGCATAAACGAGCCGAGCCTCACCGCGCGTCCCAGGACTGCATTTGATGAAATTCGCGAGGCACCCAGCAACGAGCCTGGCCTTTCCGTGGATGCCGACGAGCTGGGATCCCATTTCTTGAGCGAAGCGACGGAAACGTCAGTGCGTAGACGCCCCGATCAACTTTCGCTGGGCGAAGCGGCCCCGAGCGATGCAGCGCTGGTGGGACCGAATTTCGATACGGATCACTCCATTTGGGAGAGTACTGTAGACCTTACTCTCCAAGAGGGGGATGCAAATCGCTTTAGCGATGTGGAAGAAGCATCCGAAGACGAAGAAGAGGATACCAGACCCACCCTCGATCTTACCCAGGATAGTATTCGCGAGGCTTCGCTGCTCGACGAGGAAGGGGCCGAATCCGGCGAGGTCGAATCGCCCATGGTCATCACCGACGACAATCGGCACCCGAAAGATGAAGAAGAGCGAGCGCACCCCACTCGCAAGTAACCATTTAGCCTTGGCGGTTGTGGCGCACGTGAGCGGCCGCCGGCACTGCCAAAGCTAGCAAGGCGACGGCCGGCAGGTGATCCGAAGCTGCGCGGCTCTGCTCACTGCGATGCACCCACGAGCGGGTAAGCTCACTGCGTGGATGCACCCAGATCCTATCCAAAGCAAAGAGTGGTAGCCGACTAGGAAAGGTGGCCAAGGGGGGACCGCCTGCAAACTGTTCCGCCAACCAACGCAGCGGCCGGCCGGCCAAGAACCACTCGTTAAAATCGCCCAACATCAGCGTGGTATCCACCTCTTCGGCTTCCGCCAACGACAAGAGCTTACGTACCTGATAGCGCCGCTCTGCGGGCCATAGCCCCAGGTGGGTGGCGATCACACGCAACCTGTGACCTCCTGCTTCCAGATGCACGTCGATGGCAGTCCGTGGTTCTCGGCCGCGAAAGTCGAGGTTGACGGAAGCGCTTGCCTCTACGGGTAAGGAAGTCAGGAGCGCGTTGCCGAAGTGCACGCCGTCGCCCCGGTTGATCGGCGCACAGACTGAACGATAACCGGACAGCTCGG
>JBKJIA010000183.1:0-2570 GCA_046598735.1 Polyangiales bacterium
GTCAAGCGACTTTGAGAAAGCGCGCTCGCAATGACCAGAGCGCGGGCATTGATCAGTCGCGTCGTAAGGAGGGCGTGCTTCGTGCGAGGCCCTCTACATAGGCCACGCGTCGGAGTACGGCCGCGTCGGTTGGGGCAAGCTTGCGAGCGCGGGCGAGACGTTGCCCGGCCATCTCGCGATCGCCGGTCGTAGCGGCCGCTTCGGCAACGCGAAGCTCCCAAGTGGCAGGACTGATCAGCTGATAGCGCAAGGTCGTGGCGGTGAAGTAGACGATCGCAACCGTCGCGATAGCGAGCGCCGCACGGCGCCATGCGAGCACCTCGATCCTTGGCGCGCGCACAAGCGCATAGCCTGCAAAAGGCAACAACGCGATCACCAACGGCAAGCGATAGCGCGTGCTCGGATGAAACAGCGTGGTCGTTAGGAACGTGCCGAGCACGATCGGCCACAGCGATCGTAAGGGCGCTTGGAGCAGGCCATCGCGATGCGCGAGCACGGCTCCCAGTAGCGCGAGCACGATGAGGAGCCCGAAAGAAACCGCAGCGAAACGAAGCGCCGGGATTTCAGTGCGTTCGCCGTAGTAGCCGTAGTCGTAGGAGGTCTCCGTATCGCGAACCGTTTGCCAGGCTTTGCCGGGCGCACCTCGCAGGTACCCGCCAAGGTCGATGGCAAGTCCGGACCAGGCGCTGGGGTCAGTCTTGTCTTGGCGGGCACGTGCCAATTTTTCGCGTGCCTGCTCGACAACGTTCCAAGCGCTTACGTCGCGACCTTCGCGGGCGAAGGCGGAAAAGTCGCCATGCCACTCGCCGGCACGCGTGGCCTGGGCGGCCGTGTCGGAGATCATGATCACGGGCACGAACACCCCGCTATGCAGCTTGGTGAAGCTGCCGTACGCACCCAGGGTGACGAGCACGCCTAGGCCTAGCCACAAAACGCGAGGTACACGGCCGGAAATGCCTCGATCGTGCAGCGCATCGCTTGCGCCCCGCGATGCGAGGGGCGAGAGCGCCAACAAGGGTAACGATGGCAACAGACTCGCGCGCGCCAACGTCGCGAGTGCGAACAAGACACCGCACCCGACCAATACCGTGATTTTGCCGCGCTCAAAGCGTTGCGAAGTGAATGCCGATAAAGCGAGCAGCAGGAGCGTCAGGCCCAGCGTTTCGGACATGATCTTCGTCTCGTAAAAAAGCAGTACGCCGTAGCCGAGATAGAGCGCAGCACTGCAGAAGCCTGCCAGCTCGCCGAACCAGCGCGTCGTGATGCGCGCGATTAGCAGCAGGTTGAGAAAGCCAAGTGCGAGCTGCGCGAGCACGGCGATTCCTGGAGACCGTGGGCTATCGAGGAGCGCAAGAAAGTATCCGTACAAGGGACTGAACGCGAGCAACGTGGGATCGCCGAAGCGCCCGGCCCGCACCGCAGACGCCTGGGCGAGGTAGACCGGCGCATCGAAGATTGGTCCGTATAGGAAGGGCAAGCGCGCGTACGCGGCGACGTAGCTGAGCTTGAGGAACACTGCCGCGATCAGCAGGCCCGTCCAGATCCGAAGCCTCGTAACCGATTGCACTGACTGATTAGAACAGAAAGCCGTGTACCATGGAAACCCGATGGGGGAAGACGCGCGCAGCCCGACACGTGGCGTTCGCTGGCTTGGCGGGTTCGGCATCGCGGCGGCAGTGATCTTGGTATCCTCTCCTGCCTGGCTCGGCAGTTGGATTTACGATGATTGGGCAATGTCCCAAGGCGCGCTCATGCAGAGTTGGCAGGACGTGCCGCAGGCATTCGTACGCACGTCCGCTGACTATCTGGGCCAAGCCAATATGGTGAGCGTAGCGGGTGTGACCTATCGGCCGCTGACGATGGCAGGGTTGATTGCAACGCAGGCCGCCTTCGGCACACCGCTCGCGCATCACCTGGTGTCGCTGGCGTTGCACCTCGGCGTGATCTTACTATTGGCGCAACCGCTTCTTGCAGCATGCGGAAGTCGTGTGGGCACCTTACTCATCGCCACGCTCGCACTGCATCCGGTGGGCATCGAGGCGTACGGATGGATCAATGGCCGATCCGATCTGATGGCAGGGTTTGGCCTTACGGTTCTGATGTTGGGGCTTACGTTCTCTCGACCAGGGATGACCGCGCGTGGGCTCGCTTTCTCGGGTGCGCTGTTCTGCGGACTCTCCAAAGAGACCGGCCTCGTTGCCGCTCTGCTCGTATGTATTGCGTACGGCATTTCAAACGGTGAAGTGGCGACTGGCTCATGGTTCAGAACGCGGGCGCCCGTCGTTGCCGCAGGATGTGCTGGTAGCCTGATGTCGCTGCTGCCCCGCTTGTTATGGACGACCGCGTCCAACAGCGGTGCACGCGGTATCCTGTCGGACCTGGCCTCGCCGACATTGATCTTTCGAACGCTGGGCCTGTGCTTGGAAAGCATCCTGGTGCCAGTGCCACGGACCATGCTGGGGCTCGCATGGGAGCTTGCCCAACCGATGTCCTGGTTACGGGTGTCATTGGCCACGCTCGCGTTGAGCGCGTGGCTTTGGACGCTCTTCACCCGACAGTTTCGCGTGTCT
>JBKJIA010000265.1:0-4286 GCA_046598735.1 Polyangiales bacterium
AGACACGCATTCGCGATGACGTCGCAAGGGAGCGGCCAGCACCGGCTGCACCCGAACGTTGCAATCTGTCGCAGGGGGAGCAGTCAGCTATGAGTTACTCTAGTATCCAAGGCGCTAGAGCTTGCGTGAGGTCGCTGTCGCTGGCCCTCTTTGGCGCGATTTGCGTGATCGCTCCGGTTCCCGCCAAGGCGGCACCGGTCTGCCCGAACAGTAAGACGGAATCACCCGAGACTTGCGACGACGGCAACATCATCAACGGGGACGGATGTAGCAGTGCATGCGCGAAGGAGGCGGGCTGGACCTGCACGGCCCCTGCGACCGCAGTCTCGGTCTGCCAGAAGTGCGGCAACAGTAAGACCTCCGGCACCGAGACCTGCGACGATGGCAATACCACCTCGCTTGATGGCTGCAGTAACGTTTGCGCTATCGAAAGCGGCTTTTCCTGCACAGCGTCTGCGACCGCAATCTCCGTGTGCCATAAGTGCGGCGATAGTAAGACGACAGCGACGGAGACCTGCGACGATGGCAATACCACCTCGCTTGACGGATGCAGCAGCACTTGCGCTATCGAGCCTGGCTACTCTTGCACAGTGTCTTCCTCTGCTGTGTCCGTGTGCCAGAAGTGTGGTGACGGCGTGAAGTCGGGCACGGAAGTCTGCGACGACGGGAATACGACGAGTTACGATGGCTGCAACGGCACCTGCTCCGCAGTAGGGCTGTGCTTCACGTGCACGACGCCAGGGCAGCGTTGCACGAGGACGCTCTCGACGGGCACCGACCGACCGGCAATCATCACGCCCGGCGTCGCTGTCTCGGACTACAGCGTTAAGTACGATGCCGAGGAAGTCTGCCAGCCTTACATGTACTCCGACTTCACGGGCCAGCAGCTGCGGCTCGCAAGTACGCTGCGCGGCTTCTACTACCAGATCTTTGAAGGCTGTACCGACGGTAAGCCCACGACCTGGGGCGATCTAAAGTGGGATGCCGTCTTACCAAGCAGCAAAACCCGTATTGCCTTTCGTGGGCGCGTGGCGGACACGATCCTTGCGCTTTCGGCTCGTCCCTGGACGCCCATCGCGTTGACAGCACCTGATACCAGCCCGACGAATATCGCCAACGCCTTGCGCGCGAACTTCGTGACGGCGGGCGAGGGGCTCACCGGACGCTACCTACAGGTCGAAGTCATGCTCGAATCGGACACTAGCGCGAGCGTGTTCGTCACTCCCGAGTTGAAGAGCATGTCGGTAACTTCCACCTGCTCGACGCCTGCAAGGACGAGCGGGACAGTCGTGTCTTCCTATTCAGCAGCCGATTATTGCGTGTCGCCCGAAGTTCCCGAGTGGTACGCGCTGACTTATAAGGTCTCAACCCCCGGCGACTCGTCCGTCAACTTCGAGGTACGCGCCGCAGACACCCAAGCTGGGCTCGACACGGCGAAGCCAGCGATCGTCAGCGTTCCGGGCGCCGCGAACAACCCTGACGAGGGCCAGTTCGACACAGGGAAGTTGTTGCGAGACAACGGACTCTCGAGCAGTCAAAAGTATCTGCGGGTTACGGCTGTGCTCAAACCCTCGTCGGACGGGACCCTCTCACCGGTCTTTTACGGATACGATCAGAAGTGGCTGTGCGTGTTCGCAGAGTAAGGTCGCGGCCCTAACCTCCGAGAGCGAGCGCCGCTCGGAGTGAGGACGCGACACTCGTTGCGCGGCGACCTGGACCTGATCCGGGTCTGTGAATTGCGCAATACGAACGGTAGCCATCAGGCGCACTCGTTGCCGTCATGACGGTAATTATCCGGCGGAAGTGCGCGGACAATTACAGTGAAAAGTAAATTTTCGCTCACTGTCGCAATTGTTTTGATCTCCGTGCAGGAAATCACGTAGGAATGAAGTGCAAGAGGTCTTGCTCCCAAGCCTCACCCCCGCCGCTGTCCCCCCGACAGCTTGGATGGCCCCCATGCGTCGTTTCGATTGGAGTGCGTTTGCGCTCGTATGTGCCGCTTCGTCTCTTGGCTCCGCGTGCGGTGTGCCGCCGAAGGCCGCCCCCGCTGGCACCGGCGCGTCCCAGCCTGAGGCGCCCGAGAACAGCGAGGGGTCGACGCAGGACGGTGGCATCGTAGGGGATGCGGCCGACGGCGTGTCCGATGCGGCTCCGGTCGACCCAGCTCCTGTTGCACAACCCTGCGCGCTCGAAGGTGACTCCATTTTACGGGTCGCGAACACCTTCGTAAGCCCGGACGACGCGCTCGCACTTTCGATGCGCAACGAAGGCGCGATGCTGAGCTGGGTAGGCTACGAGGGTGGCAAGCGTAAGGTTCGGCCGACTTGGTTTTCACGGGACATGGTCAGTGTGTCGGGCGCCGCTTTCGACAACGGAGGCTCTGAGCAGCTCGACCCCACCACCACAGCCACCCGTACTGGATTCATGACGGTGTGGTCCGACAGTAAGCTCGGGAGCTTCGAGTTGTTCGCCCAAGCGACAACCAGTCAGGGCGAGCCCGCGAGTGCGGAGTCGCCACTGCGCCTGACGCGCGACGAGGACGACGACCGTGCACCGGTAGTGGCCCAGGGTGCCGATGACCACATGCTGGTCGCATGGCGCGCAGAGCGCGAGTCGGACCAGGGGCGCACGCTACTCATCGATGCCGATGGCACGCCCCAGGGCGCGGCGCACGATATCCTGGGCTTTGGCGCGATCCTCGGGCGGCCCGCGCTCGTAGCGCTCAAGGAAGGCTACCTGCTCGCATGGGTCGATGCGGCTTCGCGTCAGGTCCGCCTGCAGCGTTTGAGCGACGAAGGCGCCGCGGTCGGCGCATTTGTGCGGGCGGACTCCGACGGGAATGCCGAGGGCCACCTCGACCTCGCGGTCACCCCGGCAGGCGGCGCCCTGATTTTCGACGTGCGCATCGGTGGTGAGCGGGCCGAGATTCGCTTTCGAAGTCTCGACGGCGCAGGCCAGCTGCTCGGCTCGGAGCGGGCCCTCAACCAGTCTGGCGAGCGCGCGCTCTCTCCTTCGATAGCAGCCTTTCGCGGCGGCTACGTGGTCGCCTACCGCGGAGCGCTGCTGGCCGACACCGCGCTTCACGTGATGTTCATCGATGCTGGGGGCGAGCGCATCTCCTCGATCGACGTGGCGGCCGTGCATGACCTCGACCTCCCCATCGCCCTGCGCGCGGCGCCGGACGGGCTGGAGTTGTTTCTCGCGTGGAGCGATGGCGTGCCGGAGACTGGGGCCTATCAGCTCAGTCGCACCTGGCTGCACTGTCGTTGAGGCGGCGCACAAAAAAGGGGTAGACGATGTATTTTCAGCGGATGATCGACGTGCAATCCAAGGCGACCCTCGCCGGGCTTTTGATCTCGGTCAGCGCGCTCGCCGCGTGCGGGACGTCGACAACCGGCGCAGAGCTTCCGGCATCCGCCACCAGGTCGACCGCACCCGCGACGGCCGAGCCATCCACCGAGCCCCTTGGGTGCGATGCGCTCGAGCCAGGCTGCGCCTGCGAGCCCGGGAGCGCTGCCACGGCTTGCTTTCCTCCGGCCCAGCACCACGACGATGGCTCGATCGTGTGTGCGCGGGGCACGATGTCGTGCCGGGCCGGCAAGTGGTCGAGCTGTGAGTCGCTCACTCATTTCGAGATGAGGGAGCCCGCCGGTGCAAGTGGCAAGACCGCGAAGCTCGGTCTACAGACCTCGGCGCTGATCTCCGGGGCTACCAAGTGCGACGTGTGCAAGCCTGACTGTTTCGAGGCGAGGGATCGGCCGAACGACCTCGACCTGGTGGTAGGCAACTCCCGCGATGTCGTCTACGACTCAAACGCGGGAGGCGTTACCCTCCGGCCCTTGGTCGACATCACTCAACGCGGGCCTCCCAACACCCCCGCGGTGTGCGGGCACGGTCTCATCCAGGGAGTCGAGGTTTGCGACGACCACAATACGCGCGCTGGCGACGGCTGCAGCGCGGACTGCCGTCTCGAAGAGGGCTGGCACTGCGCAGTTGCCGGCCAGGCATGTCGACGCAGCGTTTGCGGGGATGCCAAGCGGGAAGGCACCGAGCAATGTGACGACGGCAACTTGCAGATTAGTGATGGTTGCACGCCGTTCTGTGCCCTCGAGCCCAAGTGCAGCAACGGCGTGTGCGAGGCGGTGTGTGGCGATGGTAAGATCATGCCCGGCGAAGCGTGCGACGACGCCAACACGCGCAGCGGCGATGGCTGCTCGGCGTTGTGTGCTCTCGAGCCCGGGTTCAAGTGCGAGATTCGCTCGGCCGTGCCCCCTGCGTACATGGAC
>JBKJIA010000274.1:0-13040 GCA_046598735.1 Polyangiales bacterium
GCTGCGCGAGGACCTGCGGGCGCTGGATCGATACCTGAACTACGACGCGCTGCGCGAGCGTCACTACCTTGATCGAGAGCAGCGTCTGCTTTTCGTCGAGCTGTCGCTGCTGGTCCTCGGTCGCGCCGTGGAGCGCGCGTGCGCCGCACCGGGCGACGCTGTGCGTCCGCTCCTCTACGAGCTGGTGGACGACGTGCGTGTCGACGATTTTCTCGGCGAAGAGCTGGCTCGTCGCGGCCGTTGGCAGAACCAGCTCGCAGCGCTCGACGCGCTGGCGCGGCTTTCATCAGCGCTATCCAGGGTAAGACTCGCCCACCTGGCGGACAGGCTCGCGTTGCGCGAAGCCATCGATCTCTCGAACGACTCGAGCGCACACCCATGGGTTCAGCAAAGCGCTGTCCAAGTCGTGGTTCGCCTCAGTCCTGCCGAGGCCAACAGCCTGATCGTGGACCGATTGCAGAGTCCGCGCTTGGCTCAGCCGCAGGACTTCATGGTCCGACGCCTGCTCGTCGACCTCGTCGCACGAGAGCTCCCCGCTGACGACGGCTTGCGCATTCTGCTCGCGCTCGTCAAGCACCACGATCCGAGCGAGCACGTGCGAATCGGCCTGTGCGAGGCGCTGCCCGAGTACCCGGAGCACGCTGCGCCGCTGACCATGCGCACGCTGGCAGGGCTGGACCCGGCGGCTCCCGAGCCGAGCCCTCGCGTACGCGCCTCCGCCGTGTTGGGGGCCGCACGCGGAGCGCTCGCGGCGCTGCAAGTCGAGCAACATGCACGCGCCGGAGTCTGGCTGGATCTCGTGCTCAGCGTGCTCGAAGCGGAGCGCGATCCCTTCGTTCTGGAGTGCAGCTGCGAAGAATGGGGCACCCTCATCGAGCGCGTTGCCACGCCGGAGCTAGAGGCCCAGGCCGAGTCGTCGACGTCGAGCTCGAAGCAGGTCGATTCGTCCAGTGGGAGCTGGCTTGCGCAGCTCGGCGCGCGTGCTGTTTCAGCCTTCGACGCCCTGCGGCGCGCGGAGCACCCGGCGCACGTCCACGAGGCGGCGGCCGCGGCGGCGGAGCTCACGCTGCTATCGCTCGACACGGAGCGCCGCGCGTGGGTCCGGTTTCTGCGCAAGGAGGTCGAGGCCGTCAAACCTGGACAGGGAGTCACACTCAGGCCCGGGACCGACCTGCCAGCGTTGCCTGCCGACCCCCTATGGCTCGGGCGCATTCTTGCGGTGCTGAGTCGATCCGACTGGGGCCTGCTCGGTAAGGTCGAGAATGGTAAGATCCGCTTGTGGCGTGGAGACCGCTTCGGCGCGCGAGCCTGGCGCGTGTTGCACGAGCTCCGCACGCCCGCACCCAACAAGCGCCAGGGGTTTCGCCACACGCTGGGTCGCATCAGTGAGGGTGACCTCCGGGCACATCCGGGCAAGCTAGACGAGGTGACCGCTACGGTCGTGCCCGGTGAGCGCGTCTCAGTGGACGTGGAGCGCGGCTGGGGCCGTCACCTGCCGACCGCGGACGATCTGCTCAGCCTGCCCATCTTTCATCAGCGGCCCATCTTCGTGCTGAGCAGCCATGGGGCCGTGCGCGTGCAATCACCCAGCTCGGCCTTCAAGCGCATCAAGAACCGTGCGCTGATGACGGTCGACTATCCGGAGCTCGCTCGCCTGCGGTTGCGCTCGCTCGCCGGCTCCGAGCCACGGGAGCGCGCCCAGTATCTTGCGCTCGTCAGGGAGCGCTACGGAATCGATACCGAGTGGGTGCAGTATCCGGACGCGCACGGGCGTGCTCAACCACTGTCTCGTCACGCCGCGGAGCTGCTGCCCCCTAAAAAGGCGTCGATCGCCCTGAGCGTGCTGTCGGGCCTACCCGGCGCGGACGTGCGCGAGACGCTGGCCAACTGGGTGGATTGGGCCCAAGCGCACAGTCACTACTTCGCCTCCCCGGCGCGCAACAGCCAGGCCGCGCTCGCGCTTTTGCTCGGCGGGCTCAGCGCCGGCTGGCTTTCGGTGGCGTTTGCAAAGCGCAGGGATATCGATCGTGCGCGAGCGCGCATTCCCTTGAGCATCGGGGGCTGGGGCACGCGCGGCAAGTCTGGCACCGAGCGGTTGAAAGCGGGCCTGTTCCACGGACTTGGGTTTCAGGTGTTCGTGAAGACCACGGGCTGCGAGGCGATGTTCATCCACTCGAGTCCAGGTCAGACACCCCAGGAGATCTTCATCTTCCGCCCCTACGACAAGGCGACGATCTGGGAGCAGGCCGAGATGGTGAAGCTCGCATCGAAGGTAGGTGCGGAGGTTTTTCTGTGGGAGTGCATGGCGCTCAACCCCACCTATGTGGACGTGCTCCAGAACGATTGGATGCGTGATGACCTCGTCACGCTCACGAATGCGTACCCGGACCACGAGGACATTCAGGGCCCGGCGGGCATGGACGTGGCGCGCGTGATCTCCGGCTTCATCCCGAAGAACTCGACGCTGATCACATCCGAAGAGAACTTCTTGCCGCTGTTTCAGACCGTGGCCCAGGAGCGCAACACGCAGCTGTGCGCGGTGCGTCCACGCGATGGCGACCTGATCGCGAAGGATGTGCTCGAGCTATTCCCTTACCAGGAGCACCCGCGGAACATCGCGCTCGTCGGACGGATGGCGAGCGAGCTCGGTATCGAGCCGAACCTGGCCATCTATCTGATGTCCCAGCACGTCGTTCCCGACCTCGGTGTGCTCAAGACCTATCCCGATGTACGCGTGCGCGGTCGGACCTTACGCTTCATCAACGGGTGCTCCGCCAATGAGCGCAACGGTACGCTCAGCAACTGGCGGCGCACGGGCTGCGACAGCTTCGACCTCGAAACGCAGCCGGAGCGCTGGGTGACCACGGTCGTGAACAACCGGGCCGATCGCATCAGTCGCTCCGAGGTGTTCGCGCGTTTGCTCGTCAACGATGTGGCAGCAGACCGACACGTGTTCATCGGCACGAACCTCACGGGGCTGACAGGCTACGTGCACGAGGCTCTCGACCGCCTGGCCGGCGAGATCGAGGTCGTCACGGCAGACGAGCTAGCGGGTGCAGGTGTGGCACCGGAGCGAGCGTTCGAACGGCTGGCGATGACGTTGGCTCGCGTGCGCGTGCCGGCCGCCTCGGGAGATGCGATCGTCAAGCGACTTGACGTGTACGCGAGAGGAGCGGGCCTATCGCTGTCCCCGGAGCGACGGGTACCACTCTTGGAGCTGTTCGCTTCGCGCCTCTCGACGGCACGCGGCGATCGGAGTCTGGAAGAGGTGCTGGCCGCATCGAAGGGCGACCGCGAGCTTGCGGACGCCTTCGCCAACGCGCTCGTACCCGACTCCTCGACGGTGGCGCTCGATGCACTCCCGGAGGTGGTCGCCGTCGCCACCACCGAGGAGGTGTTCGAACACTTCCATCGCCTGTTCGCGCGCGTCCTCGTGCACGCCGGGCTACGCGCATCGCTCGCTGCACCCGGGGTCCAGGTCGCAGCCATCAATCGGCTCGTGGGGATGCGCTACCGGGAGTTGTTTCTCGATCTGATCGACGTGATCGAAGCCGCCGCCACGACTGGCGATCAGGTGATCGACCGCTGTGCTCGCGCGGTGCCCCCGGGGATCGATTGCACGATCATGGGTATGCAGAACATCAAGGGTACGGGCCTCGACTTCGTCTACCGCTGGAAGGCCCTGGACCAAGTCACGGAGCTCGTGAAGCGAATCCAGCGCGGCAAGCCAGCTGAGCGTCTGGCGGCGCTTCGAGAGCTCGAAGGTTATGAGGATCACGGCATCGTCGACACAGGCTTCGCCAAGGAGGTGTTGGCACGCATTCCCGCCGATCGACTGGCACCAGACGAGCAGCTCTTACTGGAGCGCACCCTGCGTCGGCTCGAGGAAACGTACCACCTCAGACGCGCGGCTCTCGAAGCCACGGCGCGCCCAACCCGACTCACAACTCTGATCAACTGGTGCGAAGGGTGGGTCGACTACCTGGACAGCGTGCGGCGTTATCGCGAGAGCTTTCAGGTCGTGCGAGACCTGGAGGGCCGTCGCATCGCGCTGGGTCGCGCAGTCGTCGAGATGCGTCGCATCTACTCCCGTCAGCGTGGCGGCTGGCTCTCGCGCAGACTCCTCGGCTAGGAATCGAGCACAGGCTGAGACTCGTGCCGCGTTCTGTTCAATCCTGTCGTCAATCAGGCTGAAATACGCGGTTTTGCGTGCCGTCGTTGTCGTAGAAGCGTGGCGCGCGATCGAACGTAACCGCGCCAAACGTATTGATGGCTACGGCGAACAACGCGCATAGCCAAAAGCCCGGCCCAAAGCGGCGTTTACCGAGGGCAAGCAACACGAACCACAACGGTAAGTAATCGAGCGCGAAGCGATAGCCGAACTGCACCCAGCCGCTGTTTTGGTAGCAGAGGTTAAGCAGCAGCACCGCGCCCGAGGCCAAGTACAGACCGATCATGCGCGCGTCCAGGCGCTTGGGCCAAAGCAACCACAGTAAGTTGGGCGTGGTCAGCCACAGCGCAAGGCCATGTCCGCTAATCTTGAGGTGGGGCGCAGTGTTGGTAATCCACGGCATGCCCGCGGTAAACACGGCTAAATTCTTCGAAAAATAGTGATAGTTGAACAAGCCCCAGGTTTGGATGCGAGTTTGCCAACGCACTTGTAGATACTCGTGACCGAACGTGAATGGGTCGTCGAAGCGTGCGGTGTTCATCCATAGTTGGAACGCGCTGCAGGCGAGCACGGGCAGCGCGAACAGCACGCCCATCTTGATCACGCGCGGCCAAGCTCCGCCGGCAAACCAACGCAAGGCGCGCAGCGGCGGCCAGACTTCGGAGGCGTCTTGGTTCGATGCTGCGGGCTTAAGCGCCGCATCGCGACGCTGGGCGCGAAAGGCCTCCACCACGAACACGATCACGAGCAAAGCGGTCGTCGTGCGCGTTAGAAACGAACAACCGAGCATCGCTCCTGCGAGCAGGGGATGTTTGGCATCGAGTGAGAACAGTAAGTACAGCGCGATAAGCGACGTGGCGACCACGTGCGCTGCGAACCAGACGCTGCCCTGCACGGCCACGTAGAAGAACACGCTACCGAACGCGAACAAGGCCGTGAGCAGCAGATTGTCGCGCGTGCTGCGGCCGCTTTGAGCGCGCTCGGATAGCCTGCGCAAGAGCACGAATAGCAGCGCGGGGCCCAGGCCGGCGAGGATGGCCCAGAATAGACGATCGAGCGTGGCGGTGCCCCAGATCGCAACGGCCGGCAAGATCACGATGGCCGGAAACGGGGGGAAAGACACAAACCAGCGGCCCTGGTAGCGAGCCCAGTCGTTATTTCCGGGCGGCTGGTCGCCTACCACGCTGAGCTGACCGTGCAGAAAGCTGTTCGCCAGGTGCACGAAGTGGTTGTTGGGCGACGGTTCCCAAGCCAAGCGCCCCAGGGTGAGCACGTAGACAGCAGCGCAGGTTGCGAAAATCGCGAGCGGGAGGGCCAGTTTCCTGCGCATGAGGACGCCGAGCATAGCAGGGCTTCTTGACGCGGGAGGATGCGGGCCTTATCCCATGTCGACCCGGAGGCGAAGGCTGTCGATCCTGCGCCGTGTCACCAAATCATAGGAGCGCTCATGTCATCGCTGAACCGCGAAGCGGTGCTGGAAGCACTCGCCAGCGTCGAAGATCCTGCCTTTCACAAGTCGATGTTGAGCCTGGGTACGTTGATCGACGTGGTTGTGGTCGATGACAGCGTACGCGCAGGCGTCAAGCTCAGCGCGCCGTCTGAAACCCTGCAGGCGCAGATTCGCGAACGCATTCACGCGGCGCTTGCCCCGCTCGGCGTCGACAAGGTCGTGCTCGATTGGGATCTGAGTGTTCCAACGCGCGAGGTGGGTCAAGAAGATCCTATCCCTGGCGTACGCAACGTCATTTTGGTGATGAGTGGCAAGGGCGGCGTGGGCAAGAGCACCACGGCCGTGAACCTTACGCTTGCGCTCAAGCGCGCCGGCGCCCGCGTAGGCCTGCTCGATGCGGACATTTACGGGCCCTCGATTCCCACCATGTTTGGCATCCAAGGTTTTCCAGCCAGTGAAGATGGTAAGACCATCGAGCCGCTCGAACGCTTTGGCATCAAGCTGATGAGCATCGGCTTTTTGATGGAAGACACCAAGTCCGCCATCGTCTGGCGCGGCCCCATGCTGCACGGTGCGCTGCAGCAGTTCTTGGGCGACGTGAAGTGGGGCGAGCTTGACTATCTGGTGATGGACTTGCCGCCCGGCACCGGCGATGTCGCTTTGAGCTTGGCGCAAAAGCTCAAGATCACGGGCGCCGTGATCGTGACAACGCCCCAAGAAGTAGCGCTTCAGGACGTCTACAAGAGCGTGTCCATGTGCGAGAAGCTCAACCTGCCGATCCTCGGCGTGGTCGAGAACATGAGCTTCTTCATCGACAGCGCGGGTGTGAAGCATTTTCTGTTCGGCGAGGGCGGCGGTCAGCGCATCGCGGACTTTGCCAAGGCACCCCTGCTTGGTCAGGTGCCGCTCGAGCCCAAGGTGCGCGAGTGGGGCGACAACGGCACGCCCATCGTACAGGCCATGCCCGATAGCGATTCAGCGCGCGCGTTTGCAGCCATTGCCGACAAGCTCACGTCGATCATCGCGTTGCGGCATTTCGAGCGCAGTGGTGGCAACAAGGCACCCGCCGAAAGCGGCCCGCGCCGTCTCAAAGTCGTGCGCTGAGCGCGACGCTTGCGCCTTACTGTCCGTGAGGTCGCGCATGTCGCTACCATGACCTGACTGGCATCACGACTGCTCGCCGCGAGGATGACTGTGACAGACCGGGCACGAGAGCGACGAGGGTGAACGACTCGCGCAAACGAGGTCGTGCTGGTGAGAGCGAGCCACTGTTCGGTCGCTTCGAGATCCTCGAAGAAATCGGCGCGGGTGGCTTTGGTCGCGTGCTGCGTGCGCGCGATCGCGAAACGGGTACAGAAGTGGCGCTCAAGGAGCTGCATCGCTTTGGGGCCGACGCGCTGCTGCGTTTCAAGAAAGAGTTCCGGCTGCTTGCGGACATCCAGCATCCGAATTTGGTGCGCGTCAGCGAGCTGTTCGAAAGCGAAGGGCGCTGGGGCTTTTCGATGGAGCTTGTGCCCGGCCTGGATTTCCTCGCGTGGGTGCGTGACGAGCAGAGCGCGCGCGGCTTCGATGAAACGCGTCTGCGGGACGGGATCGCGCAACTCGCCCAAGGTCTGCTTGCGTTGCATACGCGCGGTCTCCTGCATCGCGACGTGAAGCCGCAGAACGTGCGCGTGCGGCCCGATGGCCGCGTGGTGCTGCTCGACTTTGGCCTGGTCTCCCATCTATCGGGGGGTACGCAGACGACGGAGGCTGCAGCGGGCACGGCCGCTTACATGGCGCCCGAGCAAGCACGCGAACGAGGCGTGGGCGAGGCGGCGGATTGGTACGCGCTCGGCGTGTTGATCTACGAAGCGTTGACGGGGCACCTGCCATTCGAAGGCACGGCGTTTCAAATCTTGCATGCAAAACAAGAGCAACGTCCTCCCTTGCCGAGTGAGCTACGACCAGGAGTGCCGCGCGATCTCGACGCGCTTTGTGGCGCATTGCTCGCGCGGCAGCCGAGCGAACGACCTAACGGTCTGATGGTGCTCTCGGCGCTGGGGCGGCCAATGGTAAGCCTCGTGCCCCCACGCAGCTTGAGCTTGCCGCCGGGCGAGCTCTTCGTGGGGCGAAGCACAGAGAGTAAGGTCCTGCAAGAGCGTCTGGAACAGGCGCAACAAACCCGTTTGACGTTCGTGATGGTCGAAGGCGAATCGGGTGTGGGCAAGAGCGCGCTGGTGCGGCATTTTTTGGATGCTGTGCGCTCGCGTGCGCCGGGTGTGTTGATCCTGGAAGGCCGCTGTCATGCGGCCGAGCAAGTGCCGTTCAAGATGTTTGACGGCGTAGTCGATGAGCTCTCGCGCCACTTGCGCGAGCTATCAACCGAGGCGGTTCAGGCCTTGCTGCCACCCGATGCAGGCCTTTTGCCGATCCTCTTTCCGGTGTTGGGACGAGTGGAAGCGATCGCGCACTTGCACCGTAAGCACGTTCGCAAGCGCGACCATCTGGATCGGTTCGTGCTGTTCGGCGCATTCACGCAGCTGCTCGTGCGCATCGCGGAGACGCGTCCGCTATTGGTCAGCGTCGACGACTTGCAATGGGGCGATACCGAGAGTGTGCAGCTCTTGCGCGTGCTGCTCGACAGCGCCCCGAGCTTACCAGGGCTGTTCGTTGGCACGGTTCGAAAGCTCGATGCCCTGGAAGGCGCGCTCGGTGAGGAGCTGCGCGCCCTATCAGGGCAACGCGATGTCTCGACCTTACTGTTGTCGCAACTGCCCCAAGCGGACGCACGTACGTTGAGCGCACTTTTGCTCGGCACGGATGCGAGCGACGCGCGCGCCGTGAGCATTGCAGAAGCAACTTCCGGACATCCGCTCTTCATTGCCGAGCTTGCAGGGGCTACGGATCAAGACGATCAGGGCCTCGATTTGGATCAGGCGTTGCGGCGGCGCGCTTCGCGTTTGGGCCTCGTACCGCGTAGCGTGCTTGAGCTCTTGGCCGTAGCGAGCGCACCCACGCGCGTGCGTACTTTGGCAAGCGCGCTCGGCACCCAGGGCGATGAGCTGGCAAGGGCGGCCCTGGAGCTGCGCAATGCGCGGTTGGCTCGCAACGTAAGGGGCGCGGAGCTCAGCTGCTATCACGATCGGGTTCGTGAAGCGTTGTTGTCGGGCTTAGACGTCGGCACGCGCGCGCTGCTACACAGTAAGCTCGCGCAGGCACTCGCGAGCGATGAGCAAAGCGACCCGGCCGAGGTGGCCCGCCACTTTCTGGGCGCCGGTGCGGACGAGCTTGCGTTTCCCTGGCTCGAAAAGGCGGCCGAGGCCGCGGTCCGTAAGGCGGCCTTCGAGCGCGCCGCCGAGCACTATGGCAAGTTGGTCGAGCTCAGCCAAGCGCAAGACACTCAGGTTCGCACCCATCGCTTGCGTCTTTCACTGGCTCAAGCGCTCTCGAGCGCCGGACGTTGCACCGAATCCGCACGCGTGCTGTTGAGTGCCCTCGAAGGCGCAAGCACCGAGCAAAGGCGCGAGTTACAGGTACGCGCGGCGCAGCAGCTCCTGCAAGGGGCCGAGATCCGGGATGGCTTGTCCGCGGCGCGGCTCTCGCTCGAAGAGTCAGGTTTGGCTTGGCCGCGCGGTACGACGGGCACGTTGGTACGTTTGCTTTGGCAACGGCTGCAGCTGGGTACGATCGGTCTGACTCCTGCGTTGCGGCACGATACTCAGATCGATCCGCAGGTCGAAGCGCAGCTCGACACCTTGTGGCGCCTGTGGCAGCCACTGATCTGGGCCGACATGTTGCGCAGCGCGGAGCTCTCGGCGCGTCATCTGCGGCTCGCGCTCAAGCAAGGCTCCGCACGTCACGTGGGGCTTGCGCTTTGCGGTGAGGCGATCCTCGTCAGCGTGCGCGGCGGCAGAGCAGAAAAGCTCGAGAAACTGCTACAGGACGCGGGGTCGTTCGTGCAGCAATCCGCGGCGCCGGAGCTTGCTGCCTATCGCACTTTCACGCGCGGCTACGTGGCGTTTTTGGGCTGGGATTTGCGGGCAGCCAAGGTTCATTTGCTCGAAGCCGAGCGCCTGTATCGCGAAGAGTGTCCCGGTGAAGCGTGGTTGCTCGCGAACACGCGCGGCGCCCTCCTGCAGGCGTGGTACAACGCGGGCGAACACCTGAGTGTTCAGAAGTTCTCCACGATCTGGATGCATGAAGCCGAAGCGCGCGGCGACCAGTTCGCGCAAGCTTTCACGTCCGTGCTCGGCATGGGCTGCATCAGACACGTGATGCGAGATGAGCCGGAGCTTGCGCTCGTCGAAATGCGCCGTCTGATGGCGCCGTGGACGATCGGTGCTTTTGGCGGACAACATCTCGGCGAAGTAGCGGCCCACAGTGCGATCTACATGTATCAGGGCGGCACCGCTTCCTACCGCTATTGGCAAGAAGCGTGGCCGCGCATGCGCTCGTCGTTCCTTGTGCGTATGCGTTTTGTGCGTGAGATTTTGACTTGGTGTCGTGGCGATGCGGCTTTGCGCGCAGCCATTGCAGAGCGGGGCCCACTGCGTGCACAACGGCTGACAGAAGCGCGCGCCTTGTTGCGCTCCATGCAGAACAGTCAGTCCGGCGTGGGGCGCGCCTTGATTCCGCTGACGACGGCGCAGGTTGCTCTGCTCGAGGGCAACCGAGCCGAAGCACTAACGCTCGCCCAACGCGCCAAAACCGCACTGGCGATCATGGGCCACTTCGGCGAAAAGCAGTGTGACGTGCTGCTCGCATTTTTGAGCAGCGACGGCGCGTTTCACACGCTGCGCGCGGAGTTGCACCAATGGTATGCAGGCCAAGGTTGGCTGCGCCCCGAGCCCGCGCTCACGATGACACTGCCGATCTATCCATGGCTGTTAGAGCAAGGGCTCTAACTGGTACTTGCGAATCCCGTCCGCGGCATCACCCTTCGAAACGAACTTTTTGCGTAAGGGCTCATGGACCTGTTCGATCACGCTGCTTCGCGCGACACCAGCACGGCGCCCCTCGCGGACCGGATGCGTCCGCGCACGCTCGATGAAGTGGTGGGTCAACGCCATCTGGTTTCGCCCGGCAAGCTGCTATTTGACGCGATTCAGGCCGATCGCGTGCCGTCGATGATTTTGTGGGGGCCACCCGGCACCGGTAAAACCACGCTCGCTCAGGTCATTGCCAACGAAGCGCGTTCGCAACTCATACCGTTCAGTGCCGTGATGGGCGGCGTGCCGGAGCTGCGCGAAATCATCGGCCGCGCTGCCGAGCAAAAGCGCTTATATGGCAAGCGCAGCACGCTGTTCATCGATGAGATCCATCGCTTCAACAAGGCGCAACAAGACGCACTTTTGCCGCACGTCGAGCGCGGCACCGTAACGTTGATCGGCGCCACCACGGAGAACCCGTCGTTTGCCGTCAATGCCGCGTTGTTGTCGCGCGCCCGCGTGTTTCGGCTCGATGCACATACTCCACAAGACCTGAGTGTGTTGCTCGAGCGCGCCCTGACGGACAGCACGCGGGGCCTGGGCATGTTGGGATTGTCTGCCACGTCCGAAGTGTTGCTCGCACTCGGAGAAGCTGCGCGCGGCGATGCGCGCCGAGCGCTCGATGTGCTCGAGCTTTCGGCACGTCACGCGGCAGGGCAGGGCGCTTCCGAGATCTCGCTTGCGACGATCGAAGAAGCGTTGTCATCGCAAACCTTGCTCTACGACAAGAGCGGCGAAGAGCATTACAACGTGGTCAGCGCGTTCATCAAGTCCATGCGCGGCAGCGATCCGGACGCGGCTATTTATTGGATGATGCGCATGCTCGAAGCCGGTGAAGAGCCGTTGTTCGTGCTGCGACGCATGCTGATCTTCGCAAGCGAGGACATCGGCCTCGCGGATCCCGGCGCGCTTACGCAGGCGCTTGCCGCCGACCAAGCCTTCCAACGTTTGGGCATGCCCGAAGGCATGTTCGCGCTCGCGCAGTGTTGTCATTACTTGGCCTGCGCGCCGAAATCGAACGCGAGCTATCGCTCGTGGACTGCGGCGCAAGAAGACGTGAAAAAACATGGCGCTTTGCCCGTGCCGCTCAAGCTACGCAACGCGTCCACCAAGCATATGAAAGCGTGGGGTTACGGTGAGGCCTACAAGTACGCCCACGATCATGGTGGCTTTGTAAAAGGCGAGACGTACCTACCCGACGCGCTAGCCGGCAAACGTTATTACGAGCCCAAGGATGTAGGCATCGAGGCGCGCATTCGCGCTCGCCTGAAAGCCCTGCGCGGCGAAGAAGAAGGCTGACCACGTTGAGTTCCCAGAAGCGGTGTTTCCATGTCACGCTGTGGCCCAGCGGGAGCCTCCCTCACACTCTATGAACGCGAACGCCACATCCTCCAGTCCGACACCGTCAGGTACGCCGCTCGGCTTTCTGTTGCTCGCAGCGCTCACCGCGGTGCTGATGACCATCACGCTGTACTTGATCTTCTACGTGGCCCCGACCGAGCTGCAGATGGGCATCGTGCAGAAGATCTTCTACTTCCACGTGCCCAGCGCCTACGCGATGTACATCGGCTTTGGTTTGTGCGTGATCGGCAGCGCCATGTTCCTGGTCAAACAGAGTGACGCCTGGGAAGCGTTCGCGGTCGGCGGCGCCGAAGTGGGCAGCATGTTTTGCCTGATCGTGTTGATCACCGGCCCGTTGTGGGCGCGCAAAGCCTGGGGCACGTACTGGACGTGGGATCCGCGTCTGACCACCACGCTCTTGATCGGCATGATCTACGTGGCTTACTTACTGTTGCGCAATTTGGGCGCCACGGGCGAAGCAGAGCGTAAGTTCGCAGCCGGCCTCGGCCTGCTGGGCGGTGCCTTGATGCCGATCATCCATTACAGCGTGCAGCTGTGGCGCGGCCAACACCCGACCGTGATCACCGCCAAGGGCGGCGGCCTGCATGCGGACATGAAGACAGCCTTACTATTCGCGTTCATCACGTTTACGGCGCTTGCGATCTTACTGATCTGGGCGCGCGCTCGAGCCGAACGCGACCGTCAGCGCGTGATCACTTTGGAGCTCGATGCCGCAGAGCTCGGCGTATTGGAGGAAACATGAAGACGTTGCGCGTATTGGCGCTACTCGCGGTCGCAGCATTGACCACGCCCGTGTGGGCTTCGTCGGCGCACGCCGAGGACCCAGCGGAGAGTCGTTCTGCCACGTTCCAAGCGGTGGAAGGTTCGCGCGGCGAGCAAGTCCCCGGCGGGCCACTGCTGGTGTCGGCTTACGGCGTGGTGATGGTGTTGCTCCTGGGTTACGTGGCACGCCTGGGCCTGCTTCAGCGCAAGACCGCGGCCGAAGTGGAGCGTCTTTCCGGCGCCATTCAGCGCGCGCGCCAAGGGAAATAAGCCGTGTTCCAGTTCATGCCGAGCGCCAATCATGTGCTCTACATTCCTGGCGTGC
>JBKJIA010000365.1:0-9978 GCA_046598735.1 Polyangiales bacterium
AGTCGACATAAGATTCGTTGACGAGGGCGCGGTCTACACCGCATAGGTTGGTATCTGGCCAGGCATAGATCTCGGAGCGCAACCCTAAGGCACCGGGTGCGCTGCCGATTGCTTGGGCGGGACCGACCAGCAGTACTTCCACGCGTTCCCAGGCCGCCATGGCATCTTTCCAGGCGGTTTGCGCGGCGGCGCGATCTTCCTCGGACAGGGAACCTGAGTATGTTGTGCAGCGCTGAGCAAGCGCCTTGGCCGCAGTCGCAAAGTTGCTGATCGAGCTGAGGAACACTTGTTCGCCGAGATGGCGCAACAGTACGCGACGCCCTGCTGGGTTCTCTTCTTTGGGCTTTGCGGTCGTGCTGCAGGCGGGCGCGAACAGCAGACCGAGCGCGAGCGCGCAAGCCTTCCAGATGGTGCGGTTCATCGCGCAGCCTCGTATTCCGCAGCGCTCAATGCGCGGGAAAACCCGTCTTTGAGGTTCGAATAGCGATCCACAGTCCATCCTCCGCCAGTCATGTTGAAAATGACTTTCAACTTCGAGTGGTTTAGTCCCAGCTGCGGGCTGCGTCAAATTGAGAGGGCCAGCTGCTCGGAATCGCTCGCGATTGCCGTGTAGACGCGGTCGCCCAAAAAGCCGTGAATGCTGCGAGCCCGCTTGCCTCCGCACGTCTCGCCGCCGTAAGAGATGGTCATGCCAACAGCGTTGCTTGCGAAGGATGTCCTCGGTTTTTGGTTCGGCACGGCGCCCGCCGGTTTGGCTGCGCCTGACGTGGCGGGTCGCTGGTACAAAAAGGATCCGGCCTTCGATCAGAAGGTGCGCGAAGGTTTCATGGATCTGATGCTGTCGGTCCTGCGCGGTGAATGCGAGCCATGGTTAGAGACCGCCGAGGGCCGACTCGCGTACGTGATCGCGCTCGACCAATTTCCGCGCAACATCTTTCGCGACACGCTGCTGGCTTTCGCAGTGGATCCGCAGGCCTTACAGACGGCGCTCGAAGGCTTGAATCGCAGCCAAGATCGGCAGCTGCTCGGTGACATGCGCTCGTTCATGTACTTGCCGCTCATGCATTCGGAGGATCTCGAGATCCAAGAAGAGTGCGTGAGGTGCTTCGCAGATTTCATGGCCGAAGCGGACGGGCCACTCCAAGAACGTCTGCGCAACAACCACGACTTTGCGGTACGCCATCGCGACATCGTGGCTCGCTTTGGTCGCTTTCCCCATCGCAACAAACAGCTTGGGCGCATGTCCACACCCGAAGAAGTCAGATTCCTCGCGCAACCCGGCGCGGGCTTCTGAACGGGATACGAGAAGCCGCGCGAACGTCCCTGGCGGCGCGCGTGTTAACCGCCATATTGCGGGCATGATTCGTCTCGACGCGGTCTCGAAGCAGCACGGCCAGCAGATACTATTTCTCGACGCCTCCATGAGCCTATTCAAGGGCGAAAAGGTGGGGCTGGTCGGTCCCAATGGCTCAGGTAAGAGCACGATCTTTCGGTTGATCGTGCGTGAGGATCAACCTGACTCGGGCACGGTCGTCGTCGATCGCGGCGTGACTGTGGGGTACTTCGATCAGGAAGTCGGCGAGATGAAGGGCCGCAGCGTGGTCGAGGAGACCATGGCGGGTGCCGGCGAGGTCGCAACCGTGGCGCACGCTCTGCACGAAGTGGAGCACGCCATGGCTGATCCTGCGCGCGCGGACGAGCTAGACAAGTTGGTTGACGAGTTCGGCGAGCTACAGGCGCGCTTTGATGCGCTCGGTGGTTATGCGCTCGAATCGCAAGCGCGCGAGATCCTCTCCGGCTTGGGCTTTGCCGCGGACAGCGTCGACGACGATGTGGCCAAGCTGTCCGGCGGTTGGAAGATGCGCGTGGCGCTCGCCCGCATCTTACTCATGCGCCCCGACGCACTGTTGCTCGATGAACCTACCAACCATTTGGATATCGAGTCCATCGTGTGGCTCGAACAATTCCTGCGCCAGTTCGAAGGGGGGCTTATCCTGACCTCCCACGATCGCGAGTTCATGAATCGACTGGTGACTAAGATCGTGGATATCGATGCCGGTGAGCTCACTACTTATACCGGCGACTACGAATTCTACCTGCGCCAGCGTGCCATCGCGGAGATGCAGCAGGAGGCGCAGTTTTCGCGGCAGCAGGCGATGCTGGCGAAAGAAGAAGCGTTCATCGCGCGCTTCAAAGCACGTGCAAGTCACGCAGCGCAGGTGCAATCACGCGTCAAGAAGCTCGAGAAGATCGAGCGCGTGCAAGCACCGCGACGACGCAAGGTAGTGGAGTTCGATTTTCAAAAGCCACCGCGCTCCGGTGAAGACGTGGCCCGCCTTGAATCCGTGAAGAAATCATGGGGCAAGCGCACCATCTACGATGGTCTCGATTTCTTGATTCGTAGGCGTGAGCGCTGGTGTGTGATGGGCGTAAACGGCGCGGGCAAAAGTACCTTACTGAAACTCATCGTCGGTGCCGTCCGGGCGGATGCGGGCAACGTGACCTTGGGTGCGAGCGTCAAGCTCGGCTACTTTGCGCAGCACGCCATGGATCTCATCGACGGCGACAACACCGTGCTCGAAGCGCTCCAAGCGCAATTTCCGCGTGCCTCGATTGCGTCGCTCAAGACATTGTCAGGTGCGTTCGGCTTCTCGGGCGACGACGCCGACAAGCGCTGTCGTATCTTGTCGGGCGGCGAAAAAGCGCGCGTGGTGCTGGCAGGCATGTTGTTCGACCCACCGAACTTTCTCGTGCTCGATGAACCTACCAATCACTTGGACTTGGATACTAAGGCCATGCTCACTAAGGCCCTGGCCGAGTTCGACGGCACGATGCTGTTCGTTTCGCACGATCGCTACTTTTTGAGCGCGATCTCAAACCGCGTGCTCGAGATCAATCCAAGCGGCGTGCGTACCTATGGCGGTGGCTATACGGAGTACGTCAACGAAACCGGGCGCGAAGCACCGGGCGTGGGCTGACGAGCGCGCTCGGCGTCTACCGTAAACACCTTGGCAGGCGCCGTGGCAGGCATGGCTGCTCTGCTAGCGGCTGCTCTGCTAGCGAAAGAAAGCCACGACCTCTGCCTCACGTTCGCGTGCATCATGTCGACCCAACTCGATGAGCTCGCGTGCAAATTCGCCATCGAACAGGATGAACGACATGAAGTCGGCTTCCCACGTGCGACTCAAGCGATTCAAGCGTTTGAGCGAGTAGGAGGTGAGCGACTGCGCCTTGCGTCGCTCGAGAAACCGACCTGCCATGGCACCGATGTCGCGCGTAGGCTCGAACACCAACGTGGGCACCCGCCGATACGGAACGCCACGACTCTTGGTCAAAACTTCGCGCACACGCACCATCTCTTCGAGATCGAGCTCTTCTTCGAGCACTTCCACCAAGCGATTGAAACGATCAAGCACCTGCAAGTCGTATTCGAGTGGATTGAGCAAGAGTGCCGTCAGCAGCTTACCCATCAAATAGATCGGGCTTGGGAAGGCTTGCATGCGCGCTTCCTCGATGAGCGTGGGCGGAGCAGCGGGCACCTTCAAACGCGGCTTCTTGGCGAGTAGGGAGATCACGAGCAACTTATCGCTTCCCGCGCGCAGGGCGGGCGCAATCGGCGTGTTCTGGCGCAAGCCGCCGTCGCAGTAAATCTTACCTTCTACTTTTCGCGCCGGAAACAGTAAGGGAAACGCAGAGGATGCGAGCACGTGCTCTGCGCCCATGCGTACGAGCTTGGCCGTGCGTCGTGGATCGCGCGAAGCACGATAGCTTGCGTCTGGCGAAAGCTGCGCAAACGCGGTGCTTTGACCGGTGGCGATGTTGAGCGCAGTCACCACCAGCGCCTGCACGGTTCCGGAAGCCAAGTTGTAATGCAGCTGCGTCCAGGGAATGCGCTTTTCGGTGAGCGCTTCCATGGCGCTCGGATCGAGCAGCGAAAATGCGTGCTCGGCGACGCTGCCGCGTGCTCGTCGAAAGCTATTGGTGTGGAGGCGCACGCTGTCTTCGAGGCGCAGCGAAAGCCATTCTTGCACCAGCGATTCTGCGCCCATGTCGCGCTCTTGAGCGTGTGCGGCAAGCCAAGCCGCGTTCAACGCTCCGATCGAGCTGCCGACGAACACATCGCAGGTAAAAGGCAGCCCGTGTCGACCCAGGATGTCTTGTACGCCGGACAATATGCCGACCTCGTAGGCCCCACGTGCGCCGCCGCCTCCCAACACCACTCCGAGTCGTGCGCGCTTGTTCACTGGTTTCATGCTCTCCATAGACTGCGATCTTTCGACCCATAGCGCAGCGCTGTAGAATGCCAACGGTGCGGTGAACACCATGCGATACAGGGGATGGAACCTGGCGCGTGCTCGTAGTGTAAGCGTGAAAAACGAGTCAGCGTGGGCCGCAATGGGGCGGCCAACGTAGGGCTCCCGGAGCGTGCCGTGCTCAGCGACCCGCAAGACTTGATTGAGCGTGCACTCGGAGGGCAACGTGCCCCTCTGCGCGAGCTCGTCGATGTCTTGACCCCGCCTATCCAAGGACGTGTGGCACGCGTGTTGATGCGCAGCGCAAGCGGAGCCAGACGCGGGCACGTGCGCGCGGACGTAGAAGACATCGTCCAGCACGTATTGGGCGCGTTGTTCGCCGACGGGGGCCGCGCCTTACGCACCTGGGATGCCGAACGCGGTCTCTCCCTGCAGCAATATGTGGCGTTGATTGCGGAGCGCGAGGCCATATCCATCCTGCGCAGCAAGCGCCGCAATCCTTACACGGAAGCCCCGACTGATTCCGAAGCGCTCGAGGCGCGGCCCTCCAGCATCGCACCGCCTGATAGCGACGTGCTTACGCGGCAGATGACCGGTACCTTACTATCTCGCTTACGCACTACCTTGAGCCCCTTGGGCGTGCGCGTATTCGAGCTCCTGTTTTGTGATGAAAAGACGCCCGAAGTGGTGTGTGCCGAGCTCGGTATTACCACAGATGCTCTCTATGCGTGGCGCACCCGCATCCGTAAGATGGCGCGGCAGCTAGCAACCGAGCTGTCCAACGAGAGCGGCCAATGGGTACAGTCATGACCGATCACCAGCCGGACCCTACCGCTTTGGACGAGGAGGCGGATACTTGGGAGCTGTTCGCGCAAGGCGAGCTGTCTCGCGACGAGCAAGCGTTCCTGCGCGCGCTAGCGGAAGACAACGAGGCCGACGCGCTGCGCATGGAAGCGTACGCACCACTCGATGCGTCCTTTCGTGAACGGATGGCCGAACGGATGGCTGCACAGTTGGCCGCTGAGGCGGGGGCGCCATCTCTCGATGCTGCGCGTCGGCGTCGTCGCTACCAGCGCTTTGCCACGGCCGCGGCGGTGTTCGCGGTTGCGGCCTGTGCGCTGCTGGTCGTGCGGCCCAACAATACTCAGGTTCCGGAGTATGCGCTCGTGATCGAGGGTCAGATCGCAAGCGAGCGCGGCGCACCCCCGGCCAGGGGCCCCTTACGGGTGACTCCAGATTCCTTGCTCGACATCAAGCTCACGCCCAGCGTACGCGCAAGCGCAGAGCTTATCCTCAGTACGTTCCTAGAGCGCGATGGTAAGGTTGAGCTTTGGCCCGTGGCAGCGCAGCGTACGAGCAGCGGCGCATTTCGCATCCAGGGCGCCGCCCGCGCGCTACTCAAGGCGCAATTTGGCGAGTGCGTTGCCATCTTCGTGATCGGGTCCCATGCCGTGGACGAGCCGCCACACGCAGGGGCGGAGCCGAGCGACCTGACGGTTCGGCGCGCGACGTTGAGCTACTATCCTTCGGTCACCGACGCACCCTGACACTCACGTGTGCGCGAGCACGTGCATGGCGCAGTTATGCCCCGCAGCGCCGATCACGGAACCCGCAGGATGGCAGCCCGCACTGGCACTGAAGAGGCCGGTTATCGGCGTTGCGTAGGGCAGACGATCCGAGAAGCCAAAGCTATTGTCCACGTGGTGGATGTGACCGTGGCGAATGCCAAAGCGCTCTTCGATGGCGCGGGGATGGAGGACCAAACGATCCACGACCAGCTCTGACGTACCGGGCGCAAAGCGGTCGCAAATAGACAGCAGGTAATCGGCGTACTTGTCAGCCTCTGCGTCCCAACTCGAGCCAGCAATGTCGAGTGGAACCCATTGCACGAACAGAGCGGAGCTATGATGCCCCGCGTCGTCCTGCAGCGAAGGATCGAGGGTAGTCTGCAGGTACCATTCGATCGTAGGAGTCTGCGGCAGCCTGCCGGCAAGGGCCTCAGCGTGCCCCTGCCGTATCTGTGTAAGCACGTCTCCTCCCTGCGGTAGTAAATGCATCGTGGTTTGATGTTGACCGCGGTCTTCCGGCAGGCAGGTGAAACGCGGCAGATCGCGCAGGGCAAGGTTCAGCTTCAAGGTGGAACCCGGCCTTACATACTGATCGAGGCGCGCGTTGTATTCGGCATCGAAGCTTGCGGCGCCGACCAGCTCGCGCATGCGAAACGGATCGGCGTTCACTACGACGCACTCCGCGCGTAGCTCCTCACCACTCGCGAGTAGAACACCGCGTGCCTTACCTTGTTCGACCAGGATCGTTTGTACTGGGTTACTTACTGAGATCTCAGCGCCGGCCGCGCGTGCAGCCTGCGCCAGCGTTTGCGTGACCGTACCCATGCCTCCCTGCACCATCATCCACGTGCCATCGGAGCCGGGAAGACGACACATATTATGGACGAGGAAGTTGTGTCCTGTGCCGGGTGTGTGCCAGCCACCAGAAGTACCGCTGAACGCGTCAGTCACGGCATACATCGCTTGAATCAGCTCGCTTTTGAAATCGAAGCGCGCAAGGTAGTCAGCGATACTGCCCCGGCATAGTCCGACGAAGACATCACGCAGCGCGGGGCGCACATAGCGCGCAGCTGTTTCTTCGATGCTGTAAGGCGCGCTGAGCCACGTAGCCGCTACATCATCGCGCAGCGCACTTATCTCGGCTTGCAGCGCAAGGTGCGCAGCTAGGTCTTGCGCGGAAAAGAAGCGCAGCATTTGTGCCTCGAATGCGCTGCGATCACTGCCGAAGAGCAGATAGCCTTCGCGTTCTGTGGGCAAAAAGTAGTGGGGGTCGCGGCGCAGCAACGGAAGCTTGATGCCGAGCGTGCTCATCAGCTCGGGGGGCATCAGGCCCAAAAGGTAAGCCCCCGTTGAGTGTTTGAGGCCGGGAACCTTAGGGAAGGGTTGCTCAGTTCGACATGCGCCGCCAATGGTATGGCTTGCTTCGAGCACGCTGACTTTTCGCCCCGCGCGCGCGAGCAGCAACGCTGCCACCAACCCGTTGTGCCCCGCACCGACCACGATCACATCCGTCTGCTTGGTCATCCCCGTCATGATCGCGCGCCTTGCTACAATTTCTCGAAAAATTGCGGGGCGATGCTGTGGGAATGACCGAGTACGGCGTCAGTTGAGCCATCCTCTCGGCCTCGACCACGAAACGAACAACGACTCCGAGATGAATCCCAGCGTCCTTTTCGACGGCGGTTTCATCTCGGAGTGGAAGCGATACTTCGTGAGGTCGTTGTTCGACTAATCAGGGAACCACGCCAGCGCAGTCTGCCGCGCACTTGAACGCATCGGACGTGCAAGAGTTGTCGTCGTCGATGCAGTCGCTGCAGCGACCCACCTTACTCTCGAAATCCGGGTCGTCGTTCGCTTTGTCCCTGCAGTCGTCACGGCATTCATCGACGTCGTAGGTGTCGTCCGCGCACTCTTCGTAGCGACCGCAGATCTCACGACAGTCAAGACGGTTGTCGATTCGGTCGGCTGCCTCGGTGCCGCAGCCAAGGGCGAAAAGTGAGATCGTGCCGAGCACGAGGGAGGTTCCGAACGGCTTTTCCATGTTGTCTCCTTGATTAGAAACGCGCGCTCAAACGGCAACACGTCATGTACTCCCTTGCATTGCAACGCTCGTGCCGCGTCCGGAGCTGCGGTTGTTCCGCCGGCAAAGCCACTGTTTAGCGACGCGCATTGCCTCACGTGCGGCGCGATACCCGTGACCAGGGGCGCTGGAAGCGCATCTTGGCCGTTCCAACCTGGGCGACCGTGGCAATCTCGCGCGCACGTCGCCTGGCATGCTACGGCAGATCGTCATCAGTAAGGTTACAGGCGCGAAAAAGCGGAGCTGGGCTTGCGCCTCGGCTCCGCCTACGAGCCCGAGCCCGAGGACTACGATCCCACGTGCTGGACGTGCCTCGCGCCTGAGCAGCGGTGCGAGTGCTCATCGACGGTGCGATCGTGAGTCTCACCGTCATCGCCTCGCAGGTCACCGTCTACCGAGTGAACGGCAGGGGGCGCGGCTGGCGCGTGAAGAACGCGGCCTATCCGTCACGCCGCGATCGCGCGCATGAACGCACGCTGTGAGTGCGCGGCGGGCGACGAGGACCAGCCGATCGGCGACGCGTGCCGGCTGTGCAAGCGCACCAAGTGACGCTAGTCGAGCTCGTCACTCAGGCCGCGAGCCACTTGGCGATCGCTTCGCGCATCGCCGCATGAATCGACACGCCGCGCGCCTCTGCCGCTCGCTCCACGTCCTGCCAGACCTTGAGGGGCAAGCGCAGCGACTTGACCGCGGTGCCCTCGGCTTCAACTCCTTTCCTCGGTCGCCCTCGCTGCGCGCGAACGAACTCGAGCGCCTTCTTGCGCGCTTCGGGACCGCGTCCAAATACGATGGAGTTCGAGTCGTTCGCTTCGGGCATCTCTCGTAGCGATGCTTTCGAGGGGTGGCCGCTCGCTCGCTTCTTAGCGACCTTCTTGGTGGGTCCTTTTTTCATGTCGGGTAGCCTTTCTGGCGCTGATGATGCGCATTACGTCCCCTTCTCTCTCGACGCACACAACGTACAGAACGCGGGATTGAGCCGAGTAACCGATCACTGCGAGGCGGTACTCACCGCTGTAAGACTGAGCAATGAAGACCGCGCCCGCGTCATCAAGGGCCGTCGCCGCCTCTTGGAACGTGACGCCATGCTTCGCTGCATTGCTGTCGGCTTTTGCGCTGTCCCACTCGCACTGCATAAAAATAAATAGTAATACTATTTTGTCGCGAACGCAAGAGGGGCCGTCACCAAAGGCTTAGCCCCTCGTCATCTACTTGCGGGCTTCTTTCTGAAATCGTTCAGGCGCAATCGCTCCGTTTCCTCATCAGGCAGCGTGATCGCGCCTATCACAGCCAGACCAAGCCGAGCAAGAGCATCGGCGACATCGACGACGTGACCGGCAAAATTTGGATCCGCCGGTCGCAGCGGAAGGGCATTGTCGGACCACAGCTCGGCGAACCCCGGCGGCTGGATCTTCCCGTCACGGGAAGCCGGCAAGCTGCTCCACAACACGGCCCCCGGAACCCGCTCACCAAGGCGCTGACCGCCGCGGGCCTGCCCACCGACTTCACGGTTCACGGCTTTCGTCACACGTTCAACAACCTGGTCCGGCAGGTCGCCGAGCTCAACGGCCAAACATCGTCCTACAGGCGATGACCGGCCACAGCTCCGACGAGATGGCCGAGCACTACAGCCAGGTGAGCATCGAGGAGAAGCGGAAAGCCGTCGGCGGATTGCTGCGGCTCGTGCGCGAGGGCTGAAAAGTTTGGAACTTCTTTTGGAACCGACCGGAAGCCTGCGAGGTGATGCGATGAGAAAGTGCCATTTTGACGGTGTTTTAGGGGAGCGGGCAAACGGACTCGAACCGTCGACATCCAGCTTGGGAAGCTAGCGCTCTACCAACTGAGCTATGCCCGCACATCGCAACTATTTGCCACGACCGTCGCGAGCCTAGCGCGCGTGCCTAAGCCGTCAACACCGGAAACGGTCTGCGGCGATAGTGACCAGGCTTCGCAGCAATGGGCAAGCAAGCCAACCGCCCGGCAACCTTACTATTCGCGCTATTCGCCACCCAGCAGCTCATCGAGCGCGGCGTCCACGTCAGCGTCATCCGATGCCATCGGGCCGCGCCTTTTCTTGAGT
>JBKJIA010000404.1:0-10235 GCA_046598735.1 Polyangiales bacterium
GGAAGATCGACTGCAGAGCAGCGCGTAGCTCGGTAGCAGTCTGCGCTTGCTTGACTGCAGGCGTGGCCTTTTCACCACCCGCCTTGGCGATCAGATCAAGCGCCTTAATCGCATCGCCATCGGTGACGTTGAACGCGACCACGTACAATTGGTCAAAGGCCTTAGTGCCGCTTGTCAGGTCAGCTGCGATTTCCACTTCCGTGTCGTACGGACACTCGCAGCCAGGGTACTTGCCATCGACTCGAGCGTCGAAAGTGCTTGCCGCGCAGGTGGCATCCGCCTTCGAGTAGCAGTTGTAACGCGAGTCGCGAAACAAGCTGTCCGGCGCTCCATCGGTGAGCAGCAGCGCGTACTTGGGTCGACACGCAGCGAAGGCATCGAGGCCGCCATTCGCAGGCGTGTTCACATCCGGGCTGTTTTTGACCCAATATTTGAGATCATCCAGGGCAGCAGCGATCGGCGTACCACCGTAAGGTCTGACGCCGAGCAGCGTGTTTTGCACCGCATCGTTGGTGGCACGCACTGCGGCGCCATCATCCGACGCACTGACTGACACCATCGCACCAGCATGGGTCCCGGGCCCACGCACGCCCAGGTTCATGGCGTAGTCGGTGACACATCCTGGAAAACTCAGGCGCTTGAGCGGACCGTAAGAGTACAGACCCTCGGCGCCACCTACGTAAGATGCGTCGGGAGGCGAAAGAGGCGCGGCGCCAATCTTCGCCACCTGGGTATCCGTAATGCCGCGTATGCCAATCAGCGGTTCGCCATCTCGGAAAGTACCCTGTCCGTCAAACGTCATCAGACCGAACTTGGTGGTGTACTGCAGCGTGTCCAGCACGCCGTTGTTGGTCTGCGTCACCGTTGCGGTGGGCGCGTAATGCGGCAGGTAATAGCCGTAGTCGTAGTCGGTCGTTGGATACGTCGTTCGACTCACGGCCTGGCATGTGTAGTCCACGTAGCTGCCGGTCAGGGCTTCGATCGCCCCGGTCCATCGGCTTTTCTGCGCGAAATCGGCCACGGGGTTCGTGCCCGAGCAGGTCGGCAGGCAGTCCACGCACGTACCGTTGGTCGGCATGCGCTCCATGGACCCGGAGGTGTCCACCACGAGCATCAAGACGGGCTTGATCGATCGCACGTCCCCCAGACCGCTCTGGGCCTCAGCGAAAGTTGCGAGCCACGACGTAGCGATGGCGAATGATACGACTAGGTACTGCTTGGTTCTCATGGCGACCCCTTACTAATTGGCGTCGAAGTAGGCTTGAGTAACGTTGACCATCTGATGCCAGCTTCGGCAGCCCACTTCGTCGGGAGTGGTGACGTCTCCGGGAGGGGTCGTGCTGCTGATGATGGTCCACACGATGCGTTTCGGCGTGGCGCTCGCGCCCGGCGATGTATCCGTGCGCGGCCAAGTTTCTTTGACGATGCGGTAGCTGGGCACAGAGGGCGAGCTCGGGAGACCGGACACGGTGCCGATGTCGTCGCGCTGCATGGCCTCGGTGAGTACTTCGTCACCCACACGATTCGTCGCCGCCTCGAAGTTGGTCACGTCCACACCGCGCGCCCTCGTCGCATCCAGCGCCGCCATGCCAGCAAGTCTCACGTCGGGTGGGGGCGTCTCGATCCCTTCATCAGTCACGGCATCGACGAGCGCAGCCCCAGCCATCACCAACGATTCCGCATTTGCACGCACAACCGTATTGCGCTTCATGCCGCCAGCGGCCTGTACCTCGACCGCGGAGCCCTGCAGCGCAAAGCTGGCCGTGGTGGTCGTGAGCAAGATGATCATCAGCACGATCAGCAGCACGACCCCTTCTTCCGAGGGCCGGCCGCGCCTGCGTCGCATCTTAGGGTGGGTGGGTCTCATCTTAGTTCACGGCATTGGGTAGAAAGATTTCGGAGCGCATCGTCTTCACGCGCGCCACGAAGTAGTTGGCGTCGGCGGGGCTTGTACCCATCTGGAAGGTCAGCATGGGTAAGGTCAAAGCGGTTCGGGGAAGGTGGCCGCGCACGCGATCGCCCTCCATGGAGCGCGCGCTCAGTGTCACGATGAAGGAACGCAGCGACCCAGGATTCAGCGTCGACTGGACCTGGATGGTGGTGGGCGTAGTCGAATCAACCACTGCGAATGTAGGCATCGCGCCCGGGGTGGTGTTGATGATGCCGTTGACTTGGAATTCCACTGCGTTGTCGAGCACCACGCTCGTCAGCGCCGGAACGGCAGCGTTGCCGGGAAAGTTGAGCTCGCGTCTGACCAGGGCAGCGCGCGTTTGCGAGCCGACAGAGGCCGTTCCTCCGAGCAAAGGCGTCGTCAGGTTTGCAATGTCGCTGCCGGGTGCGGACGGTATGGCCTCCAGCGAGTACTGGATGCGAGAGACAACCGATACATAAGAGCTGCCACGCGCCGCACAGCCCACGTCAGGCAGGGCGGAGTCGAGCGTAATGGTGGGAACCGCGGGAGTACCGTTTCGGCCCGTGATCACGCGAAACCAGAAGTTGCCACCATTTTCGAAGCGCAACACACGACCGGGACGAAATACGTCGTTGAAGCGATCGTTGTCGAACACCCCCACCGCCGTCGGCGTGGGGCAGGCAACGGGCGGTGAAAACGCAGCGATGAACGACGGGCGGGTCGGATCCAGACCCACGTCGTTAGGGCCCTGGACCACCGTGTTGTCTACGAGAAACATGGAGCCGGACGAGAAACTGCCATCGAGCGTGACGAGATCCGCGCGCGTCAGGTTCGTGGCGGGGTTCAGGACCGCCAGGGCCCCCGCACTCCCGTTAATCATGACGTTGCCAGTTCTGATCTGACCTGCTGAGCTGGTTGGGACACCACATGCGAGTCCTGGCAACGCACTTGAATCGCGCGTTCCCAGGTAGGCGGCGCGGCCGAAGTCGCGGCGCACTTGGTCCATCGCCATACGCAAAGACATCTGAGTGTCTGAGGCGCGCATCTGGTCGCCTATCGCGCGCACGGAGGTGGTGTTCAGATAATACGCAGCAGCCACCGTGATCGAGCCGGCGAGCATGGCGACCATCAGCTCTACCAAGGTGAAGCCGCCGCGCGTACGCGGCTTTGCACGAGACGCGGGGATCATATGATGTCCTCCCAGCGAAACACGTTCGACAGGTACACTTCCCGCGTGCCCGGTAAATCGAGCACGCCAGCGGCGGGTACAGTGGCGCAGCCAGTGGCCATGGTGCCCACGGTGCGATTGGAGCCCATGCGATGCCACCATACGCGCACGTCGGCGCGCACCGAGTTCTGGTCCAACGGACTGCCAGGCAGGGCAGGGTTTTCGTCGCGCGCGTGGAGCTCAAGCCGATAGTTCACGCAGTAACGAATGCGCGCCGCACTGGCGACCGGGTTGGCCACGTCGAAACCGTAGGCATCGGCTGCATAGGATTCGTCGCTGTTGGCCACGTAAGCAGGCACGAGCCAGGTCGTGCTCGTAGCGTCACTCAACGCCCCGTTTAAGTAGACCGGGCCGTTGGTGCGATCCGCCACTCCGATGGCCACCCATCGCAACGAGTCACGCTTGAAGCGATCGATCCAGGTTTGCGCAAAGCTCAGAGCGACCGTGCTCTCATAAGCTTGCTGGTTGGCGCGCGTGGTCGCGCCTTGCATGACCAGGATACCCGAAGATGCCACTGTCAAAAGAGCCACGGCAGTCATGACTTCGATCAAGGTGCTTCCGGCGCGCGCGCGGGACCTTACTGTTGGATGTTTCATCGCTCAAGCCTCGGGGGCGCACCCTGCGGAAAGAAGACGAACCGTTGCACGCCCCGTTGCACGGATCCGTCCATGCGTCGTACCCAGAAACGCAGCCCACCACTGTTGAGCACATTGTCGCTCGTGAAACTGGCCGGTGTGACTGCGTTCAGCAGGGTCGTACGTTGTGAGTACATGCGCCCGCTCGGCGTATAGCAAATAGCGACGTTTCTCGCGGTTGGTGCAGTGCCCGCATTTAGATCGATGCGCGCCGGATAACCATCATTCGAGTACGGGGAAGCTGCGAAGTCGACCCGTTCAACGCAGGGCGCCGTCAGTGCGCCGCATGCCGCCGCGCCCAGACGCCCGGCCCAGTTCTCACTGGTGCAACTCGAAGACCAACCGCGAATCAACGACACACGATTGGTGGTGCCCTCAACCTCAACCCACACCATGTAGGCGCGCAGGTAACCCATGGCATCGCTGCGTGCGCGACGCCCGACCCGTACGAGCTCACGGGCCGCGCGACTGGCTCGGTTTTCAGAAAACGCGTCGCCCACGCTGGATGCCGCCATCGCCGACGTGATGCCGATGATCGACACGACGATCATCAACTCGACCATTGTGAATCCGGCGTTCCTGCGATGCGGTGACATAGGCGAAGGGGTTGAATGCAATGGGCGTACCTCCGGGCTCTGCCAGCCCAATCGCCGGAAATTTATCAGCATTGCTGGGAGCCGCACAGTTCGTAACCACGCACGGTCATGCGAGGGTATGAAAACCTTGCGTGGCAGGGCGCCGTTTCCAAGGTCCCGTCTAGAACGGGCGGACATGCGCTTGACATGGGCTGGGTGACCAGATATCCCAGCGGCCCCTTGACCTGGGGGACTGTTCGCGAGAGTGGCGGAATGGCAGACGCGCTGGATTCAGGTTCCAGTGGGGTAACACCCGTGGAGGTTCGAGTCCTCTCTTTCGCACAAGGTCAGCAATCCTGAACATTCAAACCCCGGACGCCATCGACGATGATGCGCTCGGGGTTTGGTGTTTAAGGGATCGGTGTCGACCCGTCGCTACGTGGTCACCAACGAACGTGATATTCGCAGGTGCCTTTGCCTACGTTGCGGACTTCTACCTGCGCCTCTTTGCCGTAGTGGGCCAAGGTCCCTTCAAACACGCCTACAAAGAAGCAGTCGGGATACAGGTACGAGTCGCTGATGCGCACTTCGGCGTCGTGAGCGCTGACCCGGATGATTTCGGAGCGCCCGCGACTCATCGATACCTCAAAGCCGCGCGGCGACATGCCCATCACTGCCGGAATGTTGTCGCCGAGCGCGCCGAACACGACTTTGCCGATCATCGTCGATAGTAAGGTCGGAAAGACAGTCCAGCCGATGCGCCGGATGGCTTCACGGATGGGCTCATCCGGATACAGACGGCGCGCGCATTCTGCGACCAACCGGATGCCTTCTTTGAGCGGGTAATCCTTGAATTCGCGATAGGGACCGTAGCCATCTAAATGCTGGCCGTTGGAGGCGGCTTCGCGCAGAAATGAGCTGAAATAGAAGCCCTTGCCGGTCGCGTCGGCGGGGCATGCGGTGGCGTAGCCGTCGACCAGCAACGCTGCGCGATGATTGGGGCGATAATACGCCTCGCCGCTCACTGTGGCTCTCAACGCGCCTTCTGCCATCTGCCCCCGAACAGTATTGCAGCAGATTTGTTTGCGCCCGTAAACCGTCTGCGAGCGACATCTTTGCAACGGTTTAGCTGAAGCTGTGCGCCGCTGTGGTGCTGTGCGCAGGTTCGCAGATACTGCATTGTGAGCCAGCTTGCGTCGTCTGCTGCCAAAGTAAGGTGGGCTGCCCCCTGCCAACCTATCAGCGCCGACGCGCTCAGCCGCCAATCTTTTCGGCCAAGAACGCGTGCACGTTGTGCATGCCGATGCGCTCCTGCTGTTGCGTGTCGCGATGGCGCACGGTGACCGTATGGTCTTGCAGCGTGTCGCCATCGATCGTGAAACAGTAAGGTGTGCCGGCTTCGTCCATGCGCGCGTAGCGCTTGCCAATCGTCTGTTTCATGTCGATTTGGCAGGGCCAGGTGCGCGCCAGATCGTCATACAGCTTTTGTGCGACCTCGGGCATGCCGTCTTTCTGCGTCAGAGGGAACACACCGGCCTTGACCGGCGCCATGCGTGGGTGGAACTTCATGTACACCTGGCTCGGGCGCTCGGGATCGGGCGTGTACGCTTCACATAGTAAGGCGAGCACACCGCGCGACAACCCAGCCGAGGGCTCGACCACGTGCGGCACGAAGCGCTGGTTCGTGTCCGTATCGAAGTAGCTCAGGTTCGTTTTTGAGAACGTCTGATGCTGACGCAAATCGAAGTCGCTGCGATGGGCCACGCCTTCGAGCTCCCCGTAGCCCGGGAACGAAAACGGAAAGCGATACTCGATGTCGACCGTGCCGGCGCCTTCTTTGGCGTAATGGGCTAGCTCGTCTTTGTCGTGCGAACGCACCTGAAGGTTTGCGCTAGTCAGGCCGACTTTGTTCCACCACTTGCTGCGCACGTCCGACCAGAACTCGAACCAGGTGCGTGCTTCATCGGGATGGCAGAACCACTCGATCTCCATTTGTTCGAACTCGCGCGAACGGAAGATGTAGTTGCGCGGCGTGACTTCGTTGCGGAACGCCTTACCAATTTGCGCGATGCCGAAGGGCACCTTCACGCGCGAGGTATCGACCACGTTCTTGAAGTTGAGGAAGATGCCTTGCGCGGTTTCGGGCCGCAAAAACGCGGTATTTTCTTCGCTCTGTACGGCGCCCACGTAGGTCTTGAACATCAGGTTGAACTGACGTGGCTCGGTGAGCGAACCCATGTTCTTGGCATCGGGGCCGATCACTTGCGGGTAGGCCAAGAGCGGGATGTCGGGCATGTGCACGACCTCGAACTCCTCCAGGCTTTGGCCCTTGAGCAGCTTGGCGACGCGCTTCTTACCGTCTTCATCTTCGCCTTCCACGAACGCGATGAGCGGCAACGAAGGATCAGACTTGTGGCGAAACACGCGCAGGTGATCGGCGCGATAACGGCGCTTTGACTCCTTGCAGTCGATCATCGGGTCGTTGAAGCCCGCGACGTGACCGGACGCCTCCCAGGTCTTGGGGTTCTGGATGATCGCCGTATCGACGCCGACCATGCTCAACGGCTTGCCATCGGGCCCGGATGGCGGACAGCGCACCATGTCGTTCCACCACGCATCGCGCAGGTTGTTGCGCAGCTCCACGCCAAGCGGGCCGAAGTCCCAAAAACCGTTGATTCCCCCGTAAATTTCGCTGGCTGGGAAGATGAAGCCGCGGCGCTTGCACAGTGCGACCAGGTCATCCATCGAAAACGGTTTTTGCGGGGCTTCGGTGTTCATACTGGCGCCGATCGTACTTTCCCGATCGAGGGAAGCAAACGCGCGCGCCGAAGCAGCACTACGTGCGAAAGATCTCGATAAGATCTCGATAAGCTCTCGATCGGCCTCAGGTAGCGGGTCGTTGACCGTGTGCTTTCAGCGGTTTATCAGTGCTCGCGCGCGGCCGCGAAGTTCCGCGAAAGGTATGCATGGCGCTCTTCGTCCACAACACGCTCACCAAAAAACACGAGCCGTTCATCACGGCCCAGCCGCGCGTGGCACGCATCTACACATGCGGCCTCACAGTCTATGCGCCCATGCACATTGGCCATGCACGCACGTACTGTTTTTGGGATCTGTTCAGGCGCTACCTCGAGTACCGCGGCTATCACGTTGTCAGCATCATCAACTACACGGATATCGACGACCGCATCATGGCCAAGGCCAATGAGCAGCAGGGCGCGATCGATGTGGCCGAGAAAAACATCGCGGGCTTTCGTCGCGACTGCAAGCTGTTGCACATCAAAGATTACGCGGCCTACACACGCGCCACTGACTTCGTTCCCGAGCAAGTTGAGATGGTCAAGCAGCTTGTCGATAAGAATCACGCCTACGCCCGCGATGGGGAGGTGCTCTATGACGTCGAAAGCTTTGCAAACTACGGCGCGCTTTCCGGTCGCAAGCTCGACGAGCAAGAAGTGGGCGCAAGCGGCCGCGTGCAAGAAGACTTTGCGCGCAAAAAGCACCCCGCGGATTTCACGCTGTGGAAGCCCACCCAAGGCAGCGAATCGAGCTGGAATACCGGCGTTGATGCTTGGCCCAAGGGCAGGCCCGGTTGGCACATTGAATGCTCCGCCATGGCCACGGCGCTACTCGGCAAGCATTTCGATGTACACGGCGGCGGCATCGACAACATGTTCCCGCATCACGAAAACGAAATCGCGCAAAGCGAGCCCTTGTGCGGCAGCCCGTGGGTGCGTTACTGGCTGCACCCTGAGCATCTCGATCTCAAAGACGTGAAGATGTCGAAGAGCCTCGGCAACGTGATCGGCATCGGCGAGTTGCTCGAGAAACGCAGTCACGACGAGGTGCGCTGGTTCTACGCCAGCCAGCATTACCGTGTGAAGCTGCCCTTCAGTTGGGATTTGCTCGACCAAGGCGTGCTCGGTTACGCGCGCATCAAGCGGCTCGTGTCCGTGCTTGCAGACAAGCTCGCGGGCAAGACCGACATTCTGCTGCCGGCGGGTGTGTACGCGTCGGAACGCGACGAAGAAACGCGCGTGCCACGCATGCGTCATCACTACGTGCACGGTCAGTTTGGCGCGCACACGGAAGCGTTCTTGAAGCGCTTCATCGCGGCCATGGACGACGACCTCAACACGCCCAACGCCGTAGCGGCCATGTTCGATTACATGAGTGCGCTCTATTCGGCCGGCATCGAAGCCTGTGACGATGCGTCGTCTGTGCTCGCGGTCTATCGCGCACTTACGCGTCATCTGTGGGTGCTCGGTGTCGAGATCGCCGACCCCGCGCTGTATCCGGAGCTGACGGCAGATTATGCGTTCGTCGATCTCGCGGCTGCGGGCAAAGGGCGCGGCGGCGACAGCGCTATCGATCGCCTGCTGCAGATGCGGCTCGATGCGCGCAAAGCGAAGGACTTCGCCAAGGCCGACGCCATTCGCAATCTACTTACAGAAGCAGGCGTAGTACTCGAAGACACGCCGCAAGGTCCGCGTTGGACGGCCAGCTGACGCTCACATGCTTGAGCGGTTTGACCCGCGTCAGTCGCCGAGCGTCTAGAAGTCTGGTGTGCGCAGGAGCTTTGATTTGCCCGCAGTCCCACGCGGTTTGTCTGTGCCGCTGCGCGTGCGCGAGCTATCACGGCTGCTCGTACGCGTGGACTCAAGTGACAACGCGTAGCGTCCATCGGAAGCGGCGTCGTGCATGACGTGCCAGGGTTCTTTGCCGGGGGCGCGCACCTCGATCGTGTGCATGCCCGAGTTGCGCTCGAGTTGCGTGCTCGTGCCCGTGATGGCCACGCCATCGATCGACACTTGGCCATCGCTCGGCACGCCGTAAAGCTCGATCACGACGTTGCCGGGCGCGGGCGCACGCGGCTCGGTAACGACGGGCGGCACGACCGGGAGTACGGCAGGCTCGCGTGCCGCAACGCGCGCTTGAGCCGCGGGATTGGGCCTGTCACCGCTCGCGAAGGCCAGCGTAATCAACGCGATGATGGCCGCCGCGGTAGCGAGCCCCAGCGCCGCTAACGCGCGCCTAGAGCTTTTGAGACCGGCGATCGCGGCGCCCGACGTGGGGCTGGCATGCGTCGCCAAAACTTCCGTTTCGGTGGGTGTTTGCCCGCTGTGCAGACTGGGCGTGGTGGGCGGTGCCAGGTAGCGCTTGGGCAAGAGCCATTCTTCGGCCGCAGGCGTAGCCTGGAGAAAGCCAAGGATGGCCAGGCGCATTTCGTCGGCGCTCTGAAAGCGATCGTCAGGTTTACGCGCCATCGCTTTGTGCACGAGCTTGGACAACGCCTCACCGAGATCGGGTCGCAGCGAGCGCAGCGGGATGGGATCCGCATTGAGCACCGCCACGATCAAATCTGCGGAGTTGTCCGCTTGAAATGGCAAGCGACCGGCGAGGGCTTCGTAGACCACCACGCCGAGGCTGTAGATGTCGCTGCGCACGTCGGCCATGCGACCGCGTGCTTGCTCGGGCGCGATGTACTCAGGCGTGCCCATCACGATGCCTTCGCGCGTGATGGTGTGGCCTTGACCGCGCTCAGTGCTGCGCGAGACACCAAAATCGAGCAGCTTGGGCAAGATGGTGGCGCCCGTGCGCACGAGAAAGATGTTTTCCGGCTTCATGTCGCGATGCACCACGCCCGCATCATGGACGGCGCTCAGGCCCTGCAAAATTTCCTCCATGAACCTGAGGAAAGTCGCCACGTTCAACGGCTCGCCCACGACGATGCGCTCCGAGAGCGGCACGCCCGTGAGCAACTCCATCACCAGGTACGGTGCGCCGTTGTCTGTACCAAAGTCGCTGATATAGACGATATTGCGGTGATGGATGGAGGCAGCGATCTGCGCTTCGCGCTGAAAGCGTGCGACCGAGCGTTCGGC
>JBKJIA010000461.1:0-6566 GCA_046598735.1 Polyangiales bacterium
CTTTGCGCGCGAACGTGAAACCACCCGCGAACCAGAGCCAAAACGCTTTGCGCGCGAACGTGAAACCACCCGCGAACCAGACCCAAAACGCTTTACCCCCAGCCTGCGCGCGCCCGAGCCCAAACGCTCTGCCGCGAGCACGCAAACTGCGGAAGCCCGGCGTTTTGCGCCGCGCGCACGCGTCAGCGATCGCGAATACGAGCCCAAACGCTTTGCACCGAGCGCGCGCGTGGGAACCTTACGGATCAAGGCGCGCGGCCACGGCTTTGTGACGCTGGAAGACGGCTCGGGTGACGCATTCATTCCGCCTGGCGAGCTGCTTGGCGCGCTCCACGGCGACAAGGTCGCAGTCAGCGTTCGCCAAGGCGAGCGCGGCATGGATGGCACCATCATCGCTGTGCTCGCGCGCGGCATGAAGTACGTGGCCGGTTTGCTGGAGCAGACACACCAAGGCTTGTTCATCGTTCCGAACGACGCGCGCTTGCCCCGCAAAGTGCGCATCGTCGACACGGTGCCTGGCGATGCCGTACCCGGGCTCGAAGTGGTCGGCGAAGTCGTACTCTACCCAGAGGACGGCAGCATTCCCGAAGCGCGCATCGTGCGCGTGCTCGGCATCGAAGGCGCCGCGGAAGTAGAGGTCGCCAAGATCAAGCTGCGCGAAGGCATCCTCGAAGAGTTCCCAGAAGATGCGCTCGAAGCTGCGCGCGCGTTCGGGGGTCGCGTATCGCCCAAAGAGCGTAAGGATCGCATTGACCTCAGGCATCTCGATCTCGTCACGATCGATCCCGCCACCGCGCGCGATCACGATGATGCGATCTACATCGCCCGCCACGAAGCGGGTGGTTATCGCGTGGTCGTCGCCATCGCAGACGTCTCGCACTACGTGCAAGAAGGCAGCCCGATCGATGCCGAGGCGCTCGCGCGTTCGACGTCGATCTATTTGCCCGACCGCGCAATTCCAATGCTGCCACCTGAGCTTTCGAGCGACCTCGCTTCGCTCGTGGCGCACAAGGATCGACTGACGCTCGCGATCGATATGGAGCTGTCTGCGGCAGGCGTGGTGCGCTCCTATCGCTTCCTCGAAGGGCTCATGCGCTGCAAAGCGGGCCTTACCTACGAAGGCGTGGCGCACGCGCTCGGCCTGAGCGACAACCACAAACCTGAGCGTGCAGCCATTCAGCTCACGCCCATGCTCGAGGTGCTGCGCGAGTGCGCGATGATCCTGCGCACGCGGCGCATGAAGCGCGGTTCGCTCGACTTCGATCTGCCTGAGCCTTCCGTGGAGCTCGACAAAGAGACGGGCGAGCCCAAGAACGTTACGCGTTCACGCAAGGATCCCGGCGTCCGCAAGGCCTATCAGCTCGTCGAAGAGATGATGCTGCTCGCCAACGAAACGGTGGCGGCCGATCTCGCACAACGTCAGATCCCGGCCATTTATCGCGTGCACGGCATGCCGGATGCCGACAGGCTCAGTCAGTTTTCCGGCCTTGCGCAAGCGCTCGGTTACAATTTCGATCCCGAAGACGTCACAAGTCCCAAGGAGCTATCGCAGTTCTTGCAGACCCTCGAAGACTCCCCGCACAAGGGCGCCCTGTCTTACCTTTTGCTGCGCGCGATGCAGCAGGCAAGCTACGACACCGTCAACATCGGACACTTCGGTTTGGCGGCCAATCACTACTTGCACTTCACGTCACCGATCCGCCGCTATCCCGATCTCGCAGTCCATCGCGTGGTAGCCAAGATAGCGCGCGGTGAAACCATCGATGTGCAAGGGCTACAGCGTAAGCTTAGCGAACAAGCCGGCAACGCCAGCAAGCTCGAGCGCCGCGCCATGCTCGTGGAACGCGAAGTCATGGACGTCTATCGCTGCATCCTGATCAAGGATCGCATCGGCGAGGAGTTCGAAGCCACCGTCACGGGCATCGCGGCCCACGGCATTTACTGCGCCTTCGATGAGCCCTTCGTGGAAGCACTCTGTCACGTGAGTGCACTTGGCCAAGACTTCTTCGAGATCGACAAACACGGACTCAAGCTCGTAGGACGACGCTCAGGCATGAGTTTCGGCCTCGGGGATCGTATCAGCGTACGTCTCGAGAGCGTGAACGTGGCAGAGCGTTCGATCCTCGCCGCGCCCGCGATTCACACGCATCCCGATGCCGTCGAAGGCCGTAGCTTCGCGAGCGGGGAATCTCGCAACGGCGGGTTCGATCGTCCCCAGCGTCGTGACAAGAAGCGCAACAAAGCGCACGACGATGTCTGGGAGGCAGCGCCCACCGCGAGCGATCTGAAGAGTCAGGCAGCACGGCTCAATGAGCGTAAGGAAGAACGCGCGCGCGAACGTCGCCGCGAACGACGCGGGCAAGACGACCGTAAGCTCGCCAAACGCAAGCGCCGCTAACGTGTGGTCAGGTTTTCAGAGCAGGCGCGCGTGGTTCTACATGCCTTTGTAAACGCCTCGCGGGTATGCTCACGCCATGAAAGCTGCCTACTTTTTCGAGACGGAAGAACACCGTGCTCTGCGTGAGCAGGTGCGTCGTTTCGCGCGGGATCACATCGCACCGCACGCGCACGAATGGGACGAGGCCGCCGAGTTCCCGTTGGCGCTGTACAAGATAGCGTCAGAAGCCGGCATCACGGGCATCGGTTACCCCGAAGCTTACGGTGGTGCAGGCGGCGACTTCTCGCATCTGATGGTGGCTAGCGAAGAGCTGATTTTGGCGGGACATTCCGTAGGAACCGCGGTCGGTCTCGGCAGTCATGCCATCGCACTGCCCCCGATTTTGAAGCTCGGCAGCGAAGCACAAAAGCAACGCTTCGTAAGGCCGGTCATGGAAGGTAAGGCCGTGTCCGCGCTTGCGATTACTGAACCCTCAGGGGGCAGTGACGTCGCGGGCTTGATCACACGCGCCGCCAGGGACGGAACAGACTACGTCGTCAACGGTAGCAAGATGTTCATCACCTCCGGTGCGCGCGCCGACTTCGTAACGACTGCGGTGCGCACTGGCGGCCCCAAACACGCCGGCATTTCCATGATCGTCATCGAACGTACGTCGCCTGGCTTCTCCGTTTCGAAGAAACTCAAGAAGACAGGCTGGTGCGCAAGCGATACCGCCGAACTTTCTTTCGACGATTGCCGCGTGTCTGCAACCAATCTGATCGGCGCAGAAAACAGCGGCTTCATGGCCATTATGGCCAACTTCATGGGCGAGCGCGTGATGCTAGCGGCACAGTGCGTGGCGATTGCACAACTTTGCTATGACGATTCCGTGGCCTACGCCAAACAACGCCGCGCCTTCGACAAGAGCTTGTCTGGCTTTCAAGTGATTCGACATAAGCTCGCGGACATGGCGACACGTCTCGCAGCCGCGCGCGCATTCACCGGTGAAACGATCACGCGCATGGTGCGCGGCGAAAACAATCCCGGTCTAGCGGCCATGGCCAAGAACGCCGCCACCGACATGCTCACGTTCGTGGCCTATGAAGCCACGCAAATCCACGGCGGCTACGGCTACATGCGCGAAACACGGGTCGAGCGTCTGTCTCGCGATGCACGTCTGTATCCAATAGGCGGTGGAACCCGTGAGGTCATGAACGAGATCATCAGCAAGACCGAAGGTTACTGAAGGTAAGGTATGGAAGACGTCAACGATCGCGATGCGTGGAACAGGCGTTATGCGGAAGGCAGTACAGGTTGGGATCTGAAAGCACCGGCGGAAGCCCTAAGTCAGCTCCTTTCCACGCTGCCGCACGACGCCAAGCGCGTGTTTGTACCCGGCGCCGGCTACGGCCACGACGCGCTCGCCTGGGCGCAAGCAGGCTTCGATGTGCTCGCAGCAGACTTTGCACCGCTCGCGATTGCGGGCCTACGCAAACACGCCGCGGCCATGGATGTGCGGCTGACGGCGCTCGAAGCAGACCTCTTTGCGCTGTCGCCCGAGCTCGACGCAAGCTTCGATATCGTTTGGGAGCAGACCTGTCTGTGCGCCATCGATCCCGCCCGGCGACCTGAGTATGTGCAGACCATGCACCGCGTGCTCAAGCCCAACGGGACCGTGTATGCACTCTTGTGGAACCACCAACGGCCAGGCGGCCCACCCCACGATCTGCCGCGCGCGCTGACGCACGCGTTGTTCGCGCCGCTGTTCGACATCGTGCGCGTCGACACCGTGCACGGCTCCAAACGCGCGGGCGAATACCTGATGACGCTGCGAAAACCGATATAGTCCGCAACGTACATAGTAAGGCACGCGCGTTAGACGATGCGAACAGTAAGGTCTTCGGCAGGCGGCATCCACGTCAAAACATCCACCGCAGTCTGCGTCGCCACGCGAATGTCGCGCAACTCAGCGCCATTTTCGCCTAAAAACAGCACGTACGGGATGCCCTTCTTCTCGGCGTAGCGAATCTGCTTGCCAAACTTGAGCGGTGCGTAGAAGACCTCCGTCGCGATGCCGCGCTCGCGCAGCCCGCTGGCGGTAGCGTAGGTGCGCGCCCGATCTTCATCGCTATTCAACGCAACCAACACGCACGTCGGACACGAGCGCGAAGCCTTGAGCTCGCCCTTGCCAAACATGAAGCCGAGCAGTCGTGACACGCCCACCGACACGCCAACGCCCGGCAACTTGTGCTTATCATCAGATGCCAGGTTGTCGTAGCGACCACCCGAGCAGACCGCGCCGATTTGCGGATGGTCGATCAGCACGCCCTCATAGACAGTGCCCGTGTAGTAATCGAGCCCGCGTGCGATGTGCAGATCTGCGATGGCAGAACCCTCAGGTAACCCCTCGAGCGCAGTCATCACGAAGCCAAGCTCTTCAAGGCCGGTATCGAGCAAAGGATGGCCTTCGCCGAGCGCGCGCACGGCAGTGACCACATCCTTACCATTGCCGCGAATGCGTGCGAGCGCCAAACACTTATCGGCCTGTCCGTCGCTCAAGCCGTTGTCGGTCATCAGCGCCTTTTTTACACCGTCTTCGCCAATTTTATCGAGCTTGTCCACGTTGCGCAGCAAGTCGCCCATGTTGTCGAGCCCAAGCGCGCGATAGAACCCTTCGAGAACCTTACGGTTGTTGATACGCAACTGAACCGCCGGAATCGGCAGCGAGCGCATCAGCTCAGACAGTAAGAGCGCCATCTCCGCATCAAAGTGCAACGGCAACTCGCCATCGCCAATCACGTCAATGTCCGCCTGATAGAACTCGCGATAGCGCGCCGCCTGCGGACGCTCTCCACGCCATACTTTTTGGATCTGATAGCGCTTGAATGGAAACGCCAACTGACCACGATTCTGCGCCACGTAGCGAGCAAATGGAACAGTAAGGTCGAAGTGCAAGCCAAGATCAGACTCTTCGCCCTCTTCCGCGTGCAAGCGCTTGAGAACGTAAATCTCCTTATCCGTAGCGCCCTTCTTGAGCAGCACGTCGAGTGGTTCGACCGCACGCGTCTCGATCGGCGTGAAACCAAACAGCTCAAACTTGGCGCGCACCTGATCGAGCACCCGCTGCTCGACTAGCTTTTGTTCAGGGAGCCATTCAGGAAAGCCGGTTAATGCAGTGATTTTCGCCATGCGCGCGTGCACTTACCACATGGTGCGGAGGTGCCCAACGTGAGACGCCTCATGCCCGGCCCTGAGCGCCCTCATCCCCAACCCTTCTCCCACACGAGTGGGAGAAGGGAGGAGAAAGAGACGCGGGCGATCACGCGATCAAGCGGCGCGCCAGCTTCCCGCCCGACGTAGGCTCCCCTCCCTTCTCCCACCCGCGTGGGAGAAGGGCCGGGGATGAGGGCTCCGCGCCCAGAAGACGGGCCCGCCCCACAGCAAAAAGCCCCCGTCCCAACACGGGCGAGGGCTTCTGCACAGATGCGAGGGACGATCTTACTCTTCGCTGACGGCCGCGAAGTGATCTTCCTTCTGCGGAGTCGACGTGGTCACGCGATGCTCGCGATCCTCGAACGCGACATCGAAGCGCTTGTATGCCGGCAGACCGGTGCCGGCCGGGATCAAGCGACCCATGATCACGTTTTCCTTCAGACCGCGAAGCTCATCGACCTTGCCCGAAAGCGCGGCTTCAGTGAGCACCTTGGTCGTCTCTTGGAAGGACGAGGCACTGATGAACGAGTCGCCCGAAAGCGCCGCCTTGGTGATGCCGAGCAAGAGAGGCTCTGCAACGGCCGGTTGACCGCCGCGCGCAATCACCTTCTCATTCTCGCGTACGAACGTGGTCTTCTCCACCGTCTCGTCCGTGAGGAAGTTGGTGTCGCCCACTTCGCGCACGCGGACGCGTCGCAACATCTGGCGCACGATGGCTTCGATGTGCTTGTCGTGGATGCTCACGCCCTGCAGACGATAGACCTGCTGGATTTCGTTCACGAGCCAGGCCGCAAGTTACTTCTCGCCCTTGACGCGAAGGATGTCGTGGGGATTGGCCGGACCGTCCATCAGGGACTCGCCCATCTTGACGCGATCGCCTTCTTTGACGGTAAGGTGTCGGCCCTTGGCGATGAGATAGTCGCGTGCTTCGCCAACTTCGGGGGTGATGAGCAGCTTGCGCTTGCCCTTCGTGTCC
>JBKJIA010000477.1:0-3901 GCA_046598735.1 Polyangiales bacterium
CCCTCAAGTCCGTACTTACGCGAGACCGCGGCCGAGAGGATGGTGCAAGCCGTGCGGTCGACGTTGCGAATGGGCATGTCGATCGTGACCTGCTCCTTACGCTCGAGCGCGGCCTTACTAAGTTGCAAAAGCTTATGATCGATCTTGATATCGAGACCGTGATCCTGCGACTCCACGCACCGTGTAGCGACGTGCCGGCCCACGTTCGGCACGTGCAAGATGGCGCTGAGGTCGATGTCTTTCGCTTTCCAGTGGTCGATGTCTGCCTGCTCGAGTCGGTCTGCACGACCGATCATCTCATCGATCTTACGGAAGCCGAGCTCCGCCATGATTTCGCGTAGCTCTTCGGCGATGAACATCATCATGCTGATGACATGCTCAGGCTTGCCCGAAAACTTCTCACGCAACTTGGGATCCTGCGTTGCGACACCGACCGGACAGGTATTGAGGTGACACACGCGCATCATGATGCAGCCCGATGCCACGAGCGCAGCCGTAGCAAAACCGAACTCTTCTGCACCGAGTAAGGCTGCTATCGCTACGTCACGACCGGTACGCAAGCCCCCGTCGGTCTCGACGCGAATGCGACCGCGTAGCTCGTTGAGCACGAGCACTTGCTGCGTTTCCGCCAGGCCCAATTCCCAGGGCAAACCGGCATGTTTTGTCGAGGTGAGGGGCGATGCACCTGTGCCACCGACATCACCTGCGATCAGCACCAAGTCAGCTTTGGCCTTCGACACACCGGCCGCGACCGTGCCTACGCCAACTTCGCTCACGAGCTTGACGCTGATGCGCGCATCCGTGTTCGAGTTCTTGAGATCGTGGATGAGCTGCGCGAGGTCTTCGATCGAGTAGATGTCGTGGTGCGGCGGTGGCGAGATTAGACCGACGCCCGGCGTGGAGTAACGCAAGCGTGCGATCAACTCGTCGACCTTATGTCCAGGAAGTTGACCACCTTCGCCGGGCTTGGCGCCCTGGGCCATCTTGATCTGCAGCTCGTCCGCATTGACGAGGTAGTGCGATGTCACGCCAAAGCGACCGGATGCGACTTGCTTGATGGCCGAACGACGCCAATCGCCATTGGCATCGGGCGTGAAGCGTTCTGGGTCTTCGCCACCCTCGCCGGTGTTCGAACGACCCCCGATGCGGTTCATCGCGATCGCCAAGTTCTCGTGGGCTTCCTTCGAGATCGAGCCGAACGACATGGCGCCGGTCTTGAAGCGCTTCACGATTTCCGTGGCGGGCTCGACCTCTTCGATCGGGATGGCCGTAGCCGGCTTGAACGCGAGCAAACCGCGGATGGTGAACAGTCGCTTACTGTCTGCATTCACCAAGGCCGAGTACTTCTTCCACATCTTGTAGCTATTGGCGCGCACCGCATGCTGCAGCGCAGGCACGGTGTCGGGGTTATACGCATGGCGCTCGCCGCGGCGACGCCACTTGTATAGGCCGCCCGGATCGAGCGGATCGTGCAGGCGTAGGTTCACTTGGTAACCCTCGCGATGACGACGACGCGTCTCCTCCGCGATGATCTCGAGGCCCACACCTTCGATGCGCGTGGGCGTCCAGGTGAAGTAGCGATCGACGAAGTCTTGCTTCAAGCCAATCGCTTCGAAAATCTGTGCACCCTGATAGCTTTGCATGGTGCTGATGCCCATCTTGCTCATTACTTTGAGCAAGCCCTTACCCACCGCCTTCTTGTAGTTATAGACGGCCTTTTCATAGGAGATGGGGACTTGCTTCTGCTCGATCAACTGCTCGATCGCTTGGTAAGCAAGGTAAGGGTTGACCGCACTCGCGCCGTAACCCATCAGCAGACAGAAGTGGTGGACCTCGCGCGGCTCGCCGGACTCGACCACGATGCCGCAGCGCGTGCGCGTGCCTTCGCGTACCAAGTGATGGTGGACTGCGGCCGTCGCGAGCAGGCTGGGGATCGGTGCGCGACGACTGTTGTGACCGCGATCCGACAGGATCAGCACGCTCACGCCTTCTTCGATCGCATCGGAGGCTTCGCGACACAAACGGTCGAGCGATCGCGCCAAACCTTCACCGTACTTGCTAAGCGAAAAGGTAGCGTTCAGCGTGCGCGAGCCTATGTCGATGTAGCCCTCTTCAAGGCCGCGCAGTTTCTCGAGATCCTCATTGGTCAAGACCGGGTGATCGAGCTCGATCATCTTGCAATGCTCAGGTGTCTCGCCAAACAGATTCTGTTGCGCGCCTAAGTAGGTCTTGAGTGACATCACGAGCTCTTCGCGGATCGGATCGATCGGAGGGTTCGTGACCTGCGCGAACAGTTGCTTGAAGTACGCGAAGAGAATCTGCGGACGATCGGACAAGACCGCGAGCGGGATATCGTTACCCATGGAGCCTATCGGTTCCTCGCCGTCGGTCGCCATCGGCTGAATCAGAACATCCAGGTCTTCCATCGTGTAGCCGTGCACTTGGAGCTCGCGCATGCGTGAGCCAGGCGTGGCAGGCGGATACTCAGAGTCGCGCTTGCTTTCGGGCACGCGCAAATCATCGAGCGTCTTCAGGTTGTCTTTAATCCACTGCATGTACGGCTTGCGTGCCGCCATGCGCTGCTTGAGCTCGCGGTCTTCTATGATGCGGCCAGCCTTGGTGTCGACCAGGAACATGCGGCCGGGCTGCAGACGATTCTTGTATTTGATGTTCTTGGGATCGATCGGCAGCACGCCCGCTTCGGACGCGGTGATCACCATGTCGTCGTGCGTCACGTAGTAACGGGCCGGGCGCAGTCCGTTGCGATCCAGACACGCGCCGACGATCGAGCCATCGGTGAACGCCATCGAGGCCGGGCCATCCCACGGCTCCATCAAACACGCGTGATAGCGATAAAACGCGCGCTCCTCGTCCGACATGCTCTCGTGCTTTTGCCACGCCTCCGGGATCATCATCATCATGGCGTGCGGCAGCTCGCGTCCGGTCTGCACCAGGAACTCGAGCGCATTGTCGAACATCTGCGAGTCCGAGCCGTTCTCGTCGATCACAGGCACGAGCTTGTCGAGATCATCGCCAAACAGCGGCGATTCGAGCGCTTTTTCACGCGCGTGCATCCAGTTGATGTTGCCGCGCAGCGTGTTGATCTCGCCGTTGTGCGCGACCATACGGTAAGGGTGGCTGCGCTCCCAGGACGGGAAGGTGTTGGTGCTGAAGCGCGAGTGCACGACCGCGAGTGCGCTCTCGACCGCAGGATTCTTGAGGTCGAGAAAGAAGTGCGGCATTTGCTCGGGCAAGAGCAAACCCTTGTAGACGATGGTGCGCGACGACAACGAGCACACGTAAAGGCCGCCCGACTCAGACACGCCCTGTTCACGCGCGAGCTGTTCGATGCGCTTACGCATCACATACAAACGACGCTCGAGCTCGGTCTCGTCTTGTACTTCTTCGTCGCCTTCGACAAACAGCTGACGAATAACCGGCATGGACTCGCGCGCCATCGGCCCGGCCTTGGTCGCGTCCGTCGGCACGTCGCGCCAACCGATGAGCTTCTGGCCTTCTTTGCGCACCACACGTTCGATAAGCTGAATGCACAGCTCGCGACGATCGAGATCCTGCGGCAAAAACAGCGTTCCCACGCCGTACTGGCCCGGACGACGCAGCTTGAAGCCGAGCCGCTCTGACTCTTGGGCGAAGAAACCGTAAGGGATCTGAAACAGGATGCCCGCGCCGTCGCTGGTCAACGGATCACAGCCACAGGCACCGCGATGCTCGAGGTTCGCAAGCACCTGCAAGGCCTGCGTCACGATCGCGTGGGAACGATTACCCTTAATGTTCGCGACGAACCCGACACCACACGCGTCGTGCTCCATCTCCGGACGATATAGGCCGTGGGTTTGCGCTTCTTTGCGAAGCTTGTCGCGCGGTGTCATCGGTTCGCTCC
>JBKJIA010000263.1:0-7106 GCA_046598735.1 Polyangiales bacterium
ACTTCGTGAAAGATGGCGCGGATTTCACGGCTTACCTCGACGTAGCGCGCCATGCGCGGAAACACGAATTCAGCGTGCGGACACAAACGGTAAGCCCGTGACGTGGGCATCGCCGAATGGATTCCAAAAACTCGCGCCTCGTACGAACAAGCCGCCACCACGCCGCGACTGTCAGGTTTGCCGCCGACGACCACCGGTTTACCGCGCAAGCTCGGATCATCCCGCTGCTCGACCGACGCGTAGAACGCGTCCATGTCGACATGAATGATTTTGCGCGGCGTCACGGACAAGCTCGATCGCAACGCTATCAATCGACGAAGTACTCACGGTCACCCGCAAGGCCTTGTTCGAGGGCGGCCATGCCCTTGGCAACATCGAGCTTCACACCTTCGCGCGCAAAGCTCATACCCATCGCGTACAACGTTTTGAACAAGTTGTGCGAACGGCACTGCTCGCCCATTTGGCCCACGCGCACGATGTCGAGACCGAACGCGCCCGAAATCTCCACGCGAAAGGCCTTGGTCATGTACTCGCGAACGCGCGTGCTGTCTGCCCCCTGCGGCATGTTGATGGCGATCACGGAATTCAAACGCACCTCGCTGGCGGTGAAGAGGGTAAGGCCCATCGCTTGAATGCCGGCTTGCATCGCGAGCGAGCTCATCGCGTGGCGCCTAAAGCGGCGCTCCAGCGTCTCTTCGCCAATCAAACGCAACGCTTCGTGCAGAGCGAGAATGCCGGGCACTGGCGCCGTGTAGTGATACTGCTGATGGCCCCAGAATTTCTGCGCGCGCGTGGCGTCGTAACACCAGTGCGGCCGAGGGAGTGGTCGCGCCTCTACCGTTTTCCAGGCATCGCCGGAGAATGCGCAGACCGAGACGCCAGGGATCGAAGACAACGCTTTTTGTCCGCCCACGATGCCAACGTCGATGCCCCAATCATCCATGTGTACCGGCATCGCGCTGAGCGTTACCACAGCATCCACGATGGTCAGTGCACCGTGCTCTTTGGCGAGCCGACAGATCTCGGGCAAGTCCACCATTTGCACACCGCACGAGGTCTCGCCGTGCGCCATGGTCACCACATCGAAGCGGCCTTTCTTGAGTGCATCACGCACTTGCTCTGCGCTGACTGGACGACCGGGCTCGCTCTCGAGCAACGTCACGTCCGCTCCGACGCCGAGTGCCATTTCGCCGAGCCGGCCGCTAAAGGTGCCGCTTTTCAAGCACAATACTTTGCGGCCCGGCCAACACAGATTGGAAACGGCCATCTCCATCGCTGCCGAAGCAGGCCCGGCGAGGCCGATGATCTTGTCGCTGCGTGTCTGGAACGCGTAAGCCGCCATCTGCTTCACGTTTTGGATCACGCGATCCATCGTGGGACCGAGATGATTGATGATGACGCCGTTGGCCTGTGCCACTGCCAAGGGGATAGGCACGGGCCCTGCGCCCATCAAGAGCAATGGCTCCGAAGGCAAAATGGATGCGAGGGGAGCGATTCGGGTCGGAAAGATCGAAAACGTCATCGAGCGCAACCATGGCAAAAAGGCCGAAGATTCCACTGATATTGCGCTAGATGCTGCTAGCCCGCAAATCAACGTGCGAGATCTCCTAACCACTCCGCAAGCAGCCTCACCTAACCGGGGGCCTTCCCTTCGCTGCGATGCCTGCGTTTGCTGCGGATCGCGCGCGCGTCGACGCGCTGGCACGCACACGATCGCGCTTGGCTTGAGCGGAGCGCGTCCGCACTTTCGCCTTGGCAGGTGGCGTGGTTTCCTGCTCGGCCTGAGCCGGTTCGGCGGGCACGGCGAGCTGCGGCGCGCTGCTCGGGGCGGCTGCTTGCAGAGCGGGTTTGACAACGAGCGCTTGCTCGGTGCGCACTGCCTTTTTAGAGGTGCGCGTCACCATGGCACCCGTCGCGAGCAATATGGCCAGGATGGTAAGGGTCGCAAAGACCAGCGTCCCGCGGCCGAACGAGGGCGCAGTGATGGGCACGCTCTGATCGATGACGTGAAGCTCACAGCTTTGTACGTCGACCGTTGCATCACGGGCAGAGAGTCTGCGCGCTATGGCGGCACCATGTTGAGAGGGCGATATCGGTTCGGCTCGTTGCATGCCACCCAAGTGCAGCAATAGGCGGACCAAGCGTTGCACGGCTCGGTAGGGGAAAAGAACGTAGTGAAATCGTGTCGCCCGCTGGGCTATTGCGCGCTCAACGCACCGATTATCGGAGAGCCCGATGGCGAATCCACACAGGCCGCCATAAAACCGCCTGAAACCTAAGGGCAACTCAACAGCTCCGAGCGACTCGCACCTCAGAGGTGGTCGAGGAGAACGATCCAGCCCGCGTAAGCCAGCACGAACGCGCTCCCGGTCCACATCGCGCGCATGATGCTGGCACCTGAAAACCCCGGCAATTCCTCGCCCAAGATGCTGGGAAGAATGTCTGCTTCTGGGGATGATAGACAAAGGTCCGGCATCGGGGGGGTGGGGTCCTCCTGGCTCGGCACACCCAAGACCACAGGCGATAGATGCGCGCGGTCATGGCGTTCTCGTACCTGAGTGTTCGTAACCGGCTCACGTTTGACCCGTGCTAGCGCTGTGTGCTGCCCGCTTGGGAACGGCAGAACGCGCGCCGTGGGGGTGTGCGCAGAAACGCCAGGCGAAAAAGTACGCAGCGCGGGGCGTAGCTCGCGCACAGTACCGCGCACCTTCGCCGGCCCCCCGTTCAGATCTGTCTCAGAAGCGCGCGCAAACTGTGGCAGTTCTGCGTGCAGCAAACGCTCCCCCGATTCGAGGTCTGGAGACGGTGCAGCCAGGATGGCAACCTGCATGCTGCAGGCCCCCAACTCCACGATGTCACCATGTTCCAAGGGCACCCACCCGGGCCACAGATGCGCGCCGTTGAGCCAGACGTTTCCGCTTGGCCCCTCGTTCTTGATCAGCAGGCTTTCACCCGTAAATAAGACGAGCAAAGGGCCCACTCCGGGTGCGGCCACGGGCCAATCGCAGCCGGCCCCCCCACCCATGGAAATCGTGGTGCCCGCGTCCTGTCCATCGAAGCCCCAGGCTGCCCATTTGGCTGCGCCACGCTTCAAAGTAAGGGTCGCGACATGACGCTCTTGCGATTCGTCATCGACCACGATTACAGACGAGCGTTCCATGCACGCTCACTACGCAAGACTCGTACCGAGTACGGGCGCCCAGCTTGGCAAGCGGGGCCCCCATCGATTGTTTACGCGATGGGCCCGATCAAGACATCCGCCAGTTTGCGCCGCTGATGCACACCATCGCCATACAACGCTTGGTTGTGGCGGTTGCGCTTGAAAAACAGATGAATATCGCACTCCCACGTGAAGCCGATTCCACCGTGGAGTTGCACCGAGCGGCTGGAGATGAAGGCGGCGGCGTCACTCGCCGCACTCTTCACCATTCGTGCCGGCACCAGCGCTGTCTCGGGCTCGTGATCGACGGCGCAGGCAGCGTTGTAGAGATGCGAGCGCGCACGGTCGATATCCATCATCGCGTTCACGAGCGGGTGCTTGACGGCTTGAAAGAAGCCAATCGAACGGTCGAACTGCTTGCGCACCTTGGCGTATTCGACCGTGGTCTGTAGCTGCCACTCGCAGCAACCGAGCATGTCTGCGGATACCACCGTAAGTACGGCAGGCCAGGCGCGCTCCAGCGCACGAAGCCCGTCAGGCGCCGCGGCCACGATCTGAGCATTGGCAACCTTGACCTTGTCGAAGCGCACGTGCGCCTGATCACGCGTCAGATCCACGATGTGATCTCGCACCAGTGAAACGCCTTGGTCAGCCTTGTTGACCATCACCAGCGCAATGCCGGCCGGGCTGCGCACAGCGACCAGAAATGCAGCCACCTTAAAGGCGTCCTGCACAAAGTAAGACGTACCTTCGAGCGTAAGCCCTGCGCCGTCTGCTTTGGCTGTTACTTCGGTCGCGTCGAGATCCCACGCACCTTCGTGACTGGTGAGCGCCAGCGATGCCGTCGCACCCTCCGCAATCTTACCGAGCCACGTCTTGGCCGGCTCCGTTGCGCATTGGCGCAGCACGTACGTTGCGTTGATCGTAGCGACGAGTGGCGACGGGAAAGCATGCCTTCCCACCTCTTCGACGAGCGCTGCCACCCCGACCGTCTTGGCGCCCACGCCGCCCGCTTCTTCCGGCACCGCCAAGGCAGTCCAGCCGAGCTCCACGCACTTCTTCCACACGTCTTGGTCATAGCTCGGCAGCTCGCCGTGCACGTACACCGCATCGTGATCGTGACCCACCAGCTTACGCAGCTTGGCGATGTTTGCGTGCTCATCGAGGAACTTGCGCGCCTGATCGCGCAACATCTGTTCGTCCGAGCCAAAACCAAAATCTCTGGGTTGTGCCATGGCGCCTACTTACCCTTCTCCATCCCGAGCACGCGTTCGCCCAGAATGTTTCGTTGAATTTCGCTAGTGCCGGCTGCGATGGTCATGCCGTAGCTATTCATATAGGACAGCGGCCAATGGCCCTCATCGGGCGCGTTTTCATCGAGCTTATAGAGCTGTCCAGACGCCCCCGCGAGATCACACCCCAGGCGCGACACGTCTTGATCGAACTCGCTGAAGGTAACCTTAGTCTGTAGCGGCAGGCGCATGGGATGATCGACGAGCCCCCCTACCCGTGAGCGCCGATTGTTGAGATGCACGCCCTCGGCTTTGATGACGAGCTGCACGATTTGATCGCGCGTGATCGGATCGTGGGCAGCGAGCGCACCGTCGCGCTTCACCTTCTTGGCAAGCTCGATAAGCTTATCGGTATGGTCCGTCAGGCGACCGCCGCCGCCCGCACCTTCCGCTGCGCCGCGCTCGTGAAGCAGCGTGGTCATCGCCACCTGCCAACCCGCGCCCACCTTATCGAGGCGCAAATTGTCGGGAATGATCGCGTTCTCGAACAAGACTTCATTGAAGCCGGTTTCGCCGGTGATCTTGATCAATGGACGCACCGTGGTGCCCTTGGCGCCCTCGATCTGACAGATGAAGTAAGTCAGCCCGCGGTACTTGTCTTCGCGGCTCGTGCGCGCGAGCAAGATCATCCACTGCGCAAAATGGCCAAGGCTCGTCCATACTTTGTGCCCATTGACGATCCAGTTGTCGCCGTCCGGCTCGCAGAAGGTCTGAGCATTGGCGAGATCGCTACCTGCGCCAGGCTCGCTAAAGCCCTGACACCAAATCTCGCTGGCGCTCAAACAACCTGGAATGAAGCGGCGCTTCTGCTCTTCGGTGCCGTGATGCAAGATCGTGGGCGCAGCCATGTTGAGCGCGATCACGTTGATCATGAACGGCACGCCCGCGCGACCGATCTCTTGATTGGCGATGCGTTGAAAGCCCTTGTGCCCCCAACCGCCGTAGTCCTTCGAGATGTCGCTACCGATCAAACGCGCGGCGTGACACTTACCTTGCCACTCCACGAAGTAATCGCGCTGTTGCCGCGTCATCACTTCGAGCGCCGATAAAGGCAAGCGAAAGCCTGGGTCCTTAGGCTTGTTTTCCGCGAGCCAGCGACGCGCGTACTCTTGGAACTCAAGCTGTTCCTGATTCAACTGCGAGGACATGGCAGAAGCCTCCGCTCCCCTATCTTGCGGGCGACATGCCTCGCTGTAGGGCCCGCAGGCTCATACCACGTTCATGCGTCAGACGGCCACGTCTAGGAAAACTAGCGACGCGTGGCCTTCATTTGCTCTTCGCCCATGCGCTTGGAGAGCATCGTAGCGACTTCGTCTTTGCCAAATACGGTCTCAGCCAACACGTTCATGGGATCCAAGCGATAGCCAAGCTCGCGCACCTTGTAGTCGTACTTCTGTTGCGCAGCGCGCTCGCTCTCCGGCACTTTCTCTGCGTCATCGAGCCAGCCAAACCAACGATCGACAAACTGCGCCGTGTAAGCCTCGAGCGTATCCATCACGTCGCTGCTGAGCTCCGCCGTGTAACTCGAGCCGACTGGCGAAAGCATCGCGCGCATATAGGTGCCGTGACTGACCGACCAGGTGAAGCGCGGGTCGCTGCGCAGCTTCAAGTAAGAATCCTTGGCCGGCTCGTAGTACCGCTTCAAATACTCCTCATCCACGCGGATATCCGAGCGCGGGCAATAGTCAGCATAGAAAAACATCTTGGGGACCGTGCCGAACACGACAATCAGATGCGGCACGCGTGTGTCTTGGCTCAAGAAGCACGTGGCGTTCATGTCCAGAATGCTGTTTTTGCGACTGCCAAGCCACGAGTGCACGAACCAATCCATACCGGGACCGGTAAACGTATTGAGCGAACCTTCCCATTGCTCGTTCGCAGACTGGTAGTACTCGCGCCCAGCACACGACGGATGACGCTCAAGCGGAAAGCGTGCACTGACCCGGTCCTTGATCCCGGACAGGATGTTCCAACAACGCTCCCAGGCCGCGCTGACATCAACGTTGGGATTTTCGGCCAAGAACTCGTGAATCGTCTTCGTATCTGAATTGGCAGCCATGATAAGCACCTCGCGAGGGAGGCTCCTTTTAGCCTCTTGTTTCAGGCGCGCCAAGGGGGCTTTTTCCAGCGCTCCGCAAGGAAGTCGACAAAAGTTCGCACGCGCGAAGCCACATGCTTACGAGGTGGGAAAACTGCGTGCATCACCATCTCGTCCAGGCGCCAGTCTGGCAAAACATGCACGAGGTCGCCCGAGCGCAGCGCGCCGCCTACCTCGAATTCAGGTACCACGACGAGCCCATGACCCAATAGAGACGCCTGAATCGCCGCCGGACCATCGCGACTGGACAAGCGACCGCGCCCGATCACGGTCACGCTGCGCTTGCCGCGCTCCAGCGTCACGCGCAGCGGATCCATCGAGCCGTGGAGAATGAACGTGTGCTCTGCGAGCACTTCGGGCGACTTGGGATTGCCTCGACGTAACAGGTAGGCCGGTGAGGCGCACAACATGAGCCGCACCGTGCTGAGCTTGCGTGTCACCAAGCTGCTCTCGCGCAAGCGACCCACGCGTAACGCCACGTCAATACGCTCTTCCACCAAGTCAGCGAACGAATCGGACAACAAGAGCTCCGCGGTGGTGTGCGGATGCAGAGTCA
>JBKJIA010000284.1:0-8315 GCA_046598735.1 Polyangiales bacterium
TCGGCAGCAGTCGGCGTGAGATACACCGAAGGAATCTTCTCGAGCGCCGTGCCGCCGCTTAGCGCGATATCGAACGTACGGCCGCGGTACACGAGGCGCGCCGCAATCTGAGGCGTAGAGAAGTCGGGCGCAGGTCCCACAAACCGTAAGTTCGCTTCGGATTGCTTGGTCTGAAACGAAGGGTCGATGTAGTCCGCACTGGCATCCGGAAGGGCCGCGGCTCCCGCCCCGCCTGTGACCGTCGCCACGTACTTGTCGCGATTGGGACGCGTCAGGTTCGGCGAAAACCACGGTATATACGCAGCCTGCAGCGTCAACGCAGTCGTGATGTCCCAGTCGATGCGCACGGCAGGTTGCGCAAGCTTTGAGGCCGCCGGATCGAGCTTCGGTTGCGGCCGCATGTCGTAGATCACGAGAACGTCGGTGGGCGAATAGAAGTCCATGCGCCCGAGGGACACGACTTGCTCGCCCACACGCAGATGAAAGCCATCGAACGGGCTCATGTCCGCAAAGGCCGCCGTGGGAATCACATCGACTTCGAAGCGATCCTGATCGAGCGCGCGCTGCTTGTTCCGCGCGACGATGTCGTCGTCCTGACTCGGCACCGCCCAAAAGAAATCCACGCGGCTGCCGATCACGAGGCGCAGATTGCGCGAGCGGCGAAACTCGATCTCGCCGCCAAAACGCAGGCGCGTCTCGTAGGCATCCTCGAGCTGACCTTCGTGGTGCAAGTCTGCCGCGACTTGTCCGACGAGCTCGATCTTGGCCAGGCCCGTGTTCGCGAGCGGATCGTATTCGTCTTCCTCAGCAACCACTGGTTTGGTCGAGGCTGCCTTTTCTACGGTAGGCCCCCAGCCAAAATCTCCCGAGTTGGAGCCGGTGTCGCCGAGCTCGGGGTCGCTGATCACTTCTTCGCCGTCCGCACCACTCGCAGGCCCGCTCGCCGGCGTCGCACCAAGCTCAGGGTCGGCGATCACTTCCTCGCCATCTTGAGCGGACCCGGGAGTAGCGAACAGCAGCGGCGAAGCGACGCTCGAAGCCACTGCCAACAACCCCGCAGTGGCTCGCAACTGCATCAAAAACGACGCCGCGCGCGTAGGCGAGCAACTAAGCAACGAGACCGCGCGCATCCGCGTGCGGCCAAGCAAACGACCCATCTCGGACCTCTCGTCTCTAGTCTCGACCGGCTTCACGGGTGGGCCTCGGCCCGTTTAGCGGGGGAAAGTGCAAAAGGGGGGAGCAAGCGCAAGCAAGCGGAAATGGCCCAAGATCCTAGCCGTGCTCAAGCGCCGTAGGCGTGAACGCGGTGTCGGGGATGTTGTCGCGAGGACGCAGATTATCGACGACGAGCTCGGTCGAGTGATTGGTCTGCTTATTGACCATCTGCGATTCCACGATCACCGGGCGACCGTCCATCGTCTTGATGCGCTTGGTGTAGAACGTCTTGAACAGCTTGCCGGCCTTGTCATAGAACTTGATGCGCAACGGTAAGTAATTGTCCTGGCGCACCCAGGTCTCGATCTTCGAGTAGGCCGATTCGCTGCCAGACTTGGGCGTCGACTCAATCACGTACGTCTTCACGCCGCCGACATCCTCATCGGGCAAACGCTTCTGATTGGACTCGCGTGTGTCGCGGCGCTCGAAGTCGGCGTAGCTGAAATCGCTGCCCATGAAGCTGCCTTCACGTTCGCGACCCACGATGCGGCGCGTGCGCTTGAGGCCGGGCAAATAGATGTATTGCTCGGATTCGCCCTTCTGACGCTCGAGCATCAGAAACGCCGTGCCCGCAACTTCCTGCGGGGATCGGAAGCGCACGATGCTCTGCAAAGCGCCTGTTTTACGGCGCCGCAAGTTCTCCATCACGCGCTCGCGCTTGGCCCCGCCGCCATCCGTGAGCACCATTCGAATCGTCGTTTCGGCTTCATCCCAGCCGAACGCGTCTTGTTTGAGCATTTTTTCGACGATGTCATTGGCGCTCATGCCCTGAGCGGACACGTGAGCGGGAGTCATCGCGGTGATGACCAACGCAGTGCCCACAGCTAAAGGGCCGACCGCGAAAGAAGTGAGAGCCAAACACATCAAGCTATTCAAGGAGCTAAAGTAACCGTGCCGCATGCTACCTCCGGCGAGTGCGACGCATCTTGCACAGGACAGATTCAGGGGTCAACGGAATGCCTCTTGTGCAGGCGAAGTTGACCCAAAGGGTGGACTGGTAAGTAGCTAGGTGGTGGCTTGCGCCAGCTTTTTATGATGAGGACGTTCGGCTCGCCCCCTTTTTTTGTCGCCTCGCCTGCGCCCGGCGACTGTTCGCGCATCTGAGATGCGCGCGTCTCCGGCGTAGACGTTTCACAGGACGGATCTTCCAGTGCGCATTGCCAGCGAGGGTGCGGGACGGGCACGCCTAAGGGTATGGCCGGTCCATTTCAGACGTGGTTTTCCTTGACCCTCTCGCGCAGGCTGCCCTACGGTCCAGCGTTAGGCTGCCCTGTTCGCTTCTCCAAGATCAGAAACGCCCACTACTTGCCCCACTACATGCCGTACCCGTTCAAGGTTTCTCTACCCGGTCGCGGTACTGAAACCACAGATAGGGTGGCGTCCGGCGGGGCTCCGTACCTAGCTTTTGAGGGACCACGATGAGTCTTGAGAACTGGCTTTTGCTCCTCACCTCGCTTGCGGCCGTTGTTTGGCCGGTGGTCTCCGTGGGCGCTTACGCGAGCTACCGGCGTTGTCAGTCTCTGCTGCCTGAGCGGCATTTCGATCCAGATACGCGCAAGCATCCGCGCATCAGCGTGGTGATTCCGGCGCGCAACGAGCAGAGCGACATCGAAGCCACCATCCGTGGCGCGCTCAATCAAGGCGGCGTCGAAGTCGAAGTGATCGTGATCAACGATCATTCATCCGATGCCACGGGCGAGGTTATCAACCGCTTGGCCGCCGAAGATCCGCGCGTGCGTGCGCTGCATGATCCGCCGCTCAAGGACGGCTGGCTCGGTAAGGCCAACGCGATGCAGTACGGCTCGCAGTTTGCGACGGGTGATTACATCATCTTCACGGACGCGGACATCTCGCACAAGTCGGGCAGCTTCGTGGCGGCAGTGGCCGAGATGCAAGAGCATCAGCTTTCGCTCTTGTCGCTGATGCCTTTGTTCGTGTGGGAGAGCATTTGGGAAAATGCGGCGGCGCCTGCGTTCCTGCTCGCCATGACGAATTTCTTGAGCGGCCCGATTCACGATCCTGAGAGCGAAGATGCGCTAGCGATCGGTGCCTTCATCATGGTTGATGCCGAGGTCTATCGCAGTCTTGGCGGTCACGAGGGCGTGCGCGGTCAGATGCTCGACGACGTGATGCTGGCGCGCTTTTTCAAGGCCAAGGGCCAACGCGTGGCCTTCCGCGTGGCGCCGCAATGTTTGAGCGTGCGCATGTACAGCAGCGCGCGAGCGGTGTTTTACGGGTCGATCAAGAACTGTCTTGCGGTGTTCGGCGCCAACTTCTGGCTTGCGATTCCCCTGGCCGTCACCTTTGCGATTGGCGGCATGTCCGTGCTGGCTGCGCCCTTCGTTGGTCTGTTTACGGGTAACCTTACTTTGCTTGCGCTCGGCCTTCTGGTTTACGCCGAGGTCTGGTTCGGCGTGGTGATGGCTCGCTCGTACATGAAGACGAACCTGCTCAAGCTTGCGGGCTTTGTCGTTGGCGTGCCGTTGATCATGGGTGCTGCATCCGTGGCGATTTACCAGGCCGTTTTCTACGGCTCGGTGTTGTGGCGTGGTCGCGCCATTCGCGTCGCCGACTAACCTTTCGTTCCCGTCCGCTCCTGTGGAGTCGGGCTTCAGTCGAGCAAGACCGGGATCTGGCGACGAATCGCGATCTTCTCTGGGTTGGGCGAGGCGTGGAGTGCATAGAGCTCGACGCCGGCTCGGGCGGCCTGCCGCAGCAAACGGCCGTAGCTGGGATCGATGTGATCGGCCGGTCGTAAGGCGTCGCAACCGTCGCGTTGCACGCAAAACACCATGGCGCTGCGCATTCCCAGTTCCACTACGTGCATGAGCTCTTCGAGATGCTTTTGGCCGCGTTCGGTCACGGCATCGGGGAAAAGAGCGGTATCCGCCTGGACGAGCGTAGTGTTCTTGACTTCGACGTACACGCGCTCGTCGCCCTCGTGCAGCACGCGCCGCTTACTCTTGGTGACGCCAGGCAATAGTAAGGTGCCGCCGCTAGACAGTAAGATATCGATGCGACTTGCGCCTTCGCGACCGTAGACGACTTCGCGCAGCATGCGCTCGTGGCCGGTCAATCTGTCGAGCAGCCCGCTCGTGATCGCCGCTTCTACGAGCGGCACGGCGAGCCCCGTATCGACACCGACCAGCGAAGAACCGATGCGGATGAGCTTCCATGTGAAGCGCAACGCACGCGCGGGATTGGTGGTCGGTTGAATCCAAACCTCGGCACCTTCGCTCAAGCAGCCGAGCAACGAGCCTGTGTTAGGGCAATGCGCAACGACGATGCTTTTATCGTCTAACTGCACATCGACGAAGAAGCGTTTGTAGCGGCGTACGAAACGGCCGCGCAGCAATGGCGGATCAAACAGCACGTGCGTCTTTACTCGATCGCGCTGCGTCTGGCCGCTCCGGGGCCAAGTACATGCGAGGACTAGCGTGCGGCCTGCGGCAGGCTGCGCGCAGCCAACTGTTCGAGCACACGGCCGATGTTATCAGGGCCCTTACCTTCGAGTCGACGCAAGGCATCGATGTACGCGGGGTAATAGCGAAGACGCGCAGGCAAGCCAGAAATGGCGAGTTTGGCGGCGCGGACCTCGAGCCAAAATGCGAGTTGCTGCGCGGGGCCGATCGGCAAGCCGTAGCTTTCACGCAGCCTGTGCGGCATGAGGCCCGACGTGAACATGCGATAGCCGCCCATGATCGGCTTGAGCATTGGCGCTGGCGTATCCAGGAGAAACCCCGCCAAATCACGGGCAAAGGGCGTGACACACAAGAGATCGGACTCGAGCGTCTGCGTCATGTAGCGCTGAAAGTCTGTGAAGGTTTCGGGCAGATGCTCGCGTGATAGGCCGAACAACATGCCGAAGCGTTTTGCCTCGCCGTAGTAGCGCTCGCGTTCATCGTGCGTGAGCGGCGCAATCAGCAACGAGTACGTTTTGACCACGGTGTCGACGAGCGTGGCAAACACCCATAGTAAGGCGTCTGCATTGTTCGCGCTGTAGCTGTGGCCGAGCTCGAAGCGCGGCGTTTGCGTGGTGATCGGCCCTTCGATCACGGAGTGAATACGATGGACGCGCCGCGCGGTGTCGACCGTTGCGGCCACGTCGCCGAACAGCAGCGTGAAGACGCTAGAGAACGTGCGTAGAAACCGGCCTTGGGGATCGGTCTTGGTCGGCGAGTGCTGCTCGATCGCGTGCGCCACGTAAGGATGAGCGAGCTGCAACAATGCGGCGCGTCCGCCTCCCGCCAGCAGCGCGATCTCGCGACTGATACGCCAGGACATCGATTCGGGCCCGAACAGCCCAGCGCGCGGATCCGCCACGTCGCGCGTCAGCTCCGAAAGCAGACTCTCGAGGTCTCGTCGGCTTACGCCCATTTGCCCCCCCTTTTGCAATTGGAGCACGCGGCTTTGGGACGAGCGTGTTTTTTCGTCGTGGGCAAGCTTACGGTCGTCATCGAAGAGAGGAAACGCACTTGATGATGAGCCAATTTCGGCGGAGCTCATGCGCCCAAATCCGCTGCAATTCCGTACCCTGTAAACGTCCGCTTGAAACCGAATTCCCGGACGCCTCAAGTTTTGCACTCTACCGGAAAAGTCTCGTAATTTCGCGGTTAAGCGCTTTGCGTCTGGCCACGTCTCCTTCTTATACTGCCGGGTCTAGGAGGCGACATGCGGCATAAAATATTGGCTTTGAGTTTGTTCACCAGTGCCGGCCTTGGCGTCGGTCTTGGCTGCGGCGCTGACGACACGGGTGCTGGGACTTCCCTCACGATCTCGCCCGGCGAGGCGGTCGACCTAGACGGCGATGGCGCGAATGACGGGTACGCGATCGATGAAAATGGCGATGGCGTCGCGGACGGAGTCGATACCAACAATGATGGTAAGGTCGATGCTCCCCTACCGAGCTCGAGCGGCGGCAGTACAGGCGGCGGCACGACGGCTGGCAGCACTGGCGCGGCACCCGATGCGGGCGACTCCAATGGCGGCGCCAATCCCGAGAACTGCGAAGAGTTCGTCGCGCGTCCCATGCCCACGACACCGGACATGCTGATCGTGCTCGATCGCTCGGGCAGCATGAAGGACGCCAAAGTCAATCGTTGGGACCCGTCGGTGAAAGCCGTGAAGGCGATCACCGCAAGCCTCGACAGTAAGATCCGCTTTGGGATGATGCTCTTTCCCAAGCCGTGCAAGCCCACGGACCTTCAGTGCGCGATCAACATGCTGACGAATTCGTGCACGCCCGGCGAGCTGTCGGTGCCAATCGACCTTGGCACAGGCGCGAAAATCGCGAGCGACCTCGATGCAACGCAGCCCGGTGGTGGAACTCCGACTGGGGCCACGCTGCAAGCTGCGCAAACCATCTTGGACATGCGCGTGGCAGGTCCGGACACCTTACCCGCACCTAAGTATGTTTTGCTGGTGACGGATGGTCAGCCTACCTGTCCCAACGGCGGCGGCGGACGAGCGGCAACTCCTGCGCAGCTTGCTCAAGACAAGCAGCTGACCATCACTGCCATCGAGTCGCTATTCACGAAGAGTGCCACGAAAACCTACGTGATTGGTTACGACGCGGCTTCGGATGCCAACCTCGCATCGGCGCTGACCGAGTTCGCGAAGGCGGGAAAGACCGACAACTATCGCGCAGTGGAAGACGAGGCGAGCTTGCTTGCTGAATTCCAGAAGATCGCCGGCGAGATTGTGTCTTGCACGTACAACCTAGACACGGAACCCAAGAATCCGGGCTTCGTGCTGGTGCAGCTCGATGGTAAGCAGCTCAACCTCAATCAGACGGACGGTTGGTCCATCGTGGGTACGGCCGTGACCGTTCAAGGCCAAGCGTGCAAGACGCTACAAGATGGCAAAGACCACACGCTCAGCGTTAAGGTCAAGTGCGACGTGGTGCCAATCATCTGACGGTTCGCTCACGTCGGAATAATAAAAAAACGTGGATGTTTCAACTTCAAGCGTGCATTCGCAATATGCATAGAGAATCTTGGACTGCTTAGAAGAGGTGTTGTCATGAAGCTTGGATCTTGGACTTTGGCGGCTCTAATGCTTGCAGCTGCCGGTTGTGGAGACGAACCGCGTGATGGCACCGAATTTGGTGGCAGCGCGGCGACGGATACCGACGCGGGCAACGGTGGCACGAGCAATCCGGACGGTACCGGTGGCACAGGCTCCGCGAATGCAAGTGGCGATAGCGCAAGCTCAGGCACAAACAACGGCAACTGCGAAGAGTACGTAGTTCGCAATGAGCAAGTGACGCCGGACATCCTGATCGTGCTCGATCGCTCAAGCAGCATGAACACCAAGGGCAACACCAGCAGCTCCGATCGTTGGGCCGGATCGCGCAATGCCATCATCGCCTCCACGGCGGCTTACAACAGTCAGATTAGCTTCGGGCTGATGGTATTTCCGGATGACGGAAGCTGTGGCTCGACCAAGGTGGCTGTGCCGATCAAGGCGAGCTCCGCCGCAGATATCAAAACCGTGCTTGCCACTATGAAAGCCGAAGGCAGCACACCTACGCTCACGGCGCTCAAGCGCGCGCACATGGAGATTGGGAAGGGCTCGATTGCCATCGATGGCATTGCCAAGCCCAAGGTCGTGCTGCTCGTTACGGACGGTGCGCCGAACTGCGACAATGCAGGCGGCGGTGGCGGCGGCATCTTCGGCGCACTGCCGCCCGAATGCACGAAGCTTCCGTTCGACGGCGCCGCGTGCAGGGCTGCGCTTGCGGCCGTCGCGGCGGTTCCTGCGGATAGCGCGCTCATGAAAAAGATCGTCGAGGAGGTTACAGTCATGGCCGGCGAGGGCACGCGCACCTACGTGATCGGTTACCAGACCGCCGGCACCGGATTCGCGGGCAACCTCGATTCGATGGCGGCAGTCGGCGGCACGGCGCTCAAGACGCACTCTTCGGTCGCCAGCGAGCAAGAGCTGAACACGGTCTTACAATCCATGATCGGCAACGCCGTGTCATGCACTTACGGTCTGGAAAAAGCGCCGCCGAATGCGAGCTACGTACTCGTAAGTGTCGATGGCGAGCAGCTGAATCTCGACCAGCCTAACGGTTGGAAGCTCGGTGCAGACGGCAA
>JBKJIA010000383.1:0-15861 GCA_046598735.1 Polyangiales bacterium
GGAAAACCCTGCGGCCGCCAGTCGCACGTAGAGGTCCGCGTGAGTTGCGCCCCGCGCTGCGAAGTAGGCGTCGAATATGCGAGAAAACAGCGCCCGATCGGCCCGGTCTTTGGCGAGCACGCAGCTGAGCGCAAGCTTCACGTCCTGCCGATCGGACAGGCCCGTTGCGAGCAGGCCGCGCACCGCATCTAAGGCTTCGGCCGGCGAAACACGCAGCCCTGCCCGCCTCGCCGTTGCCAAGAGCTCGCTGAGCGCCCGCTCCATTCGTTAGAGCCTAACACCGAGCTGCGATACAACTGTCGGGTGAACGTACGTACGCGCGGGATGTTGATGTGCACGCTCGCTCTTTGCCTGGGCTTTGATTGGCCGGGCCGAGCTGCGCGCCTGGCCGCGGATCTCGATGCCGCAGGGCCGCGCGAACGGCGCGAGATCGTACGCTTGCTGGCCGCAACAGGCTCCGAAGAAGCACGGCCCGCTATCCTGAAAGCGTGCGGCGATGCGGACGCGATCGTGCGACGCGAAGCCCTGCGCGCGGCAGGGCGAATCGGCGCCCAAGAGGCTGCGCCTACGCTCCTGCAGGCATTGAGCGATCCAGACCCGGCGCTGCGGGCCACGGCCGCCGAGGCGCTTGGAAACCTTACTGTCAAAGAGGCCGCGCAGCCGTTGACGCGTGCACTTGCAGACAGCGAAGGTTCCGTTCGGCGCGCAGCGGTGATCGCGCTGTCAGCGCTGCCAGGGAACACACAGTTGCCTGCGCTGATCACGGCGCTCGACGACGTCGACACAGAAGTGCGCCTGGCTGCTGTGCAGCACCTGGCCTTGGGAAGCTCCGAACGCGCGCGTGACGCTTTACTCGGCAAAACACGCGACGCGTCGCCCGAGGTGCGCGCCGCGGCGCTCGAGGCCGTGGCCAAGGGGAACGACCCGCGCGCAGCGCTCGCGCTTAGCCAAGCACTCGATGACAGCGCCGACGTGGTGGTGCTCGCGGCACTGCGCGGTCTACGGCATATCAACGGCGTCGATCTGCGCGCGCTCGTCGCTCCCCTCACCCGTTCGGCACGTGCCCGCGTGGCGGCGGCTGCCCAGCTCGCGCTCGCCCAACGAACCGCCGAACCGAGCGAAGTATTATCGCCTGCGGGCAGCACGACCCCCGCGTGGTTGCCATGGCTCGAGCGCACCGCGGACCGGAATGCGGATCCAAAACAAACGATCGCCGGCCTCGAAAGGACCCTTCCGGAAGGCGAAAACCTCGCATTCGACCCGCTTCTTTTGTACTTGCCGCAGGTGCCGCAATCGCTGCGAGCGCGCGTAGTGGCACTGATGGGACGCTCGCACAGCAAGGGCGCAGCTCCGCACTTGGTCAAACTGCTTGACGATCAGGATTCGGCTGTTCGCAGTGCCGCCGCGGCCGCGCTGGCCAACGTGGGCGCCAAGAGCTCCGTCGCGGCGCTGGAGAGGTTGCTGGCTGACGATCACGCGGCGGTGCGTGCCTCAGCGGCACACGCGGTGGGCGTGCTTGCGGATGGCGCTGAGTTTCGCGCGTTGCTTCAGCTTCTAGATGTGAGCTCAGATCGGGAAGCCAACCAGCGCGCTGCCGTGCTGACCGCGTTTGCAGACGGTCTGCGACGGGTGCGGCGCGACCTTCAAGCCACGGACCAAGCGCGCCTGCTGAGTGTGCTCAAGGCGGAGCTCACGCACCCAGATGCAGAACGTGCCGTTGAGGCGGCGCGAGGGCTCGGCGAGCTTGGTAGTCCCGCCGCCGTCGCCATCTTGTCGTCGTTGTCCGCACGCGCGCCCGTTGGCCTGAGGGTTGCAGCGGTGCGCGCCTTACTAAGGGCCGATGCAAGCTCCGCATTGCCTGCTTTGCGTTCCCTTGCGAACGACGCAAGCGTCGCAGTGCGTGCTACTGCCATCGCAGCGCTGGGGCTGGTAGGTAATGCTGGCGATGTGCCCGCCATCGAGCAGGCCGAACGCAACGGACCATGGCCCCTTGGACCCGTTGCTACATTTGCTTTGTCGTCGTTGGTGCTGCGCGCCCAAACCCACAGCGATGCACTCTGCAAGCTGATGAATGCCAAGGAACCACGGACGCGTGAAAATGCGCGAGCTGGCCTGCACTTCATGCCTTCCACCCAGTGCCCTTCGCTGGCAAGGGCCAACGCTACGGCCGGCTATGGCACACAAGAACCTCCCTCTGCCACGTGGCGCGCACTCGTACTTTCGGATGGTCGGGTACTAATCAGCCATCCCGACGCACTTGGTAGGGTTACCTTTCCGAACATCACGAGTGTGCGCAGTGAGAGCCCGTGGCGCTTACCTTACGGTGTGCACCACTAACCTTACGGTGTGAAAAAAAATGGGAATGTAAGACGCAAATGCGCGCTAGTGCGCGCCGCGTTTTTTTGTTACTTTTCTAGTGGCACTGGGGAAATAGCAGCACCACTGTCGCGCGCTTGGACAGAAGCACGCGGGGAGTGCTCACAAACAACGTGGGTCGCGTGAACGACCGAACGAATGCAGACGCACGTGCGCACTAGGCGCACAAGAGGGGGAATGCAATGAGGACGATGTGGATGAAGCGAGCTTTGATGGCGGCCGCGCTAATGGCCCTAGTACCTGCATGCGGCGATGCCGCGGGCGATGGCGCGAAGGTGACCGAGTCACCCAACCTGGGTGAGAAGGGGTCCGTCAAGGCGACAGCGGCCGCCGGCGGCGAGCTCGCTCTGCCAGAGTCCGGCGTGACATTATCCATCCCTGCCGGCGCACTCAGCGAAGACACGGAGATCACGGCCGAGATCGTGACCAAGAAGGGTTTGCCCGATGGCGCAGCCCTGGCCGGCAACGTGGTGGAGTTTGGACCGGACGGTCTTACCTTCAACATGCCCGTTGGACTCGAGATCGATTTGGCGGGCGCAAAGATTCCTGACGGTTCGGAAGTCTCGATCGCGTGGCTCGATGAAGACAAGAACGAGTGGATAGACCTGCCGGGCTCCAAGATGACGGGTAGTAAGGTCACCGCAGAGACCACGCATTTCACGCGCTTCGCGATTCACTTCGTCGTCAACGACGATGGTGAGATCGTCCAAGACGGTGGCGAGTGCAATACCGATGGCTTCAAGGCCTGTGGTGGCAAGCTCGAAGGCACGTGGGACTTCACCGTCGGCTGCGCGACGCTGGGCAAAAAGATTGGCGATGCGGACGACGACAGCGGCATTTCCAAGTGTGTATCGGCCGACCTCGGCGTGGACTTCTCGGGTGAAGTGACGTTCGAAGGCGGCAAGGTCACGGGCGAGTCCACCTCTGCGTTCGACATCAAGGCGTCGATCGACAAGCAATGCCTCGCGGGCGTGTTCGAGTCGATGGGGCAGTCGATCAGTGCGGACGACATCAAGTGCGACGATTTCGCGGGCAATCCCGAGCCCGGCGAAGCGCCCACCAAGGTCGAGGACACGGGCGACATGTGCGTGATCACGCCGCCCGTCGAGGCACCCGAGACGGACACGATCGATGGCACGTACACCGTTGACGGCAGCACCGTCACGATCACGGATAGCGACGTGGATGCAGGCGACACCGAACAACCCAAAGCGCAAGAGTTCTGCGTTGAGGGCGACAAGCTCACGCTCGTCATCCGCAATGAAGAAGACGGTACCGTCTTCATGATCACAGCGATGCGCAAGTAAACTCGTCTTGCCAGCTGCCCAGAGCGAACTGGGCACTGCACACCGCGTTCCGAGATGGAGCGCGGTGTTCGCATTTCTGCCCCATGGATGTGCAAAAGAATACCGAGTTGTACCCGGAAGCCGCGTCTTCATGCACACTACGGTCGGGTCAACGAGGCAGACCCTGACGGAGGCATGATGACGGATGGGTTCTTGTGGATGACGCGTGCGATGTCGGCTGCAGCTCTGATGATGACCGTGGTTTCAGGTGGCTGTGGCGGCGGTAGCGCTGAGCCTGCGAGTGGCGAGCCAGCGTCGGGCGGCGAGCCTGCGTTGGTCATTGCCGATGCAGCCGAGTGGCAAGCGCTGACGGCCAGCGGTCAAGCGAGTTACGATCGTACCTGCGGCACCTGTCATCCGGGTGGCGATGCGGATCTGGGCCCGGCGATCAAAGGTCGCATGCGCACGAGCGCAGACATGACCAAGCAAATCCGCGAAGGCTCAGGCCGCATGGCGCCGATCGACACGACCAAACTTCCAGAAGAAGAGATGAAGGGCATGATGGTCTATCTCTCCACGATCTCCGCTGTCTCGGATGTAAAGGGGCCCTGAGCCCCTAGTGTGTGGCACGGGCCCGCGCGTGTTTTCGAGCGTTGTGTTTGCTGTCGTGGGTCTTGCTCGCATCCTGCGCGACAATCCCCGATGGCCGTTACGGCGTGGACGAGCTTGAGCTCGAGGGTGTTAATGTCCTCGACCCTTACGCTTTGCGTGCCTGTCTTGCGACACAAGAGCGCGACTCGCTGGCCATCGACCTGAGCAAGAGTCCGTCGCCGAACTGCGGCGCACCACCCTTCGATGCCAAGCGGATTCACCTTCCCTTGTGGCGGTGGCCCTGGACGGATTGGCCGCTCTACGATCCCAATATCTTCGAGCGCGACGTTGGGCGGATCGAGCGCTGGTATCGCGCGCGGGGCTACTACGGGGCGCGCATTCTCGGAGCCAAATCCGAACCCACCGAAGCGTTGTACGGCGGCGGAAGTCCTACGCCCGACGCGAACGAGATTCGCCTCCACGTCAAGCTGCTGGAGGGCAAGCCGGTGCGCATCTCAAGCGTGGGCATCGACGGCGTGAGCGCGCTCGAGGAAGATCTCGGCACGGCGTTGCTGGAAGAAATGGATGGACTTGCGCCAGCCGAGCCCTTCGATGAAGCGGAGTTTGATCGCACAAAGTCGCGCTTATTGCGACGCCTGCGCGACGCTGGTTATGCAACCGCCGTCGTCGCGAGCGAAGCGACCGTCGATCCTAAGCAAGGCAGCGCGGCCGTTCACTTCAAGGTCGTCTCCGGACCCTTCAGCGAGTTTGGCGACGTATGCGTCGAAGGGCACGGCTCGCTACCTGCCCGGCAAATCCTCGAGGCAAGCGACCTCAAGCCGGGCGAGGCATACAGTCAGAGCGATCTCGAAGACGCGCGCACACGCATCTATCAAATGCGCGTATTCGCGGAGGTCGAGATCATCGCGGGTCGGGTAGATGCATTGACGGGGGCGGCGCAGTTCAGAGGTCAACATGGCGAGCGCGAAGGCGAATGGCTGGCCTTTCACGATCCGGACAAGCCCGAAACCAACTCCGCGCCCGGGCAGACTGCCGAAGAGGAAGATCAAGGCGAACGCGTGTGCCGTCTGTCGCAGCACGACACCGTACGCCCGCGCATTCCGATCGAGATTCGCGTCAAACCCGCGCGCTTGTATCGATTCGGAGTGGGTGCCGGTTTGCAGATCGGCGTCGAAGATGGGCAACGCGCGTACGCGGCGGCACGGCAGTGGGATACCCACATTTTCACCTATCTGGAGCTGCGAAATTTCTTCGGGGGACTTCGCCGGTTTCGCATCGAAGAGCGGCCCAAGATCGTGTTTTTGGATGCCTTTCCACGCACGCGGGATTCCAAAGGCGACCGAGGCTTCGAGATTGGCAACAACCTTAGTACGTTGCTCGAATGGCCCGCGTTTCTCGAAGCACGCACGCTCTTGCGCGTGACGGGCGTGTGGGATCGCGGCCCCGATCCGTTCGGCGGCGGCTTCATACGCGACGACATCGACGTGGGTGTGGGGCCCTCTCGGGACTTTTTGAGCAATCGCCTGCATGCGAGCGCCTCCATTCATTTCAACCCGTACATCCCGAAAGACAACGGTCATCCCGAGGTCGCGGTCGAACGGTACAACTTACTGTTTCTACAGCAGACGCTCGAATGGGATGCGCGCGATGATCGCAACAACCCCACGCGCGGCACCTTTGCCCGCGTGGAAATGCACGAAACCTTACCCTCGTCCAACTGGTCCTACTTGCGCGTGATTCCGGAGCTACGCAAGTACTTCCCCCTTCCCTATGGCCTGGTGCTGGCTTCGCGCGCTGGCATTGGCGTCATCCACATCTACGACGCAGAACGCACCACCAACGAGCTCGAACGACTCGGCCCCCGACCTTACCGTCTGCGTGGCGGCGGACCTTACTCAGTGCGTGGCGTGCAGGCAGGCTCGCTCGGAATCCGCGATAGCGACCTGGTGGAGCGTTCGAACGGCTTACCGAAGGGCTTTTCGGGCGGAACACGCAGCTGGATAGCGAGCATGGAGCTGCGCGTTCCGCTAGGCGAAAGCTTCGGCATCGCGGGCTTTGTGGATGCAGGAGACGTCGACGGCGGCTACGGGACCGTGCGCGGCCGCTTTCGTTTCGATCATCCCAACACCACCTTGGGCGGAGGCTTGCGCTACAAAACTATCGTGGGTCCGTTGCGCGTCGATGTTGGCTGGCTTGTGCCTGGTCTGCAGGGAGACACCACCGACTCGCGCCAAATCAATCGCAAAGATCCCCTGTTCGGACTCAATGGCGCCGTGCACATCACGATAGGCGAAGCATTCTGATGCGTATGCCCACCCCGGCCACGCGCAAACGCATCCTCGCTTGGGGGCTTACGCTCACGCTGCTCGTCACCTTACTGTCCTGGGTCTTGGCCTACGGCAATTCAGCCTTGCGCAGCTTTGCCCGCATCACGATTGAAGATCAGCTGAGCAGCCTGCTACAGGGCGAAATTCACTTCGACAACGTCCAAAGCCTGCAGTGGGGAAAGCTTCGGGCTCGTGGCGTAGTCGTGCGCGATCCGGACAAGCGCGTGGTCCTGCGTGCCAAGACACTCGAGGTCGACTTTGATCTCAGCGCCCTGTGGAGCGGCAAAGTCCGCCTGACTCGCTCGCGCATGAGCGATGTGAAGGTGCGTCTGTACCCTTCCGAGCAGACGCCGGTTTCGTTGTTCGACGCATTCGTTCCTAAGTCCAGCGATACACCCGGCACGGACAGCACGAGCAGCACGATTTCTGTTCACTTCGAAAACGTATCGATAGAGCGCGCCGAAGTGTCAGGAGATGTGCCGGGTCTGACTGGCATCCGCGCGCACGACGTGTGGTTGCGCGCGCGGCTGGACGTCGAAGATTCGCTGCTGGTCAAGGTCTACGCGATGCGCGGGCTAAGCGATGGACCTTACGCTGTTCCTCTCACGCTCGCAGGCGGCGCGCTGTCGCTCAACACGGATCCGCTGCAGATAGATGGTTCGTTTCGCATCGATCACGAGCGGGAGCACCTGCGCGCCAAGCTCGGTTACACGGGGCTCGATGATTCGATCTCGCTCACGCTTCTCCTCGCCCCATTGTCAACCGATACGCTGCGCGCGCTAAAGCTCGGCGCGCCTGAAACCTTACTGGGCGACTTGGCAGGTACCGTTAAGCTCGAGAGCGTGCGTGACGCCTGGAAATTCCGCGCCGCGCTAACTTCGGACGGCGGCCCCGTGCACATCATTGGGTCGCATCGCGCAGGCGGCGAAACCAACGTGCACATGACATCGGAGGGTATGGATCTGAGTCAGCTCTTTGCTTATACGCCGCCGATCAAACTGGCAGCGACCGTCGATGCAGTCACCGACCCGACGGGCAACGTGCACCTGGAAGCGGTCTCGCCCGGTATCGAAGCATTCGGCATTGCCATCGATGAAGTACGCGCAAGCGGGGAGTACAAACAGGGCAGGCTTACCATTACACATGGGGGATTTGGCTATGCGGGTGGCACCTTCGATGTCACGGGCCACATCGATGACGACGCCGACCTGTCGCTGCGCGTGAAGTCGCTCATTCCCGAGATTTCACGCGAGCGCGCCATCCGCAGGCAAGGTCTTCAGGCACGGGTCACTACAGACCTTACGATCACCCAAATTGAGGGGGTGCTGGCGGTCGAGGGCCGCGCCACATTGCAGCACTTTGTCTACGGAAAGCTCAGCGCTGACGCGCTCAGCCTGCAAGGTCGTGCCAGTGGCAATCCGCTGCAACCCGACCTTCGCGTCAGCGCGCGGGGTCGAGGCTTAGCAGTGGCTGGTTATCCGCTCGGCGATGCCACTATCACTGCCACCGGCTCGAAGGGCATCTACCACACCGATCTGAAAGTGATCGACGCGCGCGGAAGAACAGCCAGCGCCAAGGTTCGTTTCGAGGATCGCCCAAGCTCGCTGCGTATCGTTGCCAAGCCCCTTACTGTCAGCGTACCGGGCCGCGAGCCATGGCGCGCCGAAGCCGACGTTGTACTCGATGCGGACGGTGTCGAGCTCAGGCGCGTCATGCTCGAAAACGGACCCCAGCACCTAGACGTGTCCGGACGCTTCTCTTACTCGCGCGCCTATCGCGTCGAGGGCAAACTCGTGCGCTTTGATCTCGGAGGCCTGCGCGAGCTGTTGGGCATCGACCTTGCCGATCTAGACGGCACCGTGGACGGTACACTCGCTTTGACGGGGGTGCCCAAGCACCCCCGCATCGACGTGCGCGGAACGCTGAAAAATGGCGTATTTCTCGGCATGCAAGGCCTGGACGCCATGCTCGACATGGTGTTCGCAGAAGGCCGTTTCGATGCACAGGCCGAAATCATGCTGCCAGACAAGAGTCGCCTGGCCTTGAACGCGGGCGGAATCCCTGGGCGGGGCGCAGGTTGGCTCGATGAAATCGCGAGCGGCACCTACCAATTCGGTCTCGACTTCGAGCGCGTTCCTTTCGCGGTGAGCCGGCCGTGGTTGTCGTGGCTGGGTGTGGAGCCGCCCGGCGGCACCATCAGCGCCATGGTTCGCGGCCAAGGTAAGCTCACTGCACCGACCTTCGATCTGACCATGCGACTCGACGACTTTACCTACGGTGCCTGGCCCGCGCTCGATATCGATCTGAGCCTTACTCACGACGCTAAGGTGTTGACCCTGCGCAAACTCGCTGTCGCCGATGCACGCGGTGACATCGGGCGCGCCGAAGGCACTCTCGATGCGCGCTTGGATGAGCTCCTCGACCTAGAAAGCCTGCGACGTTCGCTCGACAAGAGACCGTTTCAAGTCGCCATCAACTGGCCGCGGCGAAGGCTCGACGAGTATCCAGCGGACTTGCGCGTCGACGTTCCCCTGATCACGGCCGGCTCCTTCGTCGCGCATCAAACGAACGTGGGCCCTACCGTCGCCCTCGACGTGCGTGGCACGTTTCCCAGCGGCACAGGCGGTGTAGACGCCTGCGGCACGGAGCGCTTTCCCGAGTTTGCACTGATAGTACGGGCCAAAGACCAGGAGGCCACCGCCAGCTTGGACGCCACGCTCGACGCACAACCGTTGTTGCACGCGACCGCGCGTTCCGAAGTTCCCGTGTCTGATTGGGTGAGCGGACGTGCCCCTTTCACGCGGCCACGGACCTCCGGCGAGCTCAGCGCGCGCACGGACGCGGCGGAAGACATACCTTACCTTTGCCATGTCATGCTCGGTCCCATCAGTGCCAAGGCTGCGGTGCGCGACGTGTTTGCCGATCCTCCCGACGTGAGCTTCGAGATTCGCTCGCCTGCGATGCAGTTGGTGCCTAGCTCGAGCCAACGTCGTCGCTTGGGCGACCTGCAACGTATTCAGACGGCAGGCCGACCGTTCGCCATCGACTTACGCGGCGGCGTAGAAGAAGACCGCGTCTCGTTTATCGGTCGCGTGGATGCCGGTAAAAACTCCTCGCTCGACGTGTTCGCATCCGTCCCACGCGCAGCGTTCACGCCCAAACGCAGCGGACGTGACCTAGAGCCATTTGAAGCGCGCGTGCGCATGAAGAATCTAGATCTTGCGCGGCTCCTGATCGCCCTCCCCATCGCCGTGCGCGCAGGCGGCGAAATCAACGGGGATGCGCGCATTGCGTACGATCTCGATGACGACAGGCTCGCACTTGAAGGTAAGGTTGCGCTCAACAAGGGCGTGCTTTCCGTGCCCGCGCTAGGCCAAGAGCTATCTGACTTGAACGCCGTGCTCGACCTACAGGGCAATCGCATAACCATTCAGCGCTTCAGCGCCCGTGACTTCGAGGGCCAGTTCTCAGCCGACGGCGAGCTGCGCTTCGAGACCCTGCGTCACGCGTTGCTGGAGCTGAACATGACCATGCGCGACTTCCCAGTGCGCCGTGAAGGCGCCGAAGTCTCCAAGCTTACGGGCGATATGGTGTTCCGCGCAGACCTCGATCCCGAGCGCATGCGCTCGGTGCTGACCGTGGGGGACCTGCGCATCGACCTGCCCAATGATCTAGGACAGGAACTGCAAGACCTCGACCCTCACCCGAACATCATCATAGTGGGCGAAGAGCGCGAGAATGCGCCAGAAACACCGTATGTGTTCGAAGTGCGAGTGCTTGCCCGCAAGCCGCCATTTCGCATAAGACGTACGGGCTTGAGCGCGGAGGTATTGGCAGACCTTACCGTTCGATATCGGGCACCTTTGCTTACGATTCGAGGCAGCGCCGAGCTCAAGCGCGGCTCTTTCGAGCTGTATGGCAAGCGCTTCGAGCTTGAAGAGAGTCGCCTTGCGTTCGACGGCGACGATCAGCTTGACCCCTTAGTCAGCCTGGTCGCCACGCATCGCGTGGGATCGGATGAGATCACCGTAAGGCTCGACGGTAGGCTCAGCGCGCCGACGGTGACCTTCACGCATAGCGATCCCTCGATCACGGACACAGGCGAGATCATTGCGCAGCTGCTCGGAGGACGCAGCTCAGACAACACTCAGACCGATCAAGACGCGACGGGTGCCGCGGCAAGCTTCCTCGCGGGCGCAACGGCTGGTCTATTGACGGAAGAAGTGCGCCAAGAATTCGGCGGGGCGATTCCGGTGCTTGCGATCGAAAGCGGCAGTCAAGCCTTCCGCAATACGCGCATTCGCGCCGGTGTGCAGCTAGACCGACTAATCGAAAAGCGGCTCGGACCGCTGCGCAACGTGGTTCGTGGTGCGTACGTCGAGGGCTTCGTGGCACCCGGTGCCGACCCGGACGCTCCCACACAAAATGCAGCTCCCCAAAGTCGTGGCGGGGGACTTATCGAGCTGCGCTTTCCCGCTGATTTCTTGGGCAGCGTCGAATACCGACCCTTCCAAAATTGGCGGATCGATGTGGCGTGGGAACCATGACCACGCGGCCGCGATCGGGTGTGCACCTGCGCGGTCGGCCTGCGATATGTTAGGAAGGCCCATGGCACGCACGTTGTTTGGAACAGATGGAGTTCGAGGCCCTGCAAATGAGGGTGTGATGACGCCCGAAACTGCCTTTCGCATTGGCGCAGCGATCACTTATCAGGCGAGTAGACGCGTCAAGCACGCGCCCCGCATCGTGATCGGTAAGGACACGCGCGTGTCAGGCTATCTGTTCGAGACGGCGCTGGCCGCTGGCGTATGCGCACTCGGCGGGCGCGTGATGTTGTCAGGTCCGCTGCCCACGCCCGCGATAGCGCACATCACGACCAGCATGCGTGCAGACGCGGGCGTCGTGATCAGCGCCTCGCACAATCCCTTCGAGGACAACGGGATCAAGATCTTCGCTTCCGATGGCTTCAAGCTTCCCGACGAGGCCGAGGAAGAAATCGAGCGCATGATTGAAGGCAACGCCATCGATCTCAAGCGCCCACGCGGCAACAAGATCGGTCGCGCAGAACGCCTCGATGATGCCCCCGGCCGCTACGTGGCTTTCGTCAAGTCGACGTTCCCACAAGACCTTACGCTCGAAGGCGTGCGCATCGTCGTCGATGCGGCGCACGGCGCCGCTTATCGCGTAGCCCCCAGCGTATTTCGCGAGCTTGGCGCGGAAGTCATCTCGATCGGCGTCACGCCCGATGGTCAGAACATCAACAAGCGCTGCGGTGCCACCCACCCCGAGACGTGCGCACACGAAGTGGTCAAAAAGAAGGCCCACCTTGGCGTATGTCTCGATGGCGACGCCGATCGCTTGATCCTGATCGATGAACGGGGTCGCGTCGTAGACGGCGACGCCGTGATGGCGCTCTGCGCTACGCGCATGATCCGAAGCGGCAAACTCAAGAAGCGCACGCTGGTTGCCACCGTGATGTCGAATCTCGGCCTAGAGCGCGCGCTCAGCGCCGAAAAGGGTAAGCTTTTGCGCTGCAACGTGGGCGACCGCTACGTGGTCGAGGCCATGCGCAAACATGGCTACAACTTGGGCGGCGAGCAGAGCGGTCATCTCATTTTCCTCGATCACGCCACAACGGGCGACGGCATTGTCGCGGCACTGCAATCGCTCGCCATTTCCGTGCGAGAACAGAAGAGCATCGGCGAGCTGACTGACAAAGCCGTAGTGCGCGTGCCACAGGTCCTCGTGAACGCCAACTTCAGCGCGCGTAAGCCGATCGAAGAGATGCCTCGTGCGCAAAAGGCCATCCGCGATGCCGAGAAAAAACTCGGTACACTCGGCCGCGTGCTGGTCCGCTGGAGTGGCACCGAAGCCAAGCTGCGCGTGATGATAGAAGGCGAGAAGACAGATCAAATCCAGCGCATGGCGGAAGAGATCGTCGCCGAAGCCAAGCAAGACATCGCCTGAGTGTTGGCTTTAATCGTCGCGCAGGCGTTCGGATGGCCCCGCGCCTGAGCCTCGTCAGCGCAAGCGAACGAGAATCTCGCTCGGCTCGATGCGCACCACACGCACGCTCCCGTCGAGACCGCGCAACTTGACGGGAACGCTGACCGCGCCCCTCGTCAACGTCAGCCCCGTCACATCGACCACGGGCACGAGGTGATCTGGGTCGAAATCACCCAGCACGGATAGCGGCGCAGCGAGCACCACATCGACGTGGAGCGGACGCGCGATCACATCGCTGGGGGTACCCAGCACTGCCACCGGTATCCGCTTCAAGCGACGTTGCTCGCGACGCGGCTCAAGCGTGATCTCGACCGTAATATCCGTGGCATCGACCGGCACCACATGCTTGGGCAACCGTAAGAGCGGCACGCGACGCCGATGCACGCCCACCGGCAAACCATTCAATGACAACGGCTCTGTCGCGAGCTCGGTCATGGCTTCGAGGCTGCTTTTGGGTCCCCTTACCGTCAGGCGTTGCGGTGTCACTGCGGGCGCGGTCGCAAGCTCGAGCCCCGAGTCCGGTGCCCCCGCCAGTTGAACGCGCACGGGCAGCTTACGGTCCAAGCGATCTTCCCATTCGAGAGCGAGCGTCGCCGGTTGCACCTGAACATCGATGCCGCCTGGCAAACCGAACTGATCGGGCTCGAAATAGTAATACTTCGGCGCATCCGTCAGATCGATCTGCACTGCCTCGACACTATCGATCGAGTTCAACACCGAGCGACTGCCGGTTAAGGTGAGCTTCACCTTGTCCGGGATGTCGCCGGTCAAAATCTTAGCGGATGCTTCTGGCAGCAGCGCGACGACGGGCACGTACAAGGCACGTTGGCCCGCCGCCGATCCATGCACGACTGTGTACAGGCCCACGGCCACACACAACGAAAACAACTTGAGCCCCAAGTTCTGTCGGACCGCCCGCTGTAAGCGCTGCTTCAAGGTTGCCTGCGCGGTCATGGCTCCGACTCCTCGGCAGACCGAACGTCATCGGGGTCCTCATGCTCCGGCTTGCGCACGGGCGCGCTGCCGGTCGCATCCGCGCGATGGGGTGCTGCGGTAACCCTCATGCCGCCCGGCACACTCTGCCGAGCCGCGGGCCGCTTCTTGTTGCGCACGCGCCGGAACAAAAGGCCAGGCAACGCATCTCGCAGCGATGCCCCATCCACGTCGCGCACCATGTTGCCGTTGAACACCAGGCTAACCGCGCCGCGCTCTTCAGAGACCACGAGCACGACAGCGTCCGTTTCTTCGCTGATGCCCAAGGCGGCGCGATGCCGAGCGCCCAACGTGCGATCAAGCTCGGGGTTACTCGTAAGGGGCAGGAACGCTCCCGCTTGCCAGATACGTCCATCGCGCACGATCACCGCGCCATCGTGCAGCGGATTCTCGAAGCTCGGAATGAACAACCCGTACAAGAGCTCCTTGGTGGGCAACGCATCGAGCACCGTGCCGCGCTGGATGAACTCATCGAGCATGGCGTCGCGCTCGAATACGATGAGGGCGCCAATGCGCTTCTGCGCGAGCAAGCTCGCCGCTTTGATCACTTCCTCGATCGCGCCACTCGCGTTGGCGGACGTACCAGGCAGCCACCAAGCGCGACCACCAAATCGCATCAAACCCCGGCGAATCTCCGCTTGAAAGATCACGACCACGATCAACACGAACGACGCGAGCAAGCCGTCGAGCATCGAATACAACGTGAGCAAACCAAAGCGACGCGCGAATTGGTAAGCCCCGAACACGAGAAACAGGCCGATGCCCATCTGCAGCGCACGGGTGCCGCGCACCAACAAAAGCACGCGATACACGACGAATGCGACGATGCCGATATCGACAAGATCGAACAGGATCTCGCCGGAACGACGCGCGAAGAATTCGCTGAGGGCTGCGACGAGATGCTCCATCAGCGCCCGTGCTCGCTAAGCGCCGAACGCATGGCCAGCGACACGTGCATCGCCTGACGCGCAACGGCAACATCGTGAACGCGCACCGCGTGACAGCCGCCAAGCACGGCCGCCGTCAAGGCCGCTATCGAGCCGCCCAGCCGCTGATCTGGTCCAGGAGATTGACCATCGATTTGCGGCGCAAGCTCGGCGATGAACGATTTGCGCGAAGCGCCGATCAACACGCGTTGTCCGAGCTTCACGAGATCCGGCGTACACGCGAGTAGCGCGGCTGATTGACGCGAAGTTTTGGCGAAGCCGATACCGGGATCGAGCCAGACGTCGCGACGCGGCACGCCGAGCGCAACGGCCCGCTCGACGGCCGCCTGCAGCTCGCCGCATACCTCGCTGACAACGTCCCCGTACGCCACGTTTTCCCCGCTGCGCTCGCCGCGCGCCCCGCCCACCCCACGATTGTGCATGATCACGAGCTCGGCCCCGGCATCAGCCACGACCTCGAGCAACGGGATACTGCGGGCGCAGGATACGTCGTTGACGATTTGCGCGCCGGCTTTTAGCGCCTGCCGCGCGACGTCGGCCTTCACGGTATCGATCGAAACGCGCACCCCAAGCGCCACCAGCCGCTCGATCACGGGCAATACACGCCGCAACTCCTCATAGGCCGACACGACCTCGGCCCCGTGGCCGTAGGTCGCACCACGGGGCCGCGAGGATTCGCCGCCGACATCGACTACGTCGGCGCCTGCGGCGATCAGACTCTCGGCGTGAGCGACTGCTCGAGACGGATCGAAATACGCGCCCCCGTCGCTGAACGAGTCGGGCGTGACATTGAGCACGCCCCAGACCTCACAGCTCAAAGGCGCCCCCAATCAGCTCCCCGACGGGACCTCGCGCGGACGCGGCTGAAAGATCGACCCCTTGCGCTTCTCACGCGCTTCATTGCGCTTGTCGGCATAGGTCGGGATCACGGTGCGCTCGCGGGCCGGCATCTCTCGCCCTTCCATCAGCGCATCGAGGTCTGCCGCATCCAATGTCTCGCGCTCGAGCAGCGCGTTGGCGATGGCATCGAGCTTCTCGCGCGAGCCTTCGATGAGCTTGCGCGCCCGCTCGTACTCCCCCGCGATGATTGCGCGTACTTCAGTGTCGATTTCCTGGGCCGTCTTCTCCGAGTAGTCCTGGTGCCGCATGCTCGGCCCAAAGGGCAGCATCGGGTTTTCCTCGCGCTCGCCGTACACCAGCGTGCCCATGGCCTTGCTCATGCCCCACTCGGTGACCATGGCGCGCGCAAGCTGCGTGGCCTGACGGAAGTCGTTAGACGCGCCGGTCGTGAGCTGCCCGAAATGCAGCTCTTCC
>JBKJIA010000447.1:0-31225 GCA_046598735.1 Polyangiales bacterium
GCGCGGTAGAAGTCTTGGTGGATGGCGCACACTTCCACGTGGTGCGCAAACGCGAGCGCGTGGAAGATCAATGGCGCGACGAACAGATGAAGTGAGCGAGCGAACGACGCCGTAAGCACCCGTTCATACTGCGAATTAGAACGCGTTCGTTTCTTTCGACACGCCCCACACCCCCTGCTAGGTTCCCCCTCCTCGCATGCCTGGCATTACCATCATTGGCTCCGGTCGCCACGTGCCGGACAACGTCGTCACCAACAGCGATCTCGCACGCGTGATGGACACGAACGACGAATGGATTCGTCAACGCACCGGTATTTCCCAGCGTCATTTCGCACCTGACGGTGTGGGCGCAAGTGATCTCGCAGTGCCTGCGGCGCAGCTCGCGATCGAATCGTCGGGTCTTGGACTCGACGAAATCGACTACATCATTTTCAACACGATGACACCGGACTACGTGTTTCCGGGATCAGGCGCGCTGCTCGGCGCCAAGCTTGGCATTCCCGGCGTGCCCGCACTCGACGTGCGTCAGCAGTGTGCCGCCATGCCCTTCAGCTTTCAGGTGGCGGATGGTCTGGTTGCTACCGGCGCCGCTACAAACATCCTCGTCGTCGGCGCTGAAGCGCACGCGGGGTTCATGCCCTGGCAGAACTGGGATTTTCTAGAAGGTAAGGCCGGCGGTCATGCTGACCCAGACGACTTCGCATTCGCCACCGAGCATCGCGGCCTGTCGATCCTATTCGGCGATGGCGCAGGCGCCCTGGTGATGGCGAAGTCCAAGCAACCCAATGGGGGTTTGCTCGGCTGTCAGGTGCACACCGATGGCCGTCAGCACGATGCTTTGCGTGTCGACGCCGGGGGTTTTCGCCGTCGCCCGTTCATCAGCAAAGACATGGTCGACCGCAACGAGCACATCCCGCGCATGAATGGCCGCGACTTGTTCAAGGGCGCCGTGCAAAAGCTGCCGCAGGTCGTGCGCGAGCTATGTAGCAAGCACCATGTCGCGCTAGACGACGTAGACTGGTTCATCGCACACCAAGCCAACGATCGTATCAATGCCGCCGTCAAGGACGCGCTCAAGCTTCCAGATCACAAAGTCCCGTCCAACATCGCGCGATATGGCAACACGTCGGGCGCCACCATTCCGATCCTGATGGACGAGCTGATTCGTGGTGGTGAGATCAAGCGCGGGCAGCTGATCTGTTTCCTCGCGCTCGGTGCCGGTCTCAACTGGGGCGCTGCCCTCATGCGCTACTGAGTAAGGTTTTCGCTCGCGCACCTTACTTTGCGCGCAACAGCGATTCCGGCGTTTCCCCCGCGCGCGGCCTAAACACCCCGCGTTCCGTGAATACAGCATCGATCAGCCGGGCTGGCGTCACATCGAACGCTGGATGACGTACCGGGATGCCAGGGCCGACCATCTCGCGGTCCCCAATGCGCGTGATCTCTTCACGCGAGCGCTCTTCGATCGGAATCGCGCTGCCATCCGGCGTACGCAAATCGATGGTGCTGAAGGGTGCTGCGACCGTGAACGGCACTTGATGCGCATGAGCCAGGACGGCTACCGAATAGGTGCCAATCTTATTCGCGACATCGCCATTTTTGGCGATGCGATCCGCGCCCACCACCACGAACTGAATGTCTCCGCGTGCAAAAAAGTACCCAGCCATGCTGTCGGTTATCACCTCGACGTCGATGCCGTCGCGATGCAGCTCCCAGGCCGTAAGCCGCGCTCCTTGAAGGTAAGGTCGCGTCTCGTCCGCAAGCACACGAATGCGTTTGCCCGCTTGATGCGCTGCGCGAATCACCCCGAGTGCCGTGCCGTAGCCGCCCGTAGCGAGCGCACCCGCATTGCAATGCGTGAGCACCGTGCTGCCCGCTGGAATCATCGCCGCACCTAGTACGCCCATGGCACGACAGGACAGCACATCTTCGCGATGAATGGCTTCTGCGGCCGCGAGCATAGCTTGCGCGCGCTCCTCGGGATCCGTCTGCGCCACGTCTGCAGCAGTGCGCGCCATGCGACCGATGGCCCATGCCAGGTTCACGGCCGTGGGTCGCGTAGCACCGAGCACCCGGCCCGCGATGCCATTCGCAAGCAAGAACGACTGCGCACTGCCCAGCTCGAGCCGCGCCTGCAAAGCCAGACCGTAAGCTGCTGCGATGCCGATGGCAGGCGCACCGCGCACCACCATGTCGCGGATCGCGTTCGCAACTCCGTCCGGCTTTGAGTAACGGTGATAGACAACCTCGCCCGGCAGCAAGCGCTGATCGAGCATCACCACTTCATGCGTCGCCGGATCGTATTCGACCGCGAAATAGTCCGCACCGCTGAGCGGCGCACGCGATAGTAAGGTCGACAACACGGGCCCACTCACGATGCGTCCAGCAATTTCTTCAGCACTTCGTTGACGAGCGCGGGGTTGCCCGAGCCTTTCATGGCTTTCATCACCTGGCCGACCAGATATCCGAGCAGCTTGACGTTGCCTGCGCGATACCCGTCAACTTGCTTGACGTTCGCAGCGAGCACGTCGCGCACGATCGGTTCGATGGCACCCGCGTCCGAGACTTGCGCAAGCCCACGCTCGGCCACCACGGATGCGGCATCTTGGCCGGTCTCGCGCATCGCTTCGAACACGTCTTTGGCCATCTTGCCGCTCAGACTGCCTTGCTGCACCAACAGTAAGAGTGCGGCGAGCTTCTCGGCCGTGACGGGAAACGCAGCGCTCAGGCCCGTGGTGCTCGCATAACGCAAGACCTCGGACTGGATGAAGTTGGCGGCTCGCTTGCCAGCAGTATCGTTCGTTTCATGGCCCGTGCGCATGAGCTCGGCAGCCACGCGCTGAAAGTAGGCTGCGATCTGAGGGTGTCCGGTCAGCACCGCCGCGTCGTAACTGGTCAACCCGAGCTCGCGTTCGAAGCGTGCACGCATGGCTTGCGGCAACTCGGGCACACTCTTTTGCGCGACCTCGAGCATCGCGTCATCGATCACCAGCGGCGGCAGATCCGGGTCCGGAAAATAGCGATAATCATGCGCTTCTTCTTTGCTGCGCATACTGAGCGTCTTACCCAGGCCGTCGTTCCAGGTGCGTGTTTCTTGGACGATCTTGCCGCCGCCTGAAACCACCACTTCCTGACGCCTGATTTCGTAGTCGATGGCTTTGCGCACGAAGCGAAAGGAGTTGATGTTCTTGATCTCGGTGCGCGTGCCGAACTTGGGATCGCCAACCGGCCGAATGGATACGTTGGCGTCGCAGCGAAACGAGCCTTCCTCGAGGTTGCCGTCGTTGACGCCCGCAAACATCAGGATCTCGAGCAAACGCCGAAGGTAAGACTCCGCTTCCGCAGACGTGCGCAGGTCGGGCGCGCCCACCACTTCGATAAGCGCCGTGCCCGCGCGGTTGAAGTCCACCAAGGTCTCGTTCGAGGCGGCCGCACCATGAATGTTCTTGGCCGCGTCTTCCTCGACGTGAATGCGCTCGATGTGCGCATCGCGCTCACCATGCTCGCCTTCGATACGCAACGTGCCACGTCGATTGAGCGGCAGCTCGAACTGCGAAATCTGGTAGCCCTTGGCCAAGTCCGGATAGAAGTAGTTCTTGCGCGCAAAACGACTGGCCCGCTCGATCTCGCAACCGACCGCCAGACCGGCGCGCAACGCCAAGCGAATCGCCTCCCCGTTGGGTACTGGCAATGCACCCGGCAAGCCCAAACACACCGGACAAACATGAGTGTTCGGCTCTGCGCCAAATGCTGTGCTGCAGCCACAAAACAACTTGGATTGCGTGAGCAGTTGCGCGTGAACTTCGAGACCTATAACCGCTTCGTACTGGCCGCTCATATCGAGCCTTATAGCGCCGCGCCGAGGTAACCGCAGGTCCGTGGGCGCCCGCGCAGTAAGCAGTTGTAGGCGGAGGTTTTCGCCAAGGAACTAGATCGTTCGGCAAACATCTCAGTTACTCTCGCTCAAGGGACGACGACTGAGTGCAGCAGCCTGAACCAGGCCAACCAAGCCCACCGGCACCACGCACGACGCCAAGAATCTTGGTGGTCGATGACAGTTTAACGTTCCGTCGCACCATCGGCGGCATGCTCGAACGCGCCAAGTACCAAGTACAGACGGTCGCTTCCGGCGAGGAAGCATTCCAGCGCTGCTTCGAAGAAGAGTTCGACTTAGTGGTTTCCGACATCACCATGGGCGCGCTGAGCGGCGTGCAGCTGTGCCGCCTGTTGCGCAGCGATCCCGCCACCAAAGATTTGCCCGTTGTCTTGCTCACCGCGGCTGACGACCCACGCAGCCGCTTCTGGGGCCGCAATGCAGGCGCAGCAGCCTACGTCGCCAAGGAGCGCACGCGTCAGGATCTGTTGCCCGAGGTCGAGCGCGTATTGAACGCGACACCGGCCAGCATGCTGCCCGTGCGCACCCGCGCCGGCCGTCGCGCGCAACCCATGGAGAGGCTGTCGCAAGTGCTCGACGAGCTCTTGTTTCGCGCAGTGATCAGCTCCGAAGTGCGACGCCTCGTCCATCACACGGCAGACAGGCGCCAGTTCTGCCACCAGTTCCTGTCCATCGCTGCCGAGGTCACCGATTACTCCTATCTGGTGCTCAAGCTAAACAGTCCGGAAGACACGACCTACACCATTCACGCGCGCGGTCCGTGGCCCGAGCAGCCCGGCCCCAAAACCTTGGAAATCCTCGAGCTACCCAAGGATCCGGGCAATCGCTTGGACGTATTGATCGACGGCACGGCGATTCCCGGGATGGATACGGGCATTGAGTTTCGCGACAAGGCCAAATTTGCGGTCGACACGGCGGGTGAGCCGCTCGGAACGTTGACCGCCGTCGGTCGCGACAAGCGACTCGGTGGTGATGATCGCGCCACGCTCGAGCTACTCGCACGCGAGCTCGGCTTGCTCGTCAAAAACGTATTTCTGCTCGAAGAAACAAGACGTCTTGCCAACAGCGATGCGCTCACCGGTTTGCAAAATCGCAGGCGCGCCACCGAACGCCTGGAGGCCGAAGTCGCGCGCGCGCGCCGCTACGGAACGCCGCTTGCGCTGGCCTTGTGCGATATCGATCACTTCAAGCAAGTCAACGATCGCTACGGCCACAACATGGGCGACGAAGTGCTCGTGCGCGTGGCGGGTGCGTTGCAAGAAGCCCTGCGCCAAGTCGACCTCGTGGGCCGTTGGGGCGGTGAAGAGTTCCTAGTGCTGTTGCCCGACACAGACTCAGACGGCGCAAGGATCGTAGGTGAGCGCCTGCGCATGGCGGTCGAAGGCCTGCCGCCATTCCTCGATGGACCTGCCTCCGTAACGTGCAGCATCGGCGTCGCCACGTTTCAGAGCGAAGACAGCGGCACCGTGTTCGTCGACCGCGCGGATCAAGCGCTCTACAAGGCCAAGAAGAGCGGCCGCAATCGTATCGAGCTTGCCTGATTCAGGCGTAGCCTGAGGGCGCGCGCTTCACGTGACCCGTGGTCGATTCGAACGCATGCGTGAGCGCGACGAGCTTCGCTTCCGAAAACGCCGGCCCGGTGAGTTGCAAGCCGATAGGTAAGCCCGCAGGATCGCAGCCCGCTGGCGTGCTGATGGCCGGAATGCCCGCCAGACTCGGCGGCAACGTGTAGATGTCCGCGAGATACATCGCGAGCGGATCGGCCGTTTTCTCCCCGATTTTGAACGCAGACGTCGGCGCCGTGGGCGTTGCTATCACATCGCAGTGCGCGAACGCTTTGGCGTAGTCCTGCGCGATCAGCGTGCGCACGCGTTGCGCCTTCAAATAAAACGCATCGTAGTAACCGGCCGACAGCGCGTAGGTGCCTAGCATGATGCGACGCTTCACCTCACGTCCAAAGCCCGCGCTGCGCGTCGCACCATACGTTTGCACCAGATCGGATCCCGAGACGCGCGGTCCGTAACGCATGCCATCAAAGCGCGCGAGGTTCGAAGACGCCTCTGCGGTCGCCACGAGATAGTAAGTCGCAACCGCATACTTGAGATGTGCGAGATCGACTTCGACAAGCTCGCAACCAAGCTCCCTGAGCGTGGCAAGCGCGGCGGAAAACGCCTCGTTCACAGCCGGCGCGTTACCGTCCATGTCGAGCCCGCGCACGACAGCCACGCGCAATCCGCGAACATCGTTGCCGCAAGCGGCTTCGAAGTTTTCGCTCAATCGATTCAGCGACGTCGCATCACGGCCGTCGTGGCCCGCGATCACGCTCAGCACACGCGCCGCATCACGCACGTCACGGCCGAACGGGCCCACTTGATCGAGCGACGACGCGAACGCGACGAGCCCGTAACGAGAGACGCGCCCATAGGTCGGCTTGATCGCGGTCACGCCGCAAAACGCCGCCGGTTGACGCACGGAGCCACCCGTATCGCTGCCAAGCGCCACCGGCGAAAGCCGAGCCGCGGTCGCCACCGCGCTGCCACCGGATGATCCGCCAGGCGTACGTTCGATGTCCCAGGGATTGCGCACCACACCGTAAGCTGAGTGTTCGCTCGACGAGCCCATGGCAAATTCATCCATGTTCGCCTTGCCGATCAACACCGCGTCTTCAGCGCGCAATCGTTCGATCACGTGCGCATCGTAAGGTGGCCGATAGCCATCGAGGATGCGCGAGGCGCAAGTCATCGGCATGCCACGAACGCACAAGCTGTCTTTGATCGCGACGGGCACGCCCGCCAACAGCCCGAGTTTTGTACCAGCCTTACGCTTGGCATCGATGGCGCGCGCTTGTTCGAGTGCGCTTTCTTTCGCCACGTGCAACAGGCTGTTCAACACTCCGTCGAAGCGCTCTGCGCGCGCCAAGAATACGCGCGTGACTTGCTCGGCACTGACATCGCCCCCGCGGACGTGCTCAGCCAATGCCACCGCGCTCTGCGCTTCGATTTCGCTCACGACTCAACCTCCAGCACCTTGGGCACCGAAAATCCGCCGTCTCGCGCAGCCGGCGCCGCCGCCAGCGCTTCGTTCTGCGCAAGACTCGGGATGATCACATCCGCGCGCAGCGTCGAGGCCCCCGCGATCGCATGGGCCGTGGGCTCCACGCCGGATGTGTCCACCTCTTCCAGCAGCGCCACGTAACCCAGAATCGCGTCCAAATCGTGTTGCAGGCCCTGGGCTTCTGTTTGCGACAGCGACAAACGGGCCAGCCGCGCTACTTTTTGCACTTCTTCTAGCGTTATCTTGGTCGATGCCATCGAAGCCGCTTGTAGCAGACCCCGGGGCCCCCTGCCCCGCAGCACCCCCGCAGTCCCGCCTGCACGGACGACAACCACCATGTAAGGTGTGCTAGGCCCGTGGGGGTCCCCCAACGCACACATTGGGTTTGACGGTCCATTAGCTACTACGGTACGGTTGTAATGCTGTGGTGACATGAAACTAGACGACGCGACGTGGCTGGCGATAGAGCTCGGATTCCCCTCCTTGGAAGAATCCAGTGCCGGCCTAACGGTGAACGACGCGGCACGTAGCTCGCTCCACGATGACGTTCCGTCCGCAATCGAGGGCGCCGCAGCCGCGCTCGCGGGCGTTTCCGGCTCGGACGCGACGCTGGCAAGTTTGCTTGCACGAGCGCGCGCAGGCGAACGTGCGAGTGCGATCGTAGGTGGCACCGGGCTGTCGACACAAACGTGGCGCGTGCTGGCTACTCCGGCGGGCCCGAGCTTTGCCCGTCTTACCTTTGCGCCCGCGATGCTGGAGCAGGCCGGGGCCGTGCAACGTCGCGCCGGTTTGGTGGACGTAGCAGCGGCCGTTTCGCACGAAGTCGCCAACGCCATGGGAGCTATCACGGGCTGGGCTGACTTGGCGGCTCGACCCGAACAATCAGGCATCGATCCCCAGGAAGCCCTGCGCTTGATCGGCAGCTGCGCGCGCACGGCCGAGAGCGCGGCCCGGCGTATGTTGAGTCTCGCGCGCGGCCATGAATCCACAGAAGAGACCACGGATCTGAGCGAACTCGCGACGGAGGTCGTCAACCTGTTGACCCTGGGCGCGCGGCAGGCGCGGGTCTCACTCACGAGTCACATCGAACCCGATTTGCTGGTTCGCGCCACGCGCGGCCAGCTCTTTACCGTGCTCTGGAACCTTACCAAGAATGCGGTCGAAGCCTGCTCCGCTACAGGTAAGGTCGAGATCAGCGTGCAAGGCGACGGCGAAGAAGTGCATCTCTCCGTTCGTGATACCGGGCCGGGCCTGGATGCGGACGCTCGCGGGCGAATCTTCGCGCCATATTACACCACCAAAGCAGGGGGCACGGGTCTCGGCTTGCCACTCGTGCGTCAGACGGTGGAAGCCCTCCAAGGCAAGGTCGGTGTCGACTCAGTCGTTGGTAGTGGCACAACGTTTTCCGTACTTTTGCCCCGGCTTTTGCGCAAAAGCGGCACGCTGGGCACGGCGACCGGTACGACCCCTCCCGTGCGCCAACAATCGGACGAGGTTCCGAAAGGTGGACAAGTGCTCGACGCGCGTATCCTGGTGATCGACGACGACGACGCCCTGCGCGAGATGCTTGCTACGTCGCTAACGCTCAAGGGCGCCCGCGTCACGTCGATCGGTACGTCGGCCGAAGCGCGGGCCCTCGAAGGTAGCTTTGATATCGCGTTGATCGACATGATGCTCCACGACTGCCGCGGCGACGAGCTACTCGCAACCCTGCGTAAGCGCGGCACGGTCAACGCGGCGATCCTGGTAACTGGCACCGTCCAAAAGCCCCGACTCGTACCCGGTGGCGAGCCAGACGATTGGGTGAGGAAACCATTCGAGGTTTCGCAACTCGTGGATCGCTTGAAGCGCACCCTCGAACGGCACGCAATGTTGAACGCAGCCACCGCCACCATGCGCGTATAGAGTCAGGCTTGCACTGCGCGGCGCGTGAGCTGTCGCTAATGCCTCACTGGCAAGCTCGGCCAGTTGCTGTACCCTAAGCGCGGCCGAGTGACCCGATGAGCAACACCACGCGCGGGCGTACGACGACATCCGTCGAAGGAATTCCTAGCTTCGACGTTGTTTCTGACCCGACGCCGGGCCTCGTGCTGATCTACTCGCGATTGCACGCGCATCTGCCTTCGGCGCTCCCGTTTGCTGCGCCAACCGTAACCTTGGGTCGCGAGGCAGACAATACGTTGTCGGTTCCAGAGGCCGCCGTGTCCCGCTATCACGCCCGCGTGGAGCGCCGCACGGATGGGCGCTTCTGGGTTGTAGATACTCAGTCCACAAACGGTACGTTCGTTAACGGTCGCAGAGTCCGCGAGCACCCTCTGGCGGTTTTCGACGTGCTGCGCGTGGGCGACACGCTCTTCCGGTTCGCCGACCAGGGTATCTACGGCTACGGGGCTTACCGTCTGGACGGCAGCATCGTGCAGCAAGCTCGGCCTTTTCGACATGGCGTAACCCAGGCCTTAATCGTCGGTGGCTACCAGATCGACGCCATTATCGATCGCATCGGTAAGGTCGCCACCTCGAACATCTCCGTGGTCGTCACCGGCGAAAGCGGTACCGGCAAAGAGCTCGTAGCCCGCGAGGTGCATCGATTGAGCGGCCGGCGCGGCCCGTTCCAAGCGATCAACTGCGCCGCTTTGCCCGCGAATCTGATCGAGAGCGAGCTGTTTGGCTATCGTCGCGGCGCGTTCAGCGGCGCCACCACGGACAAGACGGGACTCGTGCGCGCAGCCCACGGCGGCACGCTCTTCCTCGATGAAATCGGCGACATGCCGCTCGATGCCCAATCCAAGCTGCTGCGCGTCCTCCAGGAGAAGGAAGTCTTACCGCTCGGCGCCACGACTGCGGAGCGCGTGGATGTACGCGTGGTGTGCGCGACGCACCGCGACCTTGAAGCTCACGTGGCGCAGGGCCAGTTTCGGGGCGATTTGCTGGCGCGCTTGCGTGAGCTGTCCGTGCATTTGCCGACCTTGCGCGAACGTCGCGAGGACCTGTTCCCGCTCGTGCAGCACTTCTTGAACCGCATGGACAAGCCGGATTTGCACGTGAGCTTTCCGTTCATGCTCGCGGTGGCCCACTGCGACTGGCCGTACAACGTGCGAGAGCTCGAAAGCGCAGTGCGCGTGGCCGTCACCTTGAGCGCCGGTCAACCGCTCGACCTCATGCACCTGCCCGAAACGGTAAGGCGCGCATTGGATGGACATGGTTTGCCCATGGAAACGAACGCGCCGAGCCAGCTGCCCCAAGCGGCGGTGACATACCGAGGACCGGCTGTGGATGCGTCGAGTCTCTCCACCGTGCGCCCGGCATCGCCTCGTCGGGGTGAGACGCCGACCGAAGGAGAGCTGCGGGAGCTTTTGTTTCGGCATCGCGGCAACATCGCCGCGGTCGGCCGCGAGCTTGGCAAAGAGCGCATGCAGGTACACCGTTGGCTCCGCCGGTACGGCATCGAGATCGATCCGTACCGTGAGTAGGTGTCTCGCAATTTGCGCCTGCATGTAGGAATCCGTACGTGTTGCGGATCTAAATGCGTGGCCTGTAGGCACTCGTGACGATGCTCACGTGCATGTTGCAGGCGTCAAGGCGCTAACGTGAGACGCGCTCGCACGCTTTGAGTCAACGTTCCCCACTTGGAACGCCTTTACAAAGTGATGAAACGATTTACGTTTTCCTCATGACCCAAGACGTGCATCCCCAGGCACAGCCCTTGCTTCGTATGGACGGTAGGAAGGTTGCGTTCCGCCATTCCAATGTCACCACAATCCTGCACGCTTGTTCTCCGCAAGCCAGATCGATACTGTGTCGTTCGTCGGTTCGGGAGGCATCAAGGCTCCCGTCGGGAGCGTGCACGGATGCGTGAAGTCCAAGGGAACGTCGGGTGCGTGGGACGCGAGACGGAGCTTGCCTCCCTCGTTGAGATGCATCGAAAAGCGAAAGACGAGCGCAGTGCGCGCTTGTCGCTGCTCGTAGGGCCCGCCGGGATCGGAAAATCACGACTTCTGTCGGCCCTGCGTACCAAGGTGCGCTTGAGTGGCGGAGTCGTGCTGGAAGGACGCTGTGATTCGGGTGTGGCGTTCGCTCCGTTCGCCGCCATCGTGACCCAAGCGCTGCGCTTTCTAGAAGAGATTGGGCAACCGTTCGTGGCGGAACATGGCGCACTCGGCTGCGCGAGCGGCTGCCATGCGCTTTGGTATCAGCACAAGGGCCATGGCCACACGGTCGAGCCCGCCGACTTTGCGCGTAGTCGCGACCGGTTGTTCGATGGGGTGGCGCACCTGCTTGCAAACGTAGCTGCGGTGCGAACGCCCGTGGTGATGCTGCACGATCTCGATCACGCCGATCAGGGAACACTCGATTTGCTGCATGCGCTCCTCGACGCGGGCACACCGTTCGCGGCCAGCCTCGGCAAGCCGCTCAGCGCGCTTTTCACCGCCTGCGTGCGCAGCGATGAGCCGGAGCGCATCCCCGTGCGCGTGAGCATGCTGCTCGAGCACGAGACGGCACAGCGCTTGACCTTGGGTGCACTGAACGAAGCCGGCGTTCGCGCCTTGCTGACGTCGCCCGAAGCTGTGGCGCAGATTCTTGCGCGTACGGGCGGCTCACCCGACGCGATTCGCAGATTGCTCGATGTGACGCCGCCGAGCCACGCTGAGCACGTCCGCAATGTGTTGCATGCCTTGTCAGGGGCCACGCGCAAGGCCGTGACGGCGCTCGCGTTGTTTGGACGACCCGCCCGCTATACGGATCTGGAGCAGGCGATCGACGCGCCGCTCGATGCCGCGATGCGAAAAGCCCTCGAGGGACTGAGCTGGCTTGAGCCGTTAGCGGTCGATGGCGAGCTCCAGATCGCGTTCACGCGCGAGGCAGAAAAAGCAGCGTTGATCGCGGTGCTTTCGCCTGACGAGCGTCGCGAGATTCACGCGGGCTGGTCGCGTGTGCTCGAAGCTCGCGGCTCGGAAGCAGAAGACCGCGCACGTCACGCCTTGCTATCGGGCGATCACGCGCGCGCTTGCGCCCTGGTCCTCGAAGCTGCGCGTTCTTTGTCCGCACGACATGCGCCTCACGAAGCGGCGGAGCTCATCGAGAGCGTCTTGGAGCTTGCGCCTGTCGATGTTGAAGTGCTCACGTTGCGCAGCGAGCTTGTCTCGCTGTATCGCGCGCTGGGCGACTATCGACGTGGTTTGCAGCACGCACGCGCGCTGCGCGAAGCGCGTCCAAACGACCCCGACGCGATGCGCGCGGTGGGTGATTTGCTGGTGCAATCGGGCGAGCTCGAGCAGGCAAATGAAGTGCTGCGCTTGGCGCATGCGCGTACCGAACAAACGGAACACGCCCTATTGCGTGCCGAAATCGAAGCGCTGCTCGCCGAAGTGGCGTTCCGCCGGGGAGATCACGAAGCCGCGCTGCAATGGGCAGCTCGCGTGTCGCCCGACGCCAGTGTTGGTGTGCGGCCGCTGATTTCTGCTCGCAACACGCTGGGTAAACTTCAGCTCTCGCGCGGTGACGCCGGCGCGGCGGCGGAGATCTTCGAAGGTAATCGAACGCTCGCGGCGGCGCACGCCATGGTCGAGCTTGAATCGCAGGCCGTTGCGAACCTTGGTTTTGCGCGTTTGGACCGACGTCAACCGCTTGATGCGTTGCCGTTGTTCGAAGAGGCCCTGCGCCTTGCCGACGCTGCGGGTGACGCGCGCAGGCGTGCTGTGGCAACGGAAGCGTTGGCTGTCTGTACGCATCTTGCGCGCGATTACGGTCGAGCGCGGGAGCACTATCAGTCTGCCTTACTGTTGCTGCGCCGCGTGCGCTCTCCAGCGATGGTCGCTGGCGCTGCCGCAAACCTGGGCGAGCTATATCTTTCGATGGGCGAAGTCTCGCGTGCGCACAGCATGTGCGAGCTGTCCGCTCAGCTTGGCGGAAGCAGAACAGCCCCGATTTTGCGTGCAGAAGGCCTGTTGCTGCGCGGGCGCGTGGCCCAAGCGCGCGGCGATACCACAAGTGCTCGTGCCGCTTTCGAAGCCACACGCACCTTCATGAAAGCGCAAGGCGATGCGCGTCTTGTCGAGCTGTCGTTGGCACTGGCCGAACTCGATTTCGACGAGGGTGACATTGCCGCCGCACGGCGTCGCTTGGCCGAAATCGGCGCGCTGACGAGCGAGGCGTTGCGGGCGCGCGTTGCGCTCATCGCGGCTCGTCTGGATCGCGCAACCGGTGAGGGCCTGTTGGTCAGCGCTGAACGTGCGGCGCGCCTATGCGACGCAAGCGGTGATGACGAGTTGCGCGTTCCTGCCCTTACCCTTCACGCACTCGCCTTGGTCGACGCTGGCCAGCCGCATGCGGCGCGCGATTGCGTCGAGCGGGCCTTTGTGTCGGAACGTCGCCTATCCGCTACGGTGCCACCTGACTTGTTGCCTGCGTGGAATGAGCGTCGCGTGCGCCTCGATTTGGAACGCGTCGCCCGCAGCGTCGAGGAACACAAGGGCAGTCGCCCGCGTGTGGACGTCAATGAACGCAGCCGCAAGCAGCATGTTAGCGAACAGCAGCTTGCTCAGTGGGCCAAGAGCTATCCCAAGATCATCGGACGCTCGCCGCGCATGTGCGACGTAAAGCGTATGATCGACCGCGCTGCCAAGAGCTCCATGCAGGTGCTGGTGCGCGGCGAAAGCGGCACCGGCAAGGAGCTGGTCGCAGAAGCGCTGCATATGTCGTCGGACCGTCGCGACAAGCCGTTCGTACGCATGAACTGTGGAGCCATCGTCGAGACGCTGCTTTTGAGCGAGCTGTTCGGTCACGAGCGCGGCGCGTTCACGGGTGCGGCCGGCCGTCGTAAGGGGCGCTTTGAAGTCGCCCATGGCGGCACGTTGTTCTTGGACGAAATCGGCGACATTTCTGCGGGAACGCAGGCTGCGCTATTGCGGGTGCTGCAAGAAGGCGAGTTCGAGCGCGTCGGCGGAACGCAGACCGTCAAGGTCGATGTCCGCATCATCGCGGCCACCCATCGCGACCTCGAAGCCATGGTGCGGGCCGGCACGTTCCGCGAGGATCTGTATTACCGTTTGCGCGGCATCACCATCGACATGCCCGCGCTGCGCGACCGCGCCGAAGACATCGAAACGTTGTGCGCGCACTTGTTGCGCGGCATCGCGGAAGAGCGCGCGGCAACGCCATTGCGCATGCATGCCGACGTCGTCACAGCCTTGTTGGCCCATAAATGGCCTGGCAATGTGCGCGAGCTAGACAACGTGCTGCGCAGCGCGAGCTTGTTCGTCGACGATGGCGTGATCCACGTGGATGGTCTGCAATCGCTGATTCCGCTGCCCGCGATTGAAGACGACGAACAGGAAGACGAAAACGAACCGCTTTGGGAAGCGGTGCCCGAGCGCAAATCGTATCCACCGAACACGCTCGGTGATGAGCTCAACCCCATAGATCCCGTTTATGATCACATTCGCGGTGGGCACACGAGCTTGTTCGAAATGAAGAAGCAAATGGAGCGCGAATGCATTCAGCGCGCCCTGAGCGAAACTAGCGGGAATATTACGCGTGCCGCATCGTTACTCGGCATGAAGCGTCCTCGGCTGTCTCAACTCGTGAAAGAGTACGAGCTATCGAGCCTCGCGGAGAGGTCGTCATGAGCCCTTACTCTTTCATTCGCTGCTGCCTGCTTGTTGCGGGTGTGCTTGCTGTCGGTTGCGCGCCAGGAGCAGGTACGATCGCTGTGGTACCGCGCGACGAAGTGTCGCAGTTACCCACGACTTGCGAGCCCCTTGCGAGCTTTGCCGACGAAGACTTAGCGTGGGCCCGCGCCGAGGGCGACGGCGGTGCCATCGTGCTCGACACGCCGAATGGTAGCTGCGTGGCGCGTCGGGAAACCGTGCTGTCGACGCTTTCAGAGCAAAACCGGGACGAGCTCGTGGCGCACATCACGCGCGATTTCGCCAAAGGCGATCCCGCTCCGCATCCGGATATCTCCTCGACCACGACTGCCGGTGCAGACCCTTCACCGCACCCGGACAAGCCGCAAGGCACGACGTCCGCCGACCCAGCACCGCACCCGGATAAGGACGACGACAGCGACGACGCCTATACGGTCCTCGTAGTAGGTGTTGTGATCGGTGGCGCGCCCTCCGGTGGTGGCACTCAGGGCGCCCCTCCCCCTCCGGCTCCTCCCGTACCGAATAAGGCTGAATAGTATATTCGGGCCCGCTCGTTTACCTTCCAGTGTGGTGCTTGCCCCGCGCGTTGCGTCGAGCCGCTTGCGCGCATACAAGAAGTAGATGTTCTCTTTCGAGAGACGATGGGCTGTGAGCGTATTGGCCTCTTTCGCTCCGAGCGAGGGTCCAGGCTTGGCGCCCAAACAGGGGGAAGTCGACTACTTGCAAGCCTTTGAGACGCTGCGTACGCGCTCGAATTGGCTGGCCAGCCTCGGGGTGCGAGCGGCTTTGTGGCTCGTGGTGTTTGCGCCTTTGTGCTTTGGCCGCTCGCTGTCGCTTTTCCCGTCGCTTGCCCAAGCGACTCGGCTCGACTTGCTCGGACGCATGCTTGAGCATCGCGTGTTCGTGGTGCGAGAAGCCGCTTTTTTAGTGAAGCTCGCAGCTTGTTTGGCCTTACTCGGCAGCGAAGCCGTGCGCGCCCGATCGGGCTACGATGGTCGCAAGTTACCCAAGCAGAGTTCTCTACGCAGTCTCGATCTCAACGGCCGGTCATGAGCAAAGCACCGCACGAGGCCGACGCTGACTACGTGATCATCGGCACGGGTGCGGGCGGAGCGACGGCGGCGCGCGTGCTGTCCGAGGCTGGCCTCTCGCTCGTGTTGCTCGAAGAAGGCCCTGACCTGCAAATCCAGGATCGCCCGCGTGATGCGCTCTCGGCGATGCGTCTGAGCTTTCGCGATATGGGCACGATGGCCACCAAAAGCCGCACGCCCTTTCCGGTCTTGCAAGGACGTCTGGTCGGCGGCAGCACGGCCATTAACTCCGGCATCATCTGGCGCCTGCCGGACGACGTGCGCGCAGCGTGGCGCGAGGAACATGGCCTTACGGATCTCCTCGAAGACCGCACTCTGGACGCGATTTTTACCAAGATCGAGAGTGAGCTTGCGATCGGTGAAACGCCTGAGGCTGTACGCGGCAAGAATGCGGAGCTCATGCAGCGCGCCTGCGAGATTCTGGGTCTGCCGGGCAAGCCCATTTCGCGCAACGTGCTCGATTGCGCGGGCAGTGCGCGCTGTCTGCAAGGTTGCCCACGCGCCGCACGCCAGAGCATGGACGTTTCCTACATCCCGTTCGCGGTCAAGCGCGGCGCCATGCTTTGGCCATTGTCACGCGTCGATCGTTTGGTGATCGAGCACGGGCGCGCCGTCGGCGTCGAGGGATCCCGCCTCGACCGCGAATCCCGCAAGGTAATCGGCACATTCAAAGTACGCGCGCGCCGAGGCGTGATCTTGTCTGCGGGCGTGGTGCATACGCCGCTGTTGCTGTGGAAGGCTGGGATGCGCGGCCTGGTGGGTCAACGCTTTCAAGCCCATCCAGGCATTGCGGTCGTCGGCCGCTTCGACGAGGAGGTCGCGCAGGGTTTCGGTGCCACGCAAGCCTACGAAGTTCCCATGCGCGATCGCGGCTACAAGATCGAAACGCTTGCGATGCTGCCCGAGATGCTCGCCACGCGCATGCCTGGCGTAGGTGCCGCATGGCAAACGCGTTTGGCGGAGCTTGGACATTACGCCCATTGGGTCGCGCAGGTGCGCATGCGCGCCCATGGTCGCGTGCGTCCAGGGTTGTTCGGCGGACCGGTGCTGACTTACGATCCTTTGCCCGAAGACATGGCACGCGTACGCGATGCCACCGCGTTGCTCGTGCGGATGTTCTTTGCGGCGGGTGCCACCGAAGTTAGCCACGGCATTGCCGGCCTCGAGCCTTACTTCACGCGCCCTGAACAGGCAGAACAGATCGAGCGCGGCACCTTCACGCAGGGCCAGTTTCACCTGTTGGCTTCGCACCTGTTCGGCACGGCCTGCGCGGGCAAAGACGCATCGCGCAGCGTCGTCAACCAGCGCCTTGAGAGCCATACGGTTCGCGGCCTGTTCGTGATGGATGGCAGCGTGTTTCCTACGAATTTGGGCGTGAATCCGCAGCACAGCATCATGGCGCTCGCTTTCCGCGCGGCCGAACAGCTCGCGTAGCGCACACAGGATGGGCCTTGCCGAGCGCGCGGACTGCTACCCTGCTCGCACGTGGAGTTACGAGTCCAAGCGTCCCTGCTAGCCGCTCTGATCGCGCTCGCGATTGGTCTGAGTGTTTTGCTACGCCCACGCAAAGCGCGCGTCCACTGGTCATTCAGTGGCTTCAGCTTCGCGGTTGCGGCCTGGTACCTGAGCCGTTCGGTCGTAGCGGTCACGGGCCAAGGTCCAGTGTGGACGCGAGTCAGCCTGATCTGCGCAATCCTGTTGCCGCTCTCGGCCGTGGGTTTCTTTCGCAGCTTCGTCCAGGACGATCTGCGCGCAGCGCCGCTGTTTTGGCGCACGTCACTGCTGATGGGGGGCGTGCTGATCGCCCTCGTGCTCACGCCTCACTACGCCCACGTCGTCGTGGCGGTGATGATCTTTGCGTACTTGATCGCGCTCTTGTCTGCCGCCTTACTCTTGCTCTGGTCGCGCGCGCGCAAGGCGCTCTCGCGCTTCGAGCGTGCTCGTTTGCACTATCTAGTCGTGATGGGCGCATTGGCGGCGACCTTCACGCTAGCCGATTATCTGCCGCTTGTAGGGCTAGACATTCCGCCGGTGGGCTCGGTGCTCACGCTGGTGTTCTTGTACATCTTGTCGCAATCGATCTTACGGTTGCGTCTGCCCGATTTGTACGAGCTCGCCGGCCGGCTCGGCGTGCTAACCGCGCTGTCGTTCACGCTGGCCGCAGTGTTTTGGATGTTGATGTCGTTTGCTGGCGGCGAGTTCTTCATCCATTCGGTCGCGGCTGCGCTCGCTGTCTTACTCGTCTACGATCCCGTGCGACTCAAGGTCGAAGAGAAAATCTCGCAGTTCTTCTTTCGCGAGCGCTACGACCTCGAGCAAAGCGTACTCACGTTGCGCAGAAGGCTCGCGCACGTGATGGAGATCGACCATCTCGCCGACATCATCTTGCCGGAGCTCGAACGCTCGCGGCGCGTGACCCATGCGGCGCTCTATTTGTTCGATGCCGACATGCGCGGCTATCGCTTGTTCGGACATCTTGGTCCTGCGCCAATTCGCCGCGTGGAGGTAGCGGCTGCCAGACCCTTGCTCGATGCCCTCAAACGCGAGCCGGCGATCGCGATCGAAGTCGTCACGCGCGAATTCCTCGAGCACCAACGACGCAACGAAGATCGCGACGCCGAGACCTATCACGAGATCGCGCAGTCGATGGAAGCCATGCACGCATCGCTGTGCGTGGCCTTGACCGGTGATCGCGACATCCTGGGCCTACTTTGCGTGCGCGACGAACGTTTGCGCGACGCGTTCTCGCCCGAAGAAGTGCAGTTGTTCGTAGGCCTTACCAATCAAATCGTGACGGCGATCGAGAACTCGCGCCTGTACCAACGCATGAAGGAGCGCGATCGTTTGGCCGCCATGGGCGAGATGGCCGCGGGGTTGGCCCACGAAATTCGCAATCCGCTGGGCGCTATCAAAGCGAGCGCGCAGTACCTGAGTGAGTCACCGTCGGACGCGGCCGAAGGCGGACGCGAGTTCCTCGACATCATCGTCGAAGAAGCGGACCGGCTCAATCGCGTGGTGTCTTCATTTCTGGACTACGCCAATCCCGCGCATGGTGACAACGACGTGCTTACGGATGTGAATGCGGTCGTCGAACGCACGGCGCAAGTTCTCGATCCCGGCGCGTTCCGTGTGGACCTCGCGCGCGCATTGGTGCTCGCACCTGCATTGGCCCGCGTGCGCATCGATCCTGAGCGTCTGCGTCAGGTGCTGATCAATCTGATTCAGAACGCGCTGCAAGCGACCGAGTCAGGCGGCAACGTGCGCATCGAAACAGGACCACGCACGGCACCGGATACCGATGGAAACGCGCGCGAGTGGGTGGAAGTTCGCGTCGTCGATACCGGACCAGGCGTGCCGCAGCAAGTGCTTGCGAATTTGTTCGAGCCGTTCGTCACGACGAGACAGCGTGGCACGGGCCTGGGTCTTGCGATCTCGCAGCGCATCGTGAAAGCCGCGGGTGGGCGGATCCTCGTGCGTACGCGCGAGAACTTGGGCAGCACCTTCAGCGTTCGCTTGCCGGTTGCAGAGGATACTCAGGACACGCGTCCGCTGCCGCTCGCAAGTCAGTCGGAATTGCCACCTGACGGTTTGGCGGATTCGTTCGCAGAGTCAGCAGCCGTCGCAGTAGCGCGCGACACGCCCAAGGCGACCGGCACAAAACGATAGAGTCTCACGCCGGGCTCCGTGAGAACCGATGCTGGTAAGCCGCGCTCCGCGGCCAACGACGAGAGCGCACGAAAGGCCGAGCCCTTCCCTTGTCGCGCGACATCGGTTGGCAGCGAATAGTGCCAATCGCTGCGGTAGTCGAAGCCTACGCCATGGGCAGCCGTGATCGCGCGATCGACAAAGCCCGCCGTCGAATGCGCGAGCGTGCCGTCCTCTTCGAGCAGGCTCACCTCGACATCGAGTCCGTTGAGGCGTTGGAGTAGCGGCCCGCCCATCGCCGATTCGCGTTCGCGCCAGCGCTCGCGTGCCACGCGTGTGGCGGTGAGCAAGGCACGCGCGATCGAGGTTCCGCGCGCGGAACGCCAGAGCCGGGGCTCCCCGCGATCGGACAACGCGACCATCACTTCGACGCGCTCGACACGCCGTAAGGCTGGCGGAAACGAGCTGGCGTTGGGTTCGCGGGCGCCGCGAAAAAGCGCGCGCGCCACGTAAGCCAGTGCATCGCGATCCTTCGCATCCAGCGTCAGGTCCGGCGCACCTGCGTACACGGCCACATCCGGACTCAACGCGATCCCGCGCAACCCGGCGACGTGCTCAAGCTTGGTCAAACGTCCGAGGACGCCACTCGCAGTCACGCCCGGTTGCACCGCGATGCCTGTAGCCTTGAGACTTCGTAGCTTGCTGCCGAGCACTTTGGCGTTCGTTCCGCGCAACAGTGTCTCCACCTCGGTGGCGTCCGCCGCTGCGATCACGCGCACACCGTCGCAGGAAAGCTGCGCGCCCTCGGCGGTGATCACAGTCCGCAGGTCTGCGCGCGCTAAAGCATCGCAGACTCTGGGATCCATCGCGCCGCGTTGACGCGCATACAGCAGCGCTGCAGCAATGCCGATCGAGATGAGGCCGATCCAGATCACCAGCAGCAGCGGATTACGGCGCGGCTTTTCAAGCACGGGCCGTGTGTAGCATGCTCCTTGCTCGTTCTATCGCGTGAGACGGCGCACCCGCGTCGATTGACCCTTGCAGTGCTTGCGAGTCAGGTGTCCCATCTAGAACCGAGTCGAGAGGAGTCAGAGCCATGATCGTCGGTATCCCGACGGAGACGAAAACGCGCGAGTACCGGGTCGGCATCAACCCTGGTGGCGTGCAAAGCCTTACACGCGCAGGTCACACGGTGCGCATCGAGCGCGGCGCGGGCATCGGTTCCGGCATTTCAGACGCAGACTTCGCGGCCGCTGGCGCCACCTTGGTGGAGTCCGCAGCTGATGTGTGGGCCGCGGACATGGTGATGAAGGTCAAGGAACCTTTACCAGCCGAGTACAAGTACTTCCGCCATGGTCAGGTGCTGTTCACGTATTTGCATTTGGCCGCCCTCCCCGACCTTACCCGCGCTTTGTGCGAAAGTGGCGTGCGCTCGATCGCCTACGAGACCATCCAAAGCCCGGACGGAACCTTACCGTTGCTGCGACCGATGAGCGAAGTAGCCGGCCGCATGTCCGTGCAAGTGGGCGCTACGTATCTCGAGAAAGAGCGCGGCGGTAAGGGCATTTTGCTCGGGGGTGTGCCCGGGACGAGGCGCGGTAACGTCGTGATTCTCGGCGGTGGCATCGTGGGCGCGAGCGCCGCGCGCATCGCCGTCGGCATGGGCGCGAACGTGACCGTGCTCGACGTCAGCCACGAACGCATGATGTATCTCGAAGACGTATTCGGCGCTGGCATCGAGACGTTGTATTCGAACCCGCGCAACATCGCCGAGGTCGTGCGCCGCGCAGATCTCGTGATCGGCGCTGTGCTCGTGACGGGCGCCAAGGCTCCCACGTTGGTCGATGAAGCGCTGCTCCACGACATGGAACACGGCTCGGTCGTCGTCGATGTCGCAGTCGATCAGGGCGGTTGCATCAGCACTTGCCGTCCGACCGACCACGATCATCCCACTTACGTGGTCGACGGCGTGGTGCACTACTGCGTGCCGAACATGCCGGGCGCCGTGCCTTACACGAGCACGTTCGCGCTCACCAACGTAACGTCACGTGTGGCTGAGATCATCTGCGCACATGGAGCAGAGCATGCCGTGAAGCACAGCGAAGCCATCGCAAAGGGCGTGAACACCTGGGACGGCAAATGCACGTACGAAGCCGTAGCGCAGGCTGCCGGCCTTCCGTACACACCCCTAGCCCTCTAATAAAGCCCCTGCCGCTCTAACAGTCTTAGAACGAGAGCGAGGGCGCCAGGTTGACGGTCCACTGTCGCGCTAGACCGCCGCTGCCTGCGTCCTTGTCCGCGGTTCTGGGTGGCACGATGTCGAACGCAAACTCGCTTGCAAACGCGAACACGCGATAGCGCAGCTGAAAGCCGACAAATGCCCGCGTGCGAGTGAGCGTGAGCTCCTTGAACGCTTGGTCGTGGCCAATGTCGTCTCTGCGATCGTTGGGCGCGAGCGTGTCGCAAGCGGGATCCTGGCCGGCAGCGCAGCGCGTCGCATCGATGTTGGGCGTCAGGTCCACGAGCTCGCTCGAAGCGAAAATCACGCCCACGCCGCCACCCGCGTAGGGCGCGATCTGCATCGCGCGCGCGACCACGATATTTTTGGACACAATCAGGTCGGCGGCGATCGCGACCATCGACATCTGTGAATCACCGACCAACGTGTTGGCCGCCGCGCGCACGGCCAGGTCAGGCAGCGCCCAGCGTCGATAGCCTTCGATCAGTGCCCATTTCACGTGGCCGCCCACTGTCCACAAGCTCGTGTTCCACACGCGGCCTAGCTCAGCGCCCAACGTGAACCCAAATGGTAAGCCTTTGGCAACACTCAGACGATTGGACGTCAGCGCTGAGCTCACAAATCGATTGCGTCCATCGCAGGTCGCCCGTGCCGCAGAGCCGTGCCCCCGCGTGCCTTTTTCCCAGTACTCAGCATCGGAATCGATGCCTGTGATACTGGTCTGCAGCGCAAAATCAAAGCCGCGCGGGCCAGACGTAGTCACGGGCGCAAGCACGGCGGGCATGACGACAGGTGCGAGCTGCGTAACCAGGCGGCTCCACGCAGCGTTGTCCGGGCTGAGTGTCTGAGTGTCACCACGACGCAGCACGAAATCACCACCGGGAATCGTGTCTTCACATGTGCCGCGACTCAGCCGCGACAGAGCGAGGTCCATGTCTTCGGCATGCGCCTGACTCGCCAGACCCAACAACGCGCCGAACGAGATTAACGCAGCAAGCTCAACCGCTGGCCACAGCTTGCTAGATTCCGGTTTGGACACGCGGCGAAGGCTATCGGACGCCCCTTGAACACGTCAAGCGTAGGTGCCACGTTTGCGACGCTGTGCCCCAGGGAGACAAGCTACGTTGCCAGGCGATCTCGCCACCGCTTCAGATTTGCCTACTTGAGCCCGAGATCCCTCCGAACACCGGAAGCATCGCGCGCACGTGCGGGGCAACCCAGTCGATCTTGCATTTGGTCGAGCCGCTAGGCTTCTCGCTCGATGAGCGCGCGGTGCGCAGGGCAGGCCTCGATTACTGGCATCTGGTCGATGTGCGCGTGCACAAAAATTTTGCGGCCTTCGATGAGGCGCGTCCCCAAGGCACGCTTCACTTCTTCAGCGCCAACGCGACGCGCAGCTATCTAGACGCTCAGATCGCAGCCGGTGATTGCCTGGTGTTCGGCCGTGAATCCGTCGGTTTGCCCAAGGCCTTACTCGACACACATTCAGATCGCGTGTGGGGAATTCCAACGATCGGGGCCGTGCGATCTTTGAACCTCAGCAACGCGGTCAGCATCGTGCTCTATGATGCAATGCGCCGAATTGGAGCATTTGAGAACACCTACATTGATCTACACGAACCGCAGACGAAGTAGTTCCGTTGATCGAAAACAATTCCGCGCAGATCACATGGATTCCGCGAAAAAAGTACATCTGAGATGACCTGTTGCCTACGCGTACAATCTCCGATGAATTTTCGATAACACGGTCGCCATTTGCTTTTCTTCCCCGATCGATTCGTGCCAGCGTCGAGGTTGGCGTTAGGGGAAACCGGGAGGCAAGTGGATGCAGCGAACGTGGTCACGGGTGCTTTTAGTAAGCTCAATAACGCTCGCGCTCGCCGCGTTTAGCCCGTGCCTTCCCGACAGTGGTGTCTCCGCGTCGGATGATGAGCCCACGATTTCGACACCTCTACCCACGCGCTGGCTGCCAAGTAAGGGCGTCAAATGTCGCAAAGCAAGCAACGGCAGTAAGTGGTCGATGTGCGACGGTCCGCGACGCACGCCCGAGCCTTACGGTGCTGCCGCCTATGTCGCGGAAGATCTCGGACTCGGTACTTCAAAGACTGCGCAGCAGTTGCTGACGAAAGCGCCCGAGCCCAACTGGGTGAACGCGATTGAAGGCCAAGAGCGCGCGACCATGCTTTGGCCCGTTCAGAACGGCGCCTTCGGTCGCGGCTTTGGTTTCACGCGAGCCCATCGTCGGTCGCTTCGTCATGACGGTGTGGACATCGGAGCCAGCGTGGGTGAGCCCGTCCGCTCCGTCAACGACGGCATCGTCGCATACTCAGATAACGGCGTAAGCGGCTACGGCAACATGGTGATGGTGGTCCACAAGGACCGCAGCGTGACCTTCTATTGCCATCACCGCACCAACTACGTGTTCGCCGGTCAGCAGGTTCAACGTGGCCAAGTACTCGGTGAAGTCGGCCTGACTGGGATCACGCGCGGGCCGCATTTGCACTTCGAATATCACGTCGGCGGGCGCGCTCACGATCCGATGCAGCGCATGGTGGGTCGACCCAGTCGTCGCAATCCCGTGTCCGATTCGCTGCTGCAGCTCTGAGCTTTCGCTCCAGAACCGTAAGCTCAGGCCGCGAGACCTTACTCTCCGTCGTTGCCTATTCGGCGCGCTCCACGCGATTTCGGCCGGTATGCTTGGCGCGGTACAGGGCGCGATCGGCAGCGGCCACGAGCGCCTCGGCGCAGTCCACGCGTGCCGCGCCTGCGCACGCCACTCCTAGGCTCGCCGTCACGCAGCCAAGCGGGCTGCGATTGTGGGCGATGCCGAGTGTTTCGATCGATGCTCGCAAACGCTCCGCGACCTCCAGTGCGCCCTCGAGCGTTGCGCCCGGCAGGAGCAAAGCGAACTCTTCACCGCCATAGCGTGCGGCGAGCTCTCCCGCGCGGCGCACGCTCGCTCTCAAGCACACACCGACGCTACGCAAGCACTGGTCGCCCGTGGGATGACCGTAAAGATCGTTGAACGGCTTGAAGTAGTCCACATCGAGCATGATCAAGCTCAAGGGCGTTTTTTGACGTTCCGCACGCGCCCATTCCTCAGCGAGTCGGGCATCGAACGCGCGGCGATTGGCGGTTCCGGTCAGGCCATCGAGCGCGGCAAAACGCGCGAGCTCGGCATTGGCCGCGAGTAGCGCGGTCTCGGCTTTCTTGCGCGCCGTCACGTCGCGAAAGATGCCGCGCAAGGTGGTGCCGTCGTCATCGCGCATGACTGACACGGTGCCTTCAACCTCGATGCGTGGACCAAAGCGCTTCGCAAACGCGGTTTCAAAACGGGCGGGCGGTGCGTTCCCGTTCTGAATTGATTCGATGACAGGCTCGGTGCTCGGCCAAGACGCGGGGTGAACGACGTCGCGCAAGGTCATGCCCGTCGCTTCAACCTCCGTGACTGCCAGCGCTTCACGGAACGCACGGTTGGTGAACGCGAGCTTGCCGCGATCGTCGGTTGCGATGATAAAGTCGGCCGTGCCGTCGACGACCTCGCGCAAGGTGCGTTCGCTGCGACGTAACGCAGCGGTCATGCGCGAAGCCAGCGAATAGGCCCGTGAGCGCGTGCGCCGCAGAGACCACAGTAAGGCCGCCGTCAGCGACGTGGCGAACAGTCCCAGAAACAGCACTGCCCATGGGCCTATCCGTTCGGAAAGCGTCGCAAAGCCTGGCCCCGGCGCGACGCGCAGGCGCCACACGCGTCCGCCGACATCCAGCTCGCTCGTGATCCCGGCCGAGCGCTTCTTCGTGTCGCTACTCGCATCGAAGAACGGCACATGGGCGCCCTTGGAGGTGTCGCTGAGAGTAAGGTCGACATCCGAACCGGCGGCCCGCTCAATGCCCACGAGCATGTCGCGCGCGCGGATCGATGCGAAAATCCAGCCGGTTTGCGAGAGCACTTGATCGTCGCTGTGGATCGCGCGCTTGGCCCAGGTTGGAAAGACTAAGAGAAATCCTGGGCTGTTCGTTTCATCTTGGACGAGCTTCAGGCGCGGCGTCATCGTGATCTCGCCGCGCTGCGCCGCAGCCTGCGCGGCCTCGCGGCGTTTCGTTTCGCTCGCAAAGTCGTAGCCAAGCGCCGCATAGTTGAGCGCGTACGGCTCGATGAAGCGCACGATGAAATGCTCAGATCGCGAAGACGCCGGAAACACCAAAAAGCCAGGCTGCTCGCTATTGGCTTCGCTCAAGAACTCCGTCAGCTTTGCGTCAGGCACACGCTCCGCGAAACCTACCCCTAGAATACCCGGGTAATCGCGCGTCAGGGGTAGCGATGCGATGTAATCGCGAAACGCGATCGGGCTCACGTGCTCGCTTGCACGAAATAGCGCCGCCGTGCCCCGCAAGACTTGCGCATAGGCGCGCAAACGTTCGTCGACGAAGCGCTCGGCGCGAAAACTTGCTCGCTCCAAACGTGTCTGAGCATTTTGCGCAGCAGACCAAAGTCCCCATGCGCTCGCGCCTGCACTTACGATCGCGAGCAGTACGATAACCACGAGCGATCGCAGTCGTGGATCACGCGCAGCAGCCGATCGCATGCTCGCATGTCCGTCCCGCAGCTCATCATCGGTCGCCTGCAACGCGGCTGCGGTCTCGCGATGCAAACGCGCGGATCGGCGCAGCTCGAACAAGCGCACGACCTGACCCGCCAGTGCTTCGAGTCCTGCGCGCTGTTTTTCCGTGAGCTCGCGCGGCGTGCGATCGATGACGCAGAGGGTGCCGAGCTTGTGACCGGAGCCGGTGGTGAGCGGCACGCCCGCGTAGAATTGCATGTTCGGCGCGCCCGTACGCAGCGGATTGTCGCGAAAGCGCGGGTCGGCACCCGTATCGGGCACCTCCATCAGTTTATCGCCGAGGATGGCGTGGCTGCAGAACGAGATGTCGCGTGGCGTTTCAGCGGCCTCCAAGCCCACTCGCGCTTTGAACCACTGGCGATGCTCATCGACCAAGCTCACGAGCGCAATCGGCGTGCCGCAGATCTGCGCGGCAAGACGCACGATGACGTCAAACTCCTCTTCCGGCGGCGTGTCGAGCACTTCAAGCGCACGCAGCGCAAGCAGCCGCTCAGACTCGTCCGCAGGTACGGTCGGCGAAGTATCCCCCATGAACCGCGAAGGATATCGACCTGCCCTGTTGGAGGGAATGAAATCCGGCGTGGCAAACCCGCACGTCCGCGCCGAAGAGAGCTCAGCCCTGCTTCTCGCCAGACTTACGCTGCGTCAAACACGGATTCGAGCGTCTCTTGCATGCCATATTTCGGGGCATAACCGAGCTCGGTGCGTGCGAGCGCATCATCCACCATGCACAAGTAGCGGATGTAATCGATCTCAGGCGCGGGAAACGAGCTCAAACGCGAGCGCCACAAGGTATTGATCGCTTGCTGCGCCATGGCGGCAGGCATCGGCATCGGCCGCTTGCCTAGCGCGGCGAAGGCTTTGGACAACGGAAGCTCGCCCGGGCCACGAATGTTGTAGATACCGCGTCGCCCTGGCTCGAGCGCGCACTCAAGCGCGTACACCACGTCGCGTTCATGGATGACTTGCACCATCGGATTGAAACCGAGAATCGTAATCGGAGTGTCTGACCGTAAGTAATTACTCGGCGCATTGCGCACGCGGCCGAGGATGTGACAGGGCCTTAGCACTACCGTTTCGATCTCGGGATGTCGCCACAAAAAAGTTTGCGCCAACATGTCGACTTCCATCAGGTCGCGAATGGCGCTGAAATGCTGCGCACCGAGCAAGGGCGCGTCTTCCGTGAGAAATTGCGGATTATCGGGATGTGGACCGTACACGTTCGCGCTGGACAGCACGACCACCTTCTTGACCTGATATTGCGCCGCGTATTGCAACAGCTGTTGAAAGGCTACGACGTTCCAAGCGTGCCTGTCGCTATCGCGCGCACGTGGGTCATGCATCGTACCGAGATGCAAGAGCGCGGTGATATCGCCTGCGCGCAACACATCGCGCGTCTTCTTGCGACGGATGTCCAGCTGATGGTGAATGACATCCTTCGGCTTGTCTTCGAACGGCCGTCTGTCGACGCCTATTACCGCGATACGGCGATGTAAAACGCGAGCGACGAGACGCCCCAGTCGACCACAGATTCCTGTTACCAGCACCGCCATGCGGTCGCATTATCGAAGCCGCACCGAGCCCACGCAAGCACTCAAGCGGCCGGGCTGCGGGGGAGCTTGCACGCTCACCAGAAAACGTGCTGACGCGCAGCGACGCCGGTCTCGAGCATGCGTTGAATGGCCGCGCGCACCGTCGCCACGCGCGCTTCGATTTCGGCATCGTCATCGTCCGGGTCGCCCTCAAAAAACATCGGCTCCCCGAAATAGAGCCGATAACGCGTGGGCAAAGGCAAAGGAAACCCCAGAAATAGCTGCGGGATGATCGGAAAGGCGGGTGTCCCCAAAAGTCGCGCAAGGCCCTTCAAGTTGGTGAGCGCAGGGTATTGCTCTTCGCCTCCCACGACAGCGACCGGCACGATCGGAGATTTCGTCTCGAGTGCGAGGCGCATGAATCCGAGACCGAACTCTTGCAGTTGGTAACGCTTTGAAAAGGGCTTCGAAATACCGCGCGCGCCCTCTGGAAAGACAAGCAACGGATGGCCTGCTTCCAACAAGCGACGCGCGTTATCCGGTGCACCCAGCACTTGGCCCACGCGTGCAAAAAACGTCGCCACGAACGGCAGCCGCTGGGTCCACTTTTCGACCATGCTGCGCGCGAACACGGGCAGCTTGGCGTCGAGCATCAAGGCGCTTTCGATCAACATGCCATCGACCGGCAAATGACCTGAGTGATTGGCGATGATCAGCGCCCGGCCCGCGGGCACGTTGTCGATGCCGAAAACTTCGGTCCGAAAATACAGACGATGAAAGAACGTAATCACCGCCAAGACGGTGCGTGTCGTGTGCGGATCGAAGCCGAACGGATCGAAACCTGCCTCATTCGTATGCGTATGGATCGCGGCCACGCGAGCGTTGATGTCATCGCCGTGCAGGCCCTCGGCCAGCGCGACCAAACGGTCCGCAATCGGGTGTCCTGTGCCGCCGTTCGGCGTGCCCTTTCGGCTGTTCGCGCGGCCGTCAGGGCCCTGTGCACGTACATCCTTGTCCCGTCCCCATCGCGCCATGGCCGCATCGTGCAGACGGGATGAGAGATGGTCAATCGGCAAGACTATTCTCGTGCGCTGGCGCTGCGGGCGCACGGCGCGACACGCGCGTATACTGCTTCCGCCATGGCGTATACTGCTGCGTTTCGCTGCATTTCTGGCTGCCCGGGGACCTACCCTGTCACCCAGGTCATCTATCGCTGTCCCACTTGCGGTGACCTGCTCGAAGTGGCCCACGACGTGCAAGCGCTAAAAGATCGCAGCGGTGCCGCGTGGATGAGGTTGTTCGAGCAGCGCTACAAGACCACGCAATGGCCCTTCGGCAGCGGCGTGTGGGGAAAAAAAGAATGGGTCATGCCCGGCCTGCGCGACGAGAACATCGTCTCGATGGACGAAGGCGGATCGAACCTGTTTTGGGCCGAACGCTACGGCAAGTCGCTCGGTCTCGACGAGCTGTGGATCAAGCTATGCGGCAACAGTCATACGGGCTCCTTCAAAGACCTTGGCATGACGGTGCTCGTAAGCGTCGTGCGGCAGATGATTCGCGATGGCCAGCCGATTCGCGCGATTGCGTGCGCTTCGACAGGTGACACCTCGGCCGCGCTCGCAGCTTACTGTGCGGCGGCGGGCATTCGCGCAGTGGTGCTATTGCCCAAAGGTAAGGTTTCCACCGCGCAGCTCGTGCAACCGCTCGCCAACGGCGCGCTCGTGTGCGCGCTCGACACGGACTTCGACGGCTGCATGGCCATCGTGCAAAAGCTCGCCGCGGAGCCGGGCATCTACCTCGCGAACTCGCTCAACTCCTTGCGTCTGGAAGGCCAAAAGACGGTCGGCATCGAGATCGTGCAGCAGTTCGATTGGCAGATTCCGGATTGGGTCATCATTCCGGGCGGCAATCTCGGCAACATCAGCGCGCTCGGCTCTGGCTTCGATCTGATGATCGAGCTCGGTCTGATCACGCGCCGTCCACGCATCGTGCTGGCGCAGGCGCAGTCGGCCAATCCGCTTTATCTCGCGTACAAACAGGGCTTCGACACGTTCAAACCCATCGTGGCGCAAGAGACGGAAGCATCTGCCATCCGCATCGGCAATCCAGTCAGCGTGAACCGCGCGATTCGCACGCTGAAGAACTACGACGGCATCGTCGAGCAAGCTTCCGAGCAAGAGCTAGCAGAAGCGTGTGCGGCAGCCGATCGCAGCGGAGCCTTCACTTGTCCGCACACGGGCGTGGCGTTGGCTGCCCTAGAAAAGCTCGTGGCACGCAAGGAGATCAAGCCAGGACAACGCGTGATCGTGGTGTCCACCGCCAATGGTCTCAAGTTCGCCGACTTCAAGGTGCGCTACCACGAAGGGCGCATCAACGGCGTCGAGTCCAAGAATCGCAACTCGCCGATCGATCTGCCGAATGATTTCGAAGCCGTCAAAAAGGCCGTGCTCGGTGACCTCGACGTAACCGTAAGGTAGATGGGCGCGTCACGGGCGGGAGAGCATTCCCTCAGCCTGCTGGGAATCCTTTTCGTCGGAACGGTCGTCGCACTGAGAGTCGTTGTCGCAGCGCAGGTCCTTACCCTCGTCTCAGTCATCATCAATGCCCACCGTGTTCTGGAGTCTCGGGGGGCCGTCAATACCACGGTCGTGGTTGAGCGGGGCCTCGCTCGCCCGTGCGGGCTTGGGGGCAGGCTTCGGCGCGCGTCGCGCTGCTTCGTTGCGCCTAGGTCGTACGGCGATGGATGGTTGACACCACTGGTGCGCAAGGAGCGCCTTCGGCGCTCGGCTTAGATTGCGCGGATCTGCTGCTTGGTAAGGTCGTACGGCATTCGTTTTCAGAACGCGGGGCGCTCAATGCGCGCCGAAGCCTGCCCCCAAGCCCGCACGGACGGCTGTGCTGCTTGGGGGTCAGCAGCTAAACGGGCAATCCTCTTCATCAGAATTGTCGGCGCAATCGGCGATATTGTCGCAGCGCAGGCCTTTGCCGACGATCTCCTCGCCATCATCGCAGACATACGGCTCGCAGTTCTCTTCGTCCTCAGCTTTGCCGCAATCTCTTTCACCATCGCATACCAAGCCGAAAGGAATCTTTTCGAAGTCGCGGCACACAAAGCCATCCTCAGGCTCTGGAGGACAGAGGCGCGCGCAGTCGTAGAAGGGATTGGCCACGGTCAGCTCTTCACCGCACTGAAGCGCCTGCAACGTGCTGCAATCAGCTTCTTCCAGAATGCAACGGGCCACGCACCGATCAAACTCGTCTTGAACCGTGTCGTCTTTGGGATCTTGAGGTGCAAAGTAAACGTCGCAGCTCTTGATTTTCGCGGTGACCTGGTCTCCTAGGTCCCTGTCGCTCAGGTTGGCTGCCGAGCGACCGTCGCCGTCATCGCTCCCGCATGCGACGCAAAAAATGCAGCTTGATATGATTGAGGCTCTCAACATGATTCTTGCTTTCTCGTCGTTGCTTGCAGGGGCGTGACGAGAAACTTAGGTTTGCTCGATAGGG
>JBKJIA010000134.1:0-10832 GCA_046598735.1 Polyangiales bacterium
ACCGCATCCACCCAGTGGGGCGACCCGCAGCAGAAACCACCGATTTTCGTTCGGGCCGTGGGTACCGACGCCGACGAGGCCAAGCAAGCAGCCGCGGGCATCCGGCAGGTGCTGAGCGGGAGCGTGTCCGACTTTACGCTCGAATATGCCTGTCACGGCCCGAACGAAAATCGGTGGTTTCTGCTGCGGGTCGCCCCACTGGGTGGATGCGGTGCTGGGATGGCGGTGGTCGTCCACTCCGACATCACCCAGCGCAGGTCGGCAGAAGAGGCCCTCAGGGATAGCGAGCGCGAGCAACGAAGGCTCGCCCATGCAGTCGAAACGGATCGAGCCCGGCTCCTAGAGGCGCAGGCGCTGGCCCAGGTCGGCAGCTGGGAAACCGACCTCGTCACACAGGCCGTCACCTGGTCGGAGCAGACCCACCGGATCTTCGAAACCAACCCCGAGACCTTCGAATGTACTCACCTCAGCTTCTTGGCCTTCGTGCATCCGGAGGACTCCGCCGCCGTCGACGAAGCCGTCGCGCGCTCCGCCGATGGGCCGGGGCCCTTCTCGATCGGGCATCGCTTGCTGATGCCAGATGGACGCCTCAAGCACGTCGAGGAGCGCTGGAGTATCGCGCGCGACAAGGACGGCCGAGCGATACGCGCGCTGGGCACCTGTCAAGACATCACGGCCCGCCACTTGGCGCATGAGCGCCTTCAGAAGACCCAGGCGGCCCTGGAGATCGCGGGTAGGCTCGGCAAACTGGGGTCTTGGTCGGTCGCGCTGCCCGGGCTCCACGTCACCTTATCGGATGAAGCACGCGCAATTTTCGAGATGCGTGCGGACGCCGCACCGAGCCTGGAGCTTCTGGGAAGTCAGTGCACGCCCGAGTCGGAGACGATAGCCCGCAGCGCGGTGTCCAATTGCCTCATCCACGGCGCCGCGTTCGACTACGAGATGCACATCCTGACCTCGCCAAAGGCGCGCTGGGTTCGTGCGATGGGCGAGCCCGTATACAATGCGCAGGGCGCGATCACCGGCCTTCAGGGCGCGGTTCAGGACATCACAAACCGCAAAGAGAGCGAACAGGAGCTGGCCCGGCTCAACCGTGCGCTGCGCATGCTCAGTCGGTGCAACGAAGCCTTGACGAGAACGGACGACGAGCAGGAACTCCTTAGTGAGGTCTGTCGTATCGCGGTCGACGATGGCGGCTACCGTATGGCCTGGGTCGGGTATGCCGGCGACCACAATGCACGTTCGGTGGCCTTTCAGGCCTGTGCGGGCTTCGAGGAAGGTTACCTTTCTCAGATCGAGATCACCTGGGGAGAAGAAGAGGCCACGGGTGAAGGCCCCGCGGGACAAGTCATGCGGACTGGAAGCGCCGCGGTCTGGGAAGACCTCACTCAGTTTCCTAAGTTCAGTCCGTGGCTTGAACCCGCGCTCGCACGCGGATACCGCGGAGTGCTGTGCCTCCCCTTACGCCAAGTGGCCCGTACATTCGGAGTTCTCTCTCTCTATATGAGTGCAGTCCGCGTGGTGAGCGAGGAAGAGATCTCGTTGTTGCAGCAGGTCGCGGACAATCTCGCCTTCGGAGTCATCCAGCTCCATGCGCGAAAGGAGCAGCAGAAGGTTGCGGATCGCGTCCAGGAGCAAGCCGCCCTGTTGAATGTGGTTCGCCAGCCCATCATCGTCACCGACCTCGAGGACCGCATCACGCATTGGAACAAGGGAGCTGAGCGCACCTACGGCTTTAGCGCCGAGGAGGCACTGGGCCGTTCGATTCGCGATCTCCTCCATGTGCCGACGGATGTCTTCGAGGAGGCACGCGCAACGGCACTCGCCAAGGGCGAATGGCAGGGTGAAGTCCTGGAGCGGACCAAGGATGCCAGCGTTGTCACCGTGGAGGTGCGCAGAACCCCGATCTTGGACGCTGCCGGGCGACCCAAGGCCATCCTGACCGTCAAACACGATATCAGCGAGCGCAAGCGCTTCGAGCGACAGTTACTTCGCGTCCAGCGACTCGAGAGTATCGGCACCCTGGCGGGCGGAATCGCACACGACCTCAACAACATGCTGGCTCCAATCCTCTTCGCGACCGAGATGCTACGTATGGATGAGCAGGATGAAGCACGCCTCAAGGATCTCGACGTCATCGAGACGTGCACGCGCCGCGGCTCCGAGATGGTCAAGCAAGTGCTTGGGTTCGCCCGTGGTGTAGAAGGCGAACGGATTCCCACGCAACTTGGCTGGTTGCTGCGCGAAACTCGGAAGGTCGTTGGCGACACCCTACCTAAGAACATCACCCTGCAGGTGATACATGGTGACGGGAGAAACTCTGTTCTCGCCGATGGGACCCAGCTGAGCCAGGTGCTGATGAACTTGGCCGTCAATGCGCGCGACGCGATGCCAAGTGGAGGAACCCTTACCATCGCGCTCGAAAACGTGGTCCTCGACGAGATGTACGCATGCATGACTCATGACGCAAAGTCGGGAAACTATGTCCTGCTCCGCGTCGAGGACACCGGCATGGGCATGAGCCCCGAGGTATTGGAGCGGGCCTTCGAGCCGTTCTTCACCACGAAGGAGATCGGAAAGGGCACAGGTCTCGGGCTCTCCACGAGTCACGCGATCATCAAGAGCCACGGCGGATTCATCCTTGCTTCGAGCGAGCTCGGCCAGGGTACGACGTTTCAGATCTACCTACCCGCCTTGGAGGGAAAGCAGGGTTCCAGCCGGCTACCCACTGCGGAGCCAGACCTGCCGAGCGGCCACGGCGAGCTCGTGCTGGTCATCGACGACGAGGCGCCAATCCGCACCATGGTGCGCCGATGCCTGGAGCGGTTCGGCTATCGCGTCCTGACGGCGGGCAATGGAGCCGAGGCCATCGCACTCTACGTGCAGCACAGGCAGGAGGTCGCCGTCGTTCTGACCGACATGGCCATGCCCGTGATGGACGGGCCCGCCACGATTGTCGCGCTGCGCTCCCTCAATCCGGACGTACGCATCATCAGCTCGAGCGGGCTGGAAGCGGATGCTCGCCTCACCAAAGCCCACGGCGCGGAAGTAGCGCACTTCGTTCGCAAACCGTACACGGCCGAGCTCTTGCTCAGGACCATCAAGCGCGCCCTCGCTGAAGGATAATCTTACGGTCACGAAGGCTCCCGTCGGTCGCAGTGAAAACACGCAGGACACACCTGACGCGCGCACCTCCTGACACAGACCGTGATGAGTCGAAATAATTTTGCCGTCGCAACTATTGAAAACAGTTCAAGAAGCGGGTCGACCGGGGGCGGAGTGGCCGATTGGGGCGATCGAAAAGTGTTGATTCGTATGGTCGTACTGCATATTTTCGCACGCCTTGAGTGAACATGTTCACGACCGGGTAAACCGGCCGGGCGGGGGGACTGCATGGGACCAGGTACGCGCAAATTAGCGCGTCTAGGGCGCCAATTCGTGTTGACGTTGTGCATAGCGTGCAGCGCGTGCAACACGGGTTCAGGACCTGACGACGAGCTCTCGGACTCGATTGGGGCCGGAGACGGCGGCGAGACGCGGGAGACCGGACACGACGCAGGCAGCACCGACGCGTCCCGGGCGGAGGACTCTCTCGACGCGGCCAACGAAGCCGGGGTTCTAGACACGGGCATCGGCAGCGAAGCAGATGCTGTGGCAGCCGAGCCGGATGCCCAAACTCCAGTCGCGGCCCCGCCTCGGCGCATCGTTGCGCTCGACACGCGTGGGCCGCTGGAGGTTCGCGCGGGCCAAGTATTCTCGCCAGACTGCCTGGCGATCGACGACCTCGGCGAGGCCGAGCTATTGCCGCCGGGTACGTTTGAGGTTCGCTTTAGTCCCGATGCGGCGGCGGTCGCGGGCGCGGACGGCAGTGTGTTGGCGCAGCGAGCCACCACGTTGCAGGTGTGGTGTCAGGCGCCGAATCTCGCGCTGATCGACGAGACTCCAGCTAGCGTGCGCGTGCTGCCGGGCGAGCCTGCAATCGTCGAAACCCAGGTCGAAAGCTATGCCTTGTTGGCGGGCGACACGCTGCTCGTTTCGTGTCGCGCCTACGACAGGTACCGCAACCCGGTCGATGTCACGCCTGGGGTGCGCGCGCTGCCCAGCGACGGAGGTTCCGCCGGCGCTGGGGGCTTCGTCTTCACGCGAGCAGGAATCTACCAAGTTGGCTGCGAGCTGGCCGGCGCCGCGCCAGACTTGGTCGCGATCGAAGTACGCCCTGGTGCGCCCGTCGCGCTGACCATCGGGCGTGTGCCCGACGAGAACGTCTACGGACTGGGCGCGGTGGTGCAGATCGCTGCCCGAGCCGTGGACAAGTACGACAACCCGGTGCCCTCGGCGCGCGTGACGCTCCACAGCGAGCCGAGCGTAGAGGCGCTCGGTCAGTCGCGCTTACGCTTCGACCAGGAAGGCACCTTTACCGTCGTGGCCACCTTGGCCGACCATCCGACGATCACGGCTAGCATCGCGATCACCGTCAACGGCGTGGGACCAAACATCGTGTGTGGCGCTGCCGACGCAACGCTGCGCGACGGTGCCATGGTGCGCATCCCTGCGGGAGGTCGTCTGACGTTTCAAGGCTCGGTCGCAGACGCGAACGGCGTGCGGGCGGTGGAGGTCAACGGCACGCCCGTGGTGATGGACGTCGATGGGCGATTCGCGGTGCCGCTCGACGTGCGCTTCGGGATGAACTTCGTGGACATCGTCGCGGTAGACGGCTTTGGCGCGGAGAGCACGCGCGTGTGCTCGTTCCTTGCCTCCAATCGCTTCCACCCTCCGGCAGATCTGCTGCCTGGAGCGGTCACGTTGTCGCTTGCCCAAGCGGCGATCGACGACCGAAATCCCTCCGGCCCTATCAACAGCCTCAACGACCTCTTGCACACCGCAGTCAACGCTCCAGCGCTGCGCGCGGCGCTGCACCAGGCTCTGATCGCCGAAAATCCGGTCAAGCCGAGCAGCTGCGACCAGAAGGTGCTCGGTTTGTGCGTGTTCAAGACCGAGATCATCTACCTCGACTCGGAGCTGCGCGGACCCCACAGCACAGAGCTCTCGCTGATCTCTTCGGGCGTGCACGCACGCTTGGTACTCAACGACGTGCGCCTCAAGCTGCGCGTCAACGGTACGCTGAGCAGCACCGGCTGGGCCAACTTCAGCCGGATTATTGTCGATGCAGATTTCGACGCGCGCTTGATCAGTGGGCGGCCGTCAATCCAGGTTCGGCGCGAGAGTGTGAACGTTGCGGTGGAGGGTATCAGCACCGACTTCGGCGGTGTCTCCGGCTTCTTCCTCGACATCGTGCTCTCGATCGCCAAGGGCACGCTGCGCGACGCGGTGCGCAACCTGGTGCGCGACTGGGTGCGCGACAACTTCAATCAGATCCTCGACGGCGTGCTTGGCGGCTTGGACATCGCCAGCCTGGGCAGCAGCTTCAAGATTCCGAGCCTCGACGGGTCGAAAGACCTTACGGTTGGCTTCGGGCTGGGCTTCTCGAGCCTCGACGTCACAACCCAGCGCATGCGCTTTGGGATCGGCACACGCTTCACGTCGGCCACCGCGCTCGCCATCCCATCGCTGGGCGTGGCGATTCCTGACGGCGGTACGTTGCGCGAGCGCGATGGAAACACGCCGGCGGAGCTCGCCGTTCAAGTCGGCGTGTTCAACCAGGCCCTGCACGCGCTGTGGCGTGCAGGGTTGTTCGAAGGCAACTTGGCGGGTGCGATCGGTGGAGGAAAAGCCGTCGATGGCCTGCAGATCATCGTCTCCGCGCAGCTCCCGCCCGTGGCTCACCTGCGTGCAGACGGGATGACAGAGCTCGGCCTAGGCGCTTTGCGCTTGTCGCTCGTGTATCCGGGGCTGTGGGACGAGCCCATCGCCCTGAGCCTCGGCGCGCGAGCCGTCATGCGGGCACGGCTCTCGGGTGAGGACCTGAGTTTCTCTGACCTTGTGGTGGAGGAGCTGGTGTTCTCGGCCGACAGCACGCCGCTCGACCGCGAGTCACGGGACGTGCTGACCGATGTGCTGCTGTCGCTCGTGCAGTCCTTGGTCGGAGCGTCGCTCAACGATGCGATCCCGGCCCTGCCGATTCCGAGCTTCACCTTACCGAGCTCGCTTACGGGGTTCGGACTACCAGCGGGTGCGCGACTGGGACTCAAGGATCGGTCGCTCGACATGCGGCCGCCCCACTTCGTGTTGCGTAGCGGTTTTGGAATCGGAGTCGGACCATGAAGAGTCAACGTAAGCCATGGTTGTGGAGCTTCCTCCTGTTGTCGGCCTGCACAGCCGGTGCGACTAGCAACAGCACTGGGGACGCTTTCGACTCCGATCCGGCTCAAGGCGGACGCTCCTCCGCCCATGCGCCCGGCAGCTTCGACATGACGGACGAGATGGCGGACGAGATCTTGTTCGCCGGATCGGCACCGGAGGCCGTCACGCTCGAGCTGAGCGTAAGCCCGGCGCGACCTTACTATCAGCCAGGCCAGGTGCTGCAGCTGCAGCCCCTGGCCCGTGACGCTCGCGGTGAGCGTGTGCTCGGCATTCGCTTCCAATACCTGCCCGCACCGGCCGAAGCCGTCGCGAGGTTCGCCGGCATGCCAGGCCGCTACGAGCTGCTCGAGGAGGGGACGATCTCCTTTCAAGTGTGTGCAAGCACGCGCCTGTGCAAGTCCCTCAGCGTCGTCGTGGATGCTGGCTCCCCGCTGCTCGTTGTGGACGAACCCGCCGCGGGCGCGCAGCTCGGCGCAGACGGCAGCGATGTTCTCACCGTGCGCGGCAGCGTGTCCGATGCGCGCAACAGTTGGGTATGGGTGGCCGGGCAACCGGTCGAGGTGGACGAGCTCGGTCGCTTTGAAACCTCGCTGCCGGCGACCTTTGGCATCAACCACATCTTCGTGAATGCCACGGACGGCCTGTCGCCCCAGTCGCAAGTGCGACGCGACGTGTTGTGGGCGCCCGCGTACCTGCCTGTGGCCGATCTGAGTGTTGAGCAAGGGTTGGCGAGCAGCTTGCCGAACGCGGCCCTTTTGTCGCTGGGGCAGTCCTTTTTCGACGATGGTACGCGCGCCGGTACCAGCGTTGCGCCGCGCAGCGAGGACCTCGCCGATCTCGTGGCACTGGTAGTGGAACGCGCGCAACTGACGTCGCTGTTGCCGGATCCGCTGGTCAACGCGGGGGATGCGCTGAGGCTGCGCGTCACCGACGTGCGCGCGGGCGACGTGAGTGTCGACGTAGACATCCTCGATGGTGCGATCGAGCTCTTCATTCGTGTGGCGCGCCTCGAGGTCGACACCGTGGGACGCATGGATCTTTCGGGCGCGACGGTGAGCCTCGATGGCGGCCTCACGGCCTCGCTCTCGATCCTCGCGCAGCTGAGCCTGAACATTGCACCTGACGGTGGGGTCAAGGTCGCGCTGTCTGAGTTTCACACCCTGCTCGAGTCGGTAACCGGTCGCTTCGTCGCGCCCGAAGCCAACGCCGTGTTCCGACTCGCCGAGAGCTCGCTCCGGACCACGCTCGAGGATGCTCTGTCGGGGGTGCTGTCGGACGCTTTGGTGGGCCAGCTACCTCCCCTACTGGAAGGCGCGCTCGGCAGTCTGGAGCGTTTGCTGCGCGATCAGCACTTCACGCTGAGCTTTGCTCCCTTGCCGGAGCAGACGCTCGCTCTCGATGGGCGGTTCACGCAGGCCACGCTTGCCTACGGCCGCCACGTGCAGCTCGGCCTCGATGCACAGGTGGGCACCGACACGGGCCCCTTGTATCCTCAGGCGCCCGGTGTACCGCAGCGCGCCGCCGTTCCCGTCGTCGAGACGTTCGACGGTCGAGCCATGCAGCTCGCGCTGCGCATGGATCTCATCAACTTGCTGCTGCACACGCTTTGGAACGGCGGCCTGCTGGAGATTCAAGGCGCCAACGCGGCGGCGTCCGGCCAGCTGGGCGACCTGCTCAAGCACGTAAAGGTCAGCGGTAAACTACCGCCAGTGCTCAGGGCTGCAGAGCCGTGGGAAGAAGCGGACGCGATCCTGGAGTTGGGTCAAGTGGAGCTGCTGTTCGAGCTCGGCGAGACGTCACGCTACGGTTTGTCGGCCTCGCTGCCGGTGGATGTCAACGCGCGCGACGGGGCGTTACGGCTTGAGCTCGGTCTGCCTCAAATCGACGCGTGGCTGATCGAGAGCAGCGCTGCGACGCCTTTGGCGGGCGAAGACCTCGCGGAGATCGCGCTGCCCCTGCTGCTTCCGGTCCTTGAGGATGCGCTCAATGGCAATCCCATTGCGCTCGACCTTCCTTCGTTCGCAGTCGGTGCACTGACTGACCTCGCTCCCAGCCTCCAAGGCTTTGAGCTCGCCCTTCAACCCGGTGACGACGTGGTCGTGCGCGGGGACGCTCTCATCATCGACCTGCGTTTGATCGGATCCATCCCATGAACAAGAGCCCATTTCTTATCGTGATCTCCCTGTCGGCACTCCTCCTGTCCTGCAGCAGCGACAACGGGAGCCGCCGCGCGCAAGACGAAGACCGCGACAACGTTGGAGGGAGCGACAGCGGTCGACCAGGAGCAACCACCGGTGGCAACGCGGACGGCGGCCCTTCGGACACAGACCAAAAGCCAGACGCGGGCCGCAGCGACGCCTCTGCGGGTACGAGCGAACCGGAAGACCCGCCCGATACCGACGAAGTGCGCGTCCACGCGCTTGCCAACGGTTGCTACACCGTAAGGTCGGGCGAACGAGGCCTGCTTGGCGCGACGTCGGATGGCGAGGAGTTTGCCTTCGGTGCTGGCGACGAGACGCAGGCGGCGCGCTTTTTCATGAAGGCGTCCGACCTCGGCAGCTTTCTCCTGTACGACCAGGCGCGCGGCTACCTGGCGGCGGAGGATGGACCGATGCTGCGTCAGCTCGCGCTGCTTTCAGACCTCTCCTTGCTGGACGATACCTACGTATCAGGCGCGGAATGGCAGCCAGAGCCCTCGGGCACCGTCAGCGCGCCACGCTTTCGCATGCGCCATCGCAAGACCAGCGCCTACCTCGGCAGCGATGGGCTCGTTACGAGCCAGGCAGCGGCTCTAGACCTTACCTTTGAAGCAGTCGACGGTTGCAGCGAGCATCCGGAGCTGAGCATCGACGCACAGGGGCAAGTCGTTCCGCGCACCTTCGAAGACGGCTCGCTGTACGGGGTTGTCGATACTCACTCCCACATCCTGTCGAACTTCGGTTTTGGCGGCGGTGGCATCTTTCACGGCGCGCCGTTTCATCGACTTGGTGTCCAACATGCCCTCGCTGATTGCGAACCGTTTCACGGTAAGAAAGGGCGCAAGGACGTTTTCGGTTACGGCTTCAATGGTGGCGGCGGGCTGGATGCCCAAACCATGCTTCCGCTCTTACTGTTCGGCGAGCTCGGCCAGGATGATCACCATACGGTTGGCTATCCCGATTTCCTGGACTGGCCCAACGCGCCGCAGAGCTCCACGCACCAGACGCAGTACTACCGATGGCTGGAGCGAGCGTACTTGGGGGGCCTGCGCCTCGTCGTCCAGCACGCGACCTCCAACCAGGCCATCTGCGACTTCACGGTCGGCGAGGGCTATCAAGACGTACGCTACTCCTGCAACGACATGGTGGCCGTCGACCGCATTCTCGAAGAGACGCGAAACATGGAGCGCTACATCGACGCGCAGTCCGGAGGACCGGGCAAGGGTTTCTTCCGCATCGTCTCCACACCTGCACAAGCCCGCGAGGTAATCAAGAACGGTAAGATGGCCGTGGTGCTCGGCATCGAGACCTCGAACCTCTTCGACTGCTTTTCGGTCCCCCACGCCGGCATGCCCACCTGCAATGAGCAGTACGTGCGCGAGCAGCTCGATGCCTACTATGCGCGTGGCGTGCGGGCCCTGTTCCCGGTGCACAAATACGACAATGCCTTTTCGGCGGGAGATGGCCATCGCGACTTCATCGAGCTTGGCAACTTCATCAACAGCGGCCATTGGTCTAACTTCGTGCTGGATTGCCCTTCCGACATCTCGCCCGTCTTCGACAAGGGTGATGTCGCCATGGGTGGCCTCAACAAGCCGCGCAGTGAATACAGCTCGCCACCCCCCAACAACATGAGCCACTTTGCTGATGCTCCGGTCCGCACGTTGGCGCCACATCTAGGGCGGATCACGGGCGCCAAGTTAAAGGGTGCTTACTGTCAGAACGCGGGCCTCACCCCGCTAGGAGAAACCTTGCTGCGCGAGATGATGTTGCGCGGCATGGTGATCGAGGTCGACCACCTCCCGGGACGCTCCTTCAAGCGCGCCCTGGAACTGCTGGAAGACAACGACTACCCAGCGGCGGCAACCCATGGCTCGACGCAACAGGGTCGTATCTATGCTCTCGGCGGGATCTCGAAGACAGGCCTTGGACGCTGTCGTAGCGCACAACGCAAAGGCGCCATGCTCGACGGACTGCGCAGCAAGGTAAGGCAGATCAAAGAGGCGGGTGGCTATCCCGCAGAGGGCTTTGGCTTCGACCTCAACGGCTTCGCGGGGGCACCCGGGCCACGCTTCGGCGATGAGAGCCACTGCGCCGAGCCGCAAACAGACCCGCTGCGCTATCCCTTCAGCTCGCACGCTGGCGATGTCACCTTCACCCAGCCGCGCGTCGGCAATCGCACCATCGACTTCAATACCGAAGGCTTCGTGCACATCGGCATGCTTCCAGAGCTAATACAAGATGCCCGCGCCGACGCCGAATCGGACGCGGACCTGGAGCCGCTGTTTCGCTCCGCGGAGGGCTATGTACGCATGTGGGAGCGTGCCGAGGCACGCGCAGCGCAACTGCGAGCGGCAACGCCCTGACCGGGGC
>JBKJIA010000159.1:0-8677 GCA_046598735.1 Polyangiales bacterium
TGACCTGCTTGATCTGACCCTTGAGCTCTTGCAACAGGTCCGCATACGTCTTCGACATAACCAGTGACTCCTTCGAATGCTGGATGCTCGAGCCACGCGACCCGATCATTCAACGCGCGGGCGCAATATGGAAACCTCACAAACCCGCGTCAAGTCACGGCGATTTCGCGCCGTGCATCGGCTAAACGCGCCAGCGGTTGGACGCGGTGAAAGCTCCACAAGGCAACGCCCTCGACCTTGCCTTGTGGGCATCGGTCGAGGGCGCATGCAAAGTCGTTACGTCTAAGGGCCCGAACGAATCGAGCGGGACAGCTTAGGCAGCTACGGCGGACGGCATGCCTGACATGGTCGGCATGTAGCCCTCTGTTAGCGCGTAGTCGCCCAACAAACCCTGCAAATGCTTACGTGCCCGGTGCAGCCGCGACATCACGGTGCCGATAGGACAGCCAAGCTGCGTGGCCACTTCGCGATAGCTGAGATCCGCAAGATCCACGAGCTCCACGACGGCTCGAAATTCCGCAGGCAAGGCCGCGAGTGCGCAGCCCACTTCGTCGCCCACACCGTCACGCAGCGCGCCGCGAAACTCGATGGCCGTATGCGCCTCGCGCCGCGACTCTTCCGCCGCCAAGCGGAACAACTCACGCTCGCGGCGCTGTTTGCGATAGGCGTTGATGAACGTGTTCACGAGTATGCGGTGCAGCCAAGCACGCGCGTTGCTGCCGGGCTCGAAGCGATCCCAGAACGTCCAGGCGCGCATCACGGCGTCTTGCACCAGGTCGTCTGCTTCGTCGCGACTGCCAGTCAGCCTTCTAGCGGCCTCGCGTAGCGCCGAGCTGTGGCGTGCGACTGCTGCGTCAAAGGAATCATCTGCGTGCGACGAGAGTTGGCTCCCCATGCATCCTCCTCAGGAACGAAGCGCCGGATGCGCCCCTTCGTGGGAGGGGCCTACTGCAACCGGGGTGCCATGGCGCGCCGCGCGCAGAAAAGGCTCATGATCTCCATGAGATCGTCCTGACTATTCCGGATCGACCGACTCCGAAGCTGACTGAACCATGACATTCGAGACATGGGGGTGGCGCAGCAGAGGCACGGGTCACGGTGTGATCCGAAAGCACTCCTGCATGGCCATCGGAATCGCCGCCGCAAGTTCACTTGCGAAAAGACCTCGATCCCCGATCGCGGCCCGTTCTCCAGCGCGCGCGTGCAAAAAAACTCCGACCCATGCGGCTTCAAACGGGGGCAATTTACAAAGCAACGCCGCGATTAGGCCGGCCAGCACGTCCCCCGTTCCAGCGACACCGAGCGCGGGCGTGCCTGCTGAGCAAATTCTTAAGACGCCCTCTGGCGAGGCTGTCACGGTGCGCGCGCCCTTCAACACCACCGTCTGTGCGCAGCGGTGTGCAAGCTCAAGCGCTGCACCAAAGCGATCGGCTTGAACGTCCGGGATCGAACGACCGAGTAAGCGCGCAGCCTCGCCAGGATGGGGAGTGAGCACGCGTGCAGCTTGAGCCTCACGTAGAACGGACAGGTCGGCCGAAAGTGCGGTCAGAGCGTCGGCATCGAGCACACATGGTAAGGGCAGCGCACAGGCGAGATCGCGTGAAAGCGTTGCAGCGGCGGAGTCGAGACCCAGGCCTGGGCCCAGTAAGGCCGCCGTCTTTCCTTGCGCCAAGGTGAGCGCAGAAGCTGCGGTGTCAGGCTCAGGATCGAGCGCTGCGGTCATGACTTCGAGGACCTTGTGGTCGAGGGCGCTGCGTGCGTCAGCGTGCGTGGCGATCGTCACAAGCCCCGCACCACCGCGCAACGCGCCCAGCGACGCGAGCAACGCGGCGCCGGTTTTGCCCGACGAGCCCGCAATCGCAAGCACGTGACCATTGGTGCCTTTGTGCGCGTCCGCCGCGCGCCGCGTGAGCACGCGCGAGACGTCCGCGATCTCGCTCACGCCGCACCCTTCGCTCGCCTGCGCAGGCACGCCGATGTCGACGCAATGCACCTCACCTGCATGGTGGGTACCGGGATGTTGATGCAGCCCTCGCTTGTGAGCTGCGAATGTCACGGTGATCGCAGCTTCAAGCGCAACGCCGAGCACTTGGCCGGTATTCGCGTCGATGCCGCTGGGTAAGTCGAGTGCAAACCGTAAGCCGCGCGCGGCATTGAGGATCGTGATCGATTGCGCGTAAAAACCGCTGATTTCGCGATCAAGGCCGGTGCCGAAGACGCCGTCGACAATCAAGCTCGCTTTGGCGGCGGCGCTCTGCAACGTGAAGAGGGTCGAGGCGTCTTCGATGCATTCGATGCTCACACCAAGCTTGAGCAGCGCTTGAAAATTGATCAGCGCATCACCCTGTACACGCGCGCGCGCACCGACCAGCAAACAGCGGGGCACGATGCCAATAGTAAGGAGCTTGCGCGCGACGACCCAAGCATCGCCGCCGTTCTGCCCGACGCCGCCGACTACGAGCACACGCTCGAGCGAACCCCGCGCCCGTTCGAGCAGCACGCGCGTGGCGCCCATGCCCGCATTCTCCATCAGGACGATGCCCGGCACGCCGAGTCTACCGATCGCATCGGCATCGAAGGCGCGTGCCTCTTCACGTGTAACGAGCGGGATCACGCACGGCCTTTAGAGCTGATAACGACGCCTGAGCAATTCGCCGAGCGCATCGCGCACGCTATCGGCTTGGTAAGCGTAACGTGTGCACATGCGGTCGAAAGCAAAGCGGGCAAGCTCCGCGTGCTCTTGATCCAGATCGCGGTCTTGCTCGTTTGCGAGCAGCTTCATGATGTCTTCGCCGATCTCTTGGAGCTGTTTGCGGCGATCGCTGAAATAGGCTTCTTTCATGCGTTCTAGCTGACGCGGGAACACGCGCGGATAGTCGACCTTTTCGCCAGGTCGATCGATGGCGTGGCCTGCGATCTGATTCATCAAGCCGCGCCTGAACGCCTCCACGTTGGGACCTGCGCCTAGCGTCTTTTCGACGCCTGCCATCATTTCCTTGTCGGTCTCCTCGCTTTGGCCGCTGGCCTTGTTGTAGATGCGCTCGTTCTTGATCCAGTGCGACACGTGCATGATGTATTTATCGAAGAGCTCGACGTAGCGCGCCTCATCGACGAGGCCGGTGGAATCGCGGAACTCGACGTCGACCCGATCGAGCCAACGGTCGCGCACTTGCTCGATGAACGATGCGTGGTCTTGGTAGCCAGCGGCAGCAGACTCGCGCAAGAAGCCGTATTCGCCTGCACGGCACAAGACGCGAATGCATGACAGCACCGCCAACGGAGACAGACAGGTGAAGTCTGGATGCTGCGCGGCATCGAGGATGAGCGTGCGCATTTCGCGCGGAGAAGCACCGGTCAACCCTTCGTAGAGCGAAGCTTGCTCGGCTTCGGCCAACATGTCCGCGACACCGTGCTTGAGGCGCAGGCTGTCTTCGTCACCGAGGCGCTTGGGGGCCTTACCTTCTGCGTAGAGCTCCGCCTTCTCCATAGGCGTCAGCTCGGCCGCGAGCTCACCCAGGGCCCTATCTGTATAGCGTTCGGGATCCGCGCGGCGCAGGCGCGACAACACCGCCCACAACGCAGCGACGTAGGTCGCGTGGGGGGCCACGTGTTTACGTACCTGAGATACGACTTGAACGTCGTAAATCGCGCGCTCTTTGTTGTAATCGCGAAGGTAAGGTACGCGGATCAGCTGAATGCGACCGCGAAACGAGTGGTAGTCCGGATGTTCGCGAAATGCGGCGAGATGCAGCTCGTTCGAGCTCGCGACCATGACCGCGTTGATCGGCAGCGTAGACAACGGCAGCGATACTTCGCCGGTTTCGATCGCGAGCAACAAATACTTCCAGGCGTCGAGTGGGCGCTTGAGCAGATCGCTGTATTCGATGATTCCGCCGGATGCGTCCACGAGCTCGCCATACGGTTCGTACAAAGTAAGGGAGCTGAGCGATGCCGGTAGCGAGCCAAGCGACGTGTCGGCCGTGATCTGACGTTCGCTAGCATCGACCGCCATCTGCGGACCAATCGTGACGGCGCCCACGCGATAGCGACGCGAGATCGTGGTGCGCTCAACCTGCACGTGTGCAAGCACCCGCGCCAAGTCGCCGCGATAGGCCGTGAGCAGCGCTTCGAAAATCTGTTTGTTTTTTTGGCCGAGTTGACCGCGCGAAATCCAGGTCGGCGCTGAATCGCCCACGTTTTGGTCCGCGTAGGCTTTGGACACCAGCGCCTGGCGCTCGTGGAGCGGAATGAGCAAAAGCGGATGCTCGCGAATGGGGCTGCGCATCTTTACATCGATGCGGCCCTCCGGCAGATGCGCGTAGGTTTCTCCTGGGCGCGGGCCTTCGTCGCGTGAGCCAAAGCCGATGGTCTTACCATCTGTGCCGCGCGGGAAGATCCACGAGAACCGATACTGTGCGCCCTCTGGTTGCTTCGAGTAGTGCTCAAGCGCGCGCATCAAACACAAGGCAAACGTGCTCTTTGCGCTGCCGTTCGGACCGTGCAGCAACAACAATCGATTGGCGCGGCCCTCGCGCGCAAAGTTGCAAAGCGCGCGATAGAACGCCTGCTGGATGTTCTCGTGGCCGACGAGAAAGTCGAGCGGCGTGAGGCCCTCATCGCGCTCGAAGGCCAGGTCGAACAGGCGAAAGCGCTGCAGCTTGCCCGCCGGTTGATCGACCTCGTAGGTGCCGTAGTGGTCGAAGCAATCACGAAGGTAACGCGCGGCGTCGCGCGTGTGACGCCACGGATGCAGCGCGAACTCTTCGAGATATTCGCTGAACGAGAGAACGCGCTTTTCTGCCTCGAACCGCTCGCGCACGCGCGCGCCGATGCGCTCGAGCTCACCCTTCAAATCCGGCATACGGGGATGGTACGCGGATCTGGGTGCCGCGTGCCAGGTTCGAGGCGCCGCCGCGCGCAGCCGCACCCAGGAGCACCCAGGAGCAGGTTGGACGCGAAGCTGCGTCGAGGACGCTCGGCCAGGCCTACATCACCTGCAGATTGAGCGCGATGGTGCGCTGATCAGGGACGCAGGTTTCTTTCGTGCAGACAGCAAAGTCGACCAACGCTTCGACCGTGTGGGTACCCTTCGGCGCGTTGAATGACACATCGAAACGGGCGGCCTCTTCGCCAAACTGGGTCGCGTCGGGTTTGCCCAGTGAAGCCTTGGTCAGCTTGAGCCCTGCCGGCGCTTTGAGATCGACACGGATGGGGTAGTCCTGATTGACGTGATAGCCGCCGGCTGCCGTGAGCACGACGCGGAATTTGCCGTCTTTGCCGTCGCCGTAAGCAGGGTCGGTCTCGAAAGCGAGCCGATAGGTATTCTCTTGGATAGATGCCGGAGGCGGCCCCTTTGGGGCTGAGGCTACGGGCGGCGCCTGAACCACCGGAGCCGGACCTGCTGGCTCAGTCGCAGCGGGCGTTTCGGGGCCGCCACACGCCACCGCAGACACGATGCCGAACACCGCGAGCGTGAGTCTCAACTTCGTTGCCATGGTTTCCTCTTCCTTCGAGCGCGATCCACCGGATTCAGTTGCTGTGCACGATCACCCGCGACTTGGCGGCCCCATCGCCCTTGCGCAGGCCCGCGGTGTTCTCGGTCTCCGTGACGATCTCGGGACTGGCCGGCGAAAGATGCCAGTGGGTGGCGATGCGGCCTCGCTCGTCCTGATACCACTTGAGGAAAGCCACGAACGACTGGCCCTGCACGCGCGCCTGATTGTCGTTCACGCTCATGAAACCGGGCGCGCCTTCGCGCACCGCAAACTCGATTTCTTTGCCGCGCGTGTCGCCGAGGATCACGCGATCGACCGACGCAAACAAGCGGTGAGTCACGCGATGCTCAGGATCCGTATCCGTACGCAACGTCTTGACGGTCACGATCGCGATCGCATCCGAGGAGCCGATGCGAACATTCAGGTCCTTGTCCCAGTCCTCTCGCCATTTGCCTTCAAGACCACCGAGCGTGGCGATGAAGTCGACGCCGTGCTCGTACACGCGCGCCTCATCAGGCGTGAGCGGCGTGGTGGAAATCTTCTTGGCCGTGGATGTCGTGGCGCAGGCCGCTAGACCGAGCGCCATCACGAGCATGAAAGCGAACCTGCGGATGATGCGTGAAAACGTAGTGATTTGATGCACGCGCACACTCTAGAGGCGTCTTAGTTCAGCGTCAATCGTGCGTGAGACGCTGCCAGAGCAGCACGAGATCGTGCGCTAGCGGCGCTTCGAGCCTGAGTGTTTGACCGGAGTTTGGATGAATGAACTCGAGCCGATGGGCATGCAATGCGTGGCGATCATGACCCAACCGTTCGATAAGCGAAGGAGTCAGGCCCGTCTCGATGTACTCGAGGAACGGCGCCACGCGCTCGGGCCCGTACAGTTTATCGCCCATGATCGCGTGGCCTATCGCAGACAAGTGCACGCGCAGCTGATGTTGACGTCCCGTGTGCGGTGAAAGTGAAAGCAGACTGTAGCCGTTGCACCTTGCCTGCACGTGGTACTCGGTGACCGCGGGCAAGCCATCTTTGCGCGGCTCCATCAAGATGTGCAGGCCTTCGCTGGCACGGGCCATCGGCATGTCGATGACGCCCGTGTCTTGAGCGAGCTCGCCGCGCACGATCGCGAGATACGTCTTTTTCATGTGACGGTTCTCGAAGGCGTGCTTGAGCTTGCGCTCGTGCTCGAGATCGCGTGCGCACAATAGTAAGCCACTGGTTTCGCGATCCAGGCGATGGGCGATGCGCGGACAGTCAGGTCCGTATTTTTCGCGCAAGATGAACGAGACGGTATTGCGATGGTAACTCGCCGATGGATGCACCGGCAGACCGGCCGGTTTGTCGAGCGCCAGCATCGCTTCGTCTTCGTACAGGATCGGGAGCTCGCGCACGGCGCTGGGCTCTTCGAATGGAGGCCGCACGAGCACCACGGTCTCGCCCGATTGCACGATGTCCGAAGCGCGGCGACGTCTGCCGTCCCCGCGATAGGCGCACGCCTTGACGATGCTCGCCGCGCGCGTGCGCGACAGGCGGGGAATGCGCGATTGAATGAACAAATCGAGCCGCATGCCCGCGAACTCAGGCGCTACGGGGAACGACAGGATGATCGAATTCTCTGCGCAGCCGGGGGGCAGACGAAAGGCGGGCTCAATGGATCGCACGAGCTGCCATAATGACGTGTGCCCGCGGCTTTTTCATCCCGGCGCGGCGAGTGCTTCGATCGATGCAAGAAATCCCCGAGAATACGGCCCCCGAACCTCCCGTTGCCGCGGACACCACGCCGGTGCGAACGGCGAGTGGGTTGCGCGTGGTGCTACTCGTCGCACTGTTTGCCACCGGTATTTTGGTCGGCGTGACGGTGATGTACGCGCGGATGGAAGCGCCACACCAGCAGACGAGCGCTAAGAAGGCGCCCCGGCTCATCAAACCATCCACCAAGGCCACGCAGACGAAAGCTGAGCCGGCGCCTGCTGCGATCGTCGCGCCGGCCAAGCCCGTGGTGGAACCGATTACGATCGCAGGCTCGGTCGTGGACGAGTTCGGACGCGCCATCGTCGACGCCGTGGTGTCCATCGGACGCGAGGTACCCACGACGGGCGCAGGCACGACCGCCCCCATCGGCGAGCTCGGCGTGACGCAAGGTCCAGTCCCAGCCATTCCCAGCAGCCCGACGGCCACGCCACCTCCCGATGCCGCCACGGCACGCACGGATCAAGATGGTAAGTTTTCGATCGCAGGCGTTCAGCCGGGCAACATGCAGCTGTTCGTGGCGCAACCAGGGTACGAGCCGAATTTGAGCGCGCTCGACGCGCTGCGTGTGGGCGAAACACGCGATCAGCTTTACATTGTGTTGCGCACGCCCGCAGAAGCCTTGCCAGTGGAACCTATCGCGGCGCTGGATCCGGCGCTCGCACAGATTGCCGGCGTCGTGCTCGATAGGCTCGGTCGCCCGGTTGTCGGCGCGTTGGTGGAAACCGACGAAGGCGACGCGAGTGCCCAAACGGACAGTAGCGGCGCCTTTGCGCTTATGAACGTAGTGCCTGGCGCGCTGCGAATCGTCGCAAGCGACGAGAATGCCGGCCGTGGTGAAAGCGCAGAGGTGAGAGCACGCGCAGGCGAGTTGCTGCCAGGCGTACGCATCCACCTCCCCGATCGCTACGTGCCCGGCCTTGCGCCCGCGCCGCTTCCCACAGCGAGCCGCGCGCCCATGCCCACTCGGCCCGCGCCCAGCGCCCCCAAGCCAAGCGCAGCGCCTGTGCTGCAGGCGGGGGTCGCTTTGGAACAACGGCCAAACAGCGTGGTCGTCAGCTTGCTTGACCAAAACAGCGCCCCTAGCAAAGCCGGGCTAGTGGCGGGCGACATCTTGCTGCGCATCGCCGACGAGCCTGTTTTATCGGCTTCCCAAGCACGCGGGATGTTGCGCGATCCGGCCGGGACAGCGGCCAAGGCCCACATCCTACGAGGCAAAAAGCGCCTGATCCTGAGGTGGAAGCGCCCGGGCATTCGCTTCGCGCCAACGCTCTAAACAGGTTATTTCGGCAGGAAATAGCGTGTGCCTGCTTGTGCGCCGACTGACACTGACGCCGCAGATTTGGCAGCGAGATCGCGCTCACAGGCTGGTTTTGGGTAATGTGAGCGAAGCTCTGGTGCCTCGGGCTTGGAACATGTTTAGGCTTAAGTTT
>JBKJIA010000288.1:0-2914 GCA_046598735.1 Polyangiales bacterium
TCGGTCCAGCAGACCGCCCATGCGCAAGCGAGCCCTTACCTTCGTGGCTTGACGGGGCAACAGCTCGTGTACCTATTCGACGGTATCCGCCTCAACAACGGCATCTACCGGCAAGGACCCAATCAATATTTTTTCACCGTCGATGTGCTGTCGCTCGATCACTTGGAGGTCGAACGAGGATCCGCTTCGGTTCGGTATGGGTCCGATGCCATGGGCGGCGCCATCAGCGCCATTCCGCGCGGGGGCGCGCCTTCTGCGAGGAGCGATGGCAGCGGTGCTTGGGCCGCGCCGCGTGTTTACGGTCGCTATGCATCCCAAGACTTCCTGCTCGGTGCACGTGCGGAGTCGAGCGTAGGTTACGGTGACAAGCTGCGCGTGCTGGTTGGTGGCGGCTATCGCGATGCCGATCGCTTGAAGTCGGGAGGCATCGTGAAGAATCCCGGCGCGCGTACGCCGTGGGTTCCGCGCTTCGAGAGCGATGGTAAGACGCAACTAGGCACGGGTTTTCGTGATGCCACGTTCGATGGCCGCGTGGAATACTCGCTCACGCGTAAGTTGACGGTGATCGGGGCAGCTTACGGATATCGTCAATTCGATGCGCCGCGCACCGATCAATGCCCGCCGCGCGAGGCGCCCGAGAACGAGTGCCTGCAGTTCAACCACGAAAACCGCAGCTTGGGTTACTTCGCCCTGCGCGGGGACATCGCCCCGACGCTGCAAGACCTCGATTTGCGCATTTCGCTGCAAGGTTACGATGAGGAGGTCGAGCGCACGCGACCCACGTCGTTCGTCACGCAGCGCTGGCGCACCCAAATCGTGACCGAAGGCGTGGCGTTCAGCGCCCGCAGCCCGTTGTGGTCACAAGATGAATGGTCAACGTCATTGACCTATGGTGCGGATGCGTACTCCGATCTGGTAGACGCCGATGCACAACAAACTTTTACCGATTTGGACCTTACCTTTGACCTTTCGCGTGGTGCTTATCTGAACGGCTCGGCGTACCTGACGAGCGGCGCCTTCGGCCAACTTACCCTTGCGCGCAACGCCTCCTTCGAGCTGCGCAGCGGAGCGCGCCTTGCGCACGTTCGCGCGCGCGCGCCCTCGGATCCAGAGTCGGGCACGGGTGCGGTGAACAAGCGCCACACGGCCTTGGTGGGCCAGGCAGGTGCCACGCTACATGCGACTTCTGGGCTCGACATAAGCCTCAACTACGACCAAGGGTTTCGCGCGCCCAATCTCGATGATCTGACTGCGCGGCAGCAAGTCGGCCCTGGCTTTCAGTTCGAAAATGCGCGGCTCGACCCAGAACGGGCGCACACGCTTGAGCTCGGCCTCGCAGCGCGCATGGCGTGGTTGTCTATCGACGTGTGGGCGTTTGGTACGCGGATTCACGACGCGATCACGCGGGCGATTCGCGGCGAAGAAGATTGTCCGCAAGATACGCCGGCCTGTCCGGGATCCCGCGTGCATTACCAGCTCGTCAACGCGCGCGGCCTATCGCACATCGTAGGCAGCGAAGGCGGTCTGACGCTGTTTTTACCCTATGACCTGACCATTCGCAGCGTCGCGTCGTACGCGATAGGAGAAGGCCCCCGTGTGCCTGATGGCAGCACGAAAACGCGCGCGCCGTTGTCGCGCGTGCCGCCGCTGAATGGCAGCGTGGAGATACGCTATCGTCACTTGCCTTCGGGCGCTTACGCGGCCGGTGCGCTGCGTTGGGCGGAGGCACAAGAGCGGCTATCGCTCGTGGACAAGAGCGATGCACGCATCCCGCCAGGTGGCACGCCGGGCTACGCCGTGTTCGAGCTCCGCGCTGGTTTGCGCGTGCGTGGGCGCTTCGTCTTGTCGTTGTCATTCGATAACATTTTCGATACCGCCTATCGCGTTCATGGCTCTAGTATCAACGCGCCCGGCCGCGGCTTGAGCGCTGGCCTGAGCATTGGTTACTAAGGCACGAGGAGAAGCAATGGGAAAACGAGCGGCACTGGTTTGCTTAATGTTTGGCCTGCTCGCATGCGAAGACGACATCAAAAACGGTGACAGCATCAGCGACGGCAATCTGTTTGGCGAAGGCGAAGAACCCGGCGGCGTGAACCCCGCAGTGACTGGCGCCTGTATCCCCCTCACCGAGCCGCTCGCGACGAACTACAAGCCAGGTGCCGATGACGCTTGGCCCGAATGCATGTCGGACGACGGCAAGTTCCACCCGATCGAGCCCAACATCAGCTCATCGGGGCGCATACAGGCATTCGAAGAGATCGGTGCGCTGCTGTTCGACGCAGACAAGGATGCCAGCAAAGCGGACTTTCTCGCGGCTCGTAAGATCTACGACGAAGAAGAAGGCTTGGGCTCACGGGTCGTCCGCCGCTACGATCCGCACTACAAAATCAACGGTAAGGTCGACTGCACCGTGACGGAAGATGTGGATGACAATCCGGACTACTGCGCTGGGCCCGCCAAGATCTTGCGCATTGTACAGACCGCGTTCAAAGCAGGTTACGAAGGTAAGGAGCCACGCTGGCATGCGGGTCGTTTAGAAGGTGCGTTGCTTTGGTTCTCGGTCATCTCCGAATACAAGGAGACGCTTTCCTGTGCCGAAGAGGACATCGGTGACTGCGACTCCGCCTACGGCTATTACGACGCAGCGGGCAAGGGCATCGGCCTAGGCGGCTACATTCGTGAGGTCGATCCCGATGCGGACATAGCTGCCAAACTGGGAGCGCTTGCCGTGAGTTGCTGGCGTGAGAACGATGACGCGTTGCCGGCTACCAACCTTACTCTTCGCGAGCAGGCTCGCACACAGTTCGATCGCCCTGTGCTGAAGGGCACGATTTCCGTGTTACTCGACCGGATCAAAACGGTGGAAAGTACGAGTGGCGAGGACCAACGCTTTCATTGGGGGTTCGTCACGACG
>JBKJIA010000053.1:0-5996 GCA_046598735.1 Polyangiales bacterium
ATACCTGGGAGCGAAGCCTCCACTGTTTGGCTCCACGCGGCATGCTGGTCTTGTTCGGCCAATCCTCAGGTCCGGTTCCACCGTTCGATCCGGCGCTGCTCGCCAAAGGCGGTTCGCTATTTTTGACGCGCGCGACGCTGGGTCACTACGTGGCCACGCGCGCTGAGCTTCTGCGACGTTCGGGCGACCTGCTCACTTGGATGGCCCAAGGCGAGCTCGCGGTGCGCATCGATCGCACGCTGCCTTTGCGCGCGGCGGCCGAAGCGCACTCGTTGCTCGAGTCACGTCAGACTACGGGTAAGCTGTTGTTGGTGCCCGAGGCCAGCTGATGACTTTAGGATGGCGGCGCACATGCACGCTCGCGCTGCTCGGCGCTTGCATCCTGCACGTAGAAACTGTCCGCGCCCAGTCCACGTTGACCCGTGCCATCGTACAAGGTGAAGCGAGCCCCGAGGACGACGCGGTCGTGGCCTTGCTTACGGCCGAACGCAGGCTTGGCTGTACAGGCACGCTGATTCGACCCCACGTCATTCTGACTGGCGCTCACTGCGTGGACATGAGCAACCAGTTGCCAGCGGCAGTATTCTTCGGCCCTGACCTGACCGTGGCTGGTAGCGCCGCCACGATCGTCAAGCGCCTTGTCCATCCCGAGTTCAGTGGTGAGGTCCTCGTGGCAGACCTTGCGCTGCTCGGTTTCGAACAAGACGTCGACATCACCCCGCTAAGCATCAAGCGCGAGGCGCCGGCCGTGGGCCCGCTAGCTCTCGACGTTCGTGTGGTCGGTTATGGCTGCACCGATCTGTCAAACACGAACACCGGCTTAGGATTGCGTCGCAGTCGGCAAGACGCCATCACCGAGGCCACCAAGGACCAAAAGCTGCGCCACGGCGACTCGACCTGTCGCGGCGATTCCGGCGGACCCGTACTCGTCGGCGCAAAGGGTAGCGAGCGGGTCATTGGCGTGACGTCGAGCGGAGGCCGCAAGGACGGCGAGGCCTTCTCGCTCGCGACCTCGGTTCCTGCCTTCGAGGCCTGGGTGGACCAAAATGCCGACGCATTGGAGAACGAGCTGCTAGCCGTAACTAGGCGAAAATCGGCCAGCGGCTGCGCAGTCTCAGGTCCATTTAATAATGATGTATCTAGGCCACTATGGTGGCTGCTCTTAATCCTGTGCGCGTGTGGGCGTGCCAGGATGTGCCGATTGCGACCAGTGAGAAGCCATTGCCCGACTTCCAGGCGCGCTCGCCAAACTATCGATAACGCTGGATAGATCCCAATCCAGCAAGGATTGCGCACTTGGGGTGAGCGAATCTTGCTCAAGCGTGCAGCTCTTGCCCGTCGCAACCCCCATTTAGGGTGATTTTGGCCGGCACACGGATTGCTACATGGGTTGGCAAGCGAGCCAATCGGTTGGCCGCCCACTCCCCATCAAAACGCTATCCCACGGTTGGTGCCCCATGTTTCAGCGCGGCTTTTTCTTGCTTGTGATTCGTGACGACGGCCTGGCGATGGCCCTCAGCGAGCCCATGCAACGTTACAGTGTTGTCCGCAGGGCACGCTCGGCCCGCGAAGCTATCCCGATGCTCGTTCCCCGCGCCTTGTGGTCGGGCGTTGTCATCGATCTCGACAGCATCGAAGCGCCCGCCATGGATACGCTTCAGCGCATTCGCTCGGCCCATCCGCTCGTTCCCATCTTGGCGCTCGCCTCCTCGGCCACGGCTAGCCTCGTGAACGCACTGCACGCGCAACGTGCGGAGCTGGTCATGAAGCCGGTCGGCGAAGCCAACATCGTCAGCTTCGTACAGCGGGCATTGGTGTGCGGTTGGTTGCCCGACGAGCGTGTGGCCGCTTGGGTCGATGAACTCGCGCGTCGCAATCACCTGACGCCTCGCGAAGTGCAGCTCATGGCCTACGCACTCGGCGACGAATCACGGCCCAAGGTCCTCCGTCGCCTCGGCATCACGGAGAACACGCTCAAGACTCAGGTGCGCGCGCTGTTGCGAAAGTGCGGTGCTCGCTCGATGGATACGCTGGCCAAGAACGTGTTGCGCGAAGCGCTGGTGTTCGACGGACAGCCCAGTCAAACCGAAGCCGAGCACGACGACGCGGACGAGTATTGTCGCAGCGTCAGCGCCTGACGCTCGTCAGACCTTGCGAGATGCCACTAGCGCGGGACCTTCGGGTCTTGCGTTTTTTGCTTTTAATGGTCGCAACCCTTCCGAGGTCGCACGAGCGATCTTACGGTTCCACGGATTACGCGCGGACCACTGGCGGTGCGCTTCTTTGCGCTGAGCCGACCAGTGCGATCGACGTCGCAGCGCCAAGCAAGACTTGCTCACACTGGGCTGAGCAAGTGTTGCCCAGGTCCGCGTGAGTTGCGCGATTTGTAGCCGAATTGGGGGCCATCAAGGCGGCATGCTGATTGCTCAAGGGGAAGTCAGGTCCGCACGGACCGCCGATGTCGAACCCCCCACGAGGTCTCCAAATGACGACAGTTGATTCTTGCTTTGTGCTCATCAGCGACGACTTACTGCTTGCGCGTGCTCTGGCTGCTGCAATCTCGGGCGCGGCGACGCTCTCGGTGGTTTCAAACGCGGATCAAGCGTTCGCCCTGTTGAGCTCGACGCGCAATATCTCGGGCATCGTCTTGGATCAGACAGCAGTAGGTTGCGACACGTTGCGCATCGCCAACAAGTTGCGCGCAGCCCGTCCTCTCGCCTCGTTGTTGTTCGTTGCGTCGAAGCTCGAAGTCTCGCTGATCAACGCGCTGCAGCCTTTGCGCGTGCAGCTCGTCGTGCGTCCTTTGCCCGCGGAAGCACTAGCTCAGTACGTCGTGCGCGCTCTTGCTGGCGGTCGCGTCACGAGCGGAGACATGCAGCAGTGGGTCGCGCGCCTGTCTTCCGATCGGCACCTGAGCGCAGGTGACCGCGCACTGATCCCAGTCATCCTCGAAAGGGAGAGCATCGAGCTTGCATGTCATCGACTCGGCATGGATCGTAGCGCGCTCGAACGTGGCCTGCGGCGCATCGTCAAAAAGTGTCGCGTGCGCAATACGGACCGACTGGCGCGCAATCTTTGGCGCGATGCACTTCTTTTCAGCCGCGCGGATACCAGCGACTGGGTCGACTCACCAAAAATGGCAGCGGCGGTCTGATGGGCACTGAGCGTCGCGACCCAGATTCTTTCGACGAGCACGATGATGACGTCGACGATGAGCCCGCCTAAGGCCGGCCCGAACGCGGTTCATCGGAGCTTGCTGCTCCCTTGGGCCGCGTTGGCGTTTAATCACGATGCGGCCCCTGCGTGTCCTAGTTAGCAGTGGTTTGCGCAGGGTTTTCTTGCGGACGCTAAATAGTTGCGGCGGCGCCCCGGCCAGTCGCGATATAAGCGTTTCGGCGCAAAATGCGCTGTTTTGGGGATTGTGGGACCGTGGCTCTCCCAATCCCATGAACGCTCTGGGCCGCAACGCATTGATCGATTTTATGCAGGCTGGACCCAGCTCAGTGGAGAACAAACGTCATGTCGCAAATCCGTTTCGATAACAGGGTCGCAGTCATCACAGGTGCAGGCGGCGGTCTAGGTAAAACCTATGCCGTCGAGCTCGCCAAGCGTGGCGCGAAAGTAGTCGTCAATGACCTTGGTGGTGGTGCAGATGGCACTGGCGCAAGTGCCATGGCCGATCAGACCGTGGCCGAGATCATCGCCGCTGGTGGCGAAGCCGTTGCCAACTACGACAGCGTTTCGACCCCTGAGGGCGGCGAGAAGATCATCAAGACCGCGATCGAGAAGTTCGGCCGCATCGACATTGTGATCAACAACGCGGGCATTTTGCGCGACAAGTCGTTCGTGAAGATGACACCAGAGGATCTGGGCATCGTGCTCGATGTGCACCTCAAGGGCGCGTTTTACGTGTCTCAGCCGGCATTTCGCGTGATGAAGGATCAGGGCTACGGCCGCTTCCTGTTCACGTCTTCGTCGGCCGGCATCTTCGGCAACTTCGGTCAGAGCAACTACGGCGCCGCCAAGATGGGCCTCGTGGGTCTATCGAACGTGCTCGCGGTCGAGGGCGCCAAAGCCAACATCAAGTCCAATGTGATCGCACCGATCGCCAAGACGCGTCTGACGGAAGGTCTACTCGGACCGATGGCCAACATGCTCTTGCCCGAGCAGGTCACGCCCCTCGCCGTATACCTGGTGAGCGAAGCTTGCAACCTTACCCATGAGACGATAAGCGTCGGTGGCGGCCGTTTTGCCCGCGTATTCGTAGGCCTCGCGCAGGGTTGGGCGGCAGGAAAGGGTAACGTACCCACGGCCGAGAACATCCAAGAGAACCTCGAGAAGATCATGAACCCTGAGGGTTACATCATTCCGAAGAGCATCTCGGATGAGATGGGCCTCGTGATGAAGGCGTTGATGTAATGCCTATCGATCCCAAGCAGGCTCTCGGTTTTGCGCTGCCCGCGGTGGAAGCATCGTGGGATCCCGACAAAGTGATCCTGTATCACTTGGGTGTCGGCGCAGGCGATCCACCCTCCGACAAGAACGAGCTCGAGTACACCTACGAAGCCAACCTCAAGGTGTTGCCTTCGTTCGGCGTGATCCCTGTATTCAGCGCGATAACCCAGATCGGCGCGATTCCGGGGCTCAAGTTCAATCCGATGATGCTCCTGCACGGCGAGCAGGATCTTACCATTCACAAGAAGATCCCGACCGCGGCCAAGATCTCGAGTGTCGCCAAGGTGCTCAACATCTGGGACAAGGGCAAAGCGGCCGTGCTCGACCTGGAAGTCGAGAGCACAGATGGGAAGGGCGAAAAGCTCTTCACCAACGTGTTCTCGCTCTTTTTGCGCGGCGAGGGCGGCTTCGGTGGTGAGCGCGGACCTGACAAGGTCTTCGAGGCGCCCAAGCGCGAGCCGGATCATGTGGTCGAAAACAAGACCACGCCGAATCAGGCGCTTCTATATCGCTTGAGTGGCGACAAGAACCCGCTGCACGCGGATCCGGGCTTTGCAAAAATGGGTGGTTTCGACAAGCCCATTCTGCACGGCTTGTGTTCGTTTGGCATCGCTTGTAAGGCCGTCGTCGATACGGTTTGCGAAGGTAAGGTCGACCGTGTGGCGCGCTATCAGGTGCGCTTTGCGGGCGTGGTATTCCCCGGCGAAACATTGGTCACTTCGATGTGGAAGGAAGGCGACAAAGTCTTCCTGTCCGCGGCGACCAAAGAACGTAACAGTCCCGTTCTCAGCAATTCGGTCATCACACTGAAGTAGGAGTACACCATGGGTCGCAAAGTATTTGTTGTCGGCGTAGGTATGACCAAGTTCGAGAAGCCCGGTGGTCGAGAGAACTTCGACTATCCGGACATGTTCAAAGAAGCGGGCGAAAAGGCCTTGGCTGATGCGAAGATCCCGTACACCGAGATCCAGCAAGCAGCGATCGGTTACTGCTACGGCGATAGCACCTGCGCACAGCGCGCGGTCTACACGCTGGGCCTTACCGGGATTCCAATCTACAACGTGAACAACAACTGCTCGACCGGTTCGACCGCGTTGTTCATGGCCAAGCAGTTCATCGAGGGCGGCCTTGCAGACTGCGTGCTCGCGGGTGGCTTCGAGAAAATGGAGAAGGGCTCGCTCGGTTCGAAGTACACCGATCGCACCAATCCCATGGACAAGCACATGATGAAGATGATCGAGCTGCGTAAGTTCGCGCCAGCTCCTCCTGCGCCCCAGTTGTTCGGTAACGCGGGCATCGAGCACATGGAGAAGTACGGAACGACTGCCGAGCAGTTCGCCAAGATCGGCCACAAGAATCACAAGCACTCGGTGAACAATCCGTACTCGCAGTTCCAGGACGAGTACTCCCTTGAAGACATCATGAACGCCAAGCAGGTGTTTGGTCCTTTGACGAAGCTTCAGTGCTGTCCGACCTCGGACGGTGCGGGCGCGGCGATCCTAGCCAGTGAAGACTTCGTGAAGAAGCACAACCTGCAAGAC
>JBKJIA010000488.1:0-2815 GCA_046598735.1 Polyangiales bacterium
ACCTTTGGCCCGCGAGTTCGACGCTGCGCTCGGCGCCCACGCGCTCGCGCCATTGCGCGCCACTGGCTTCGATACACTGCAGATCAACGTCGGCAAGTTGTGCAATCAAGTCTGCAAGCATTGTCACGTGGATGCGGGTCCGGATCGCACCGAAGTCATGACGCGCGAGACCATGCAGCTATGTCTCGATGCGCTTGCTAAGAGTCCGATCCAGACCGTAGACATCACCGGTGGTGCCCCCGAGCTCAACACCGATTTTCGCTGGCTCGTCGCGCAAGTGCGCGCGCTCGGTCGGCATGTGATCGATCGCTGTAACCTTACTATTATCGAGACCGGCGCCCATCGCGACTTGCCGCAGTTTTTTGCGCAACATGGCGTGGAGCTTGTGTGCTCGCTGCCCCATTACCGCGCGCTCAGCACCGATCGCCAGCGCGGCGACGGCGTGTTCGAGCGCTCGATCAGCGCCATCAAACGCCTCAATGCCGTAGGTTATGCGCAGCCGGGAACAGGCTTACGGTTGGTGCTCGTGACCAATCCCGTGGGCGCCTACTTGCCCGCTGCGCAGGCCTCGCTCGAAGCCGAATGGAAGCGCGAAATGCAGCGCCTCTACGGTGTGCAGTTCGATGCGCTCTTTTGCATCACCAACATGCCGATCAGCCGCTACCTCGAATGGCTCCAAGAAACGGGCAATCTCGAGTCGTACATGCAGACCTTGGTCAACGCGTTCAATCCCGTCGCAGTAGGCGGCGTGATGTGCAGGCAGATGATCTCGGTGGCCTGGGACGGTCAGCTGTTCGATTGCGACTTCAACCAAATGCTCGAGCTTGGGCTCATGACTGGTGCCCCCCAACACATTCGTGATTTCGACTTCGACAAGCTCGTGGCCCGCAACATCGCAACCGGACGCCATTGTTTTGGTTGCACAGCGGGAGCGGGCTCATCCTGCGGCGGCGTCACGACCTGAGCATCTCCCCACGCGTGTTCTGCGTGTACAAGCCAACATATCTCGCGAATGCTCGCCTTGACTCGTCCGGTGAACGTCGTTAGCTCTCGGACCATGGCGCAGTCGAACGTTCGCATATTGGTCGCAAAGCCAGGCCTCGATGGTCATGATCGCGGCGCCAAAGTGGTGGCACGGGCCCTACGCGACGCCGGCTTCGAAGTCATTTACACGGGCCTGCATCAAACACCCGACATGATCGCCGCGGCCGCCGTGCAAGAAGACGTCGATTGTGTGGGGCTCTCGATCATGTCCGGAGCACACAACGTGCTGTTCCCCGCCGTGATGGACGCACTGCGCGCACGCGGCGCAGGCGACATGGTGGTGTTCGGCGGCGGCATCGTGCCGGATGAAGATGTGGTGCGCTTGAAAGCGTTGGGCGTACGAGCGATTTTCTCGCCCGGCACGCCGCTCAGCGCAATCATCGATTGGGTACGAGACAACGTCAAGCCGCCGCAAGAGTAAGATTGGCGGGCGCCTAAACCTTACGGTCTGCAATCAAGGCACAGCTTCGATCACGACGGCTTCGACTTCGACGTGTCCCTTGCGCCTCATTTGGAGTTTGTCCGCTGCGGCGCGCGACAAGTCCAAGATGCGCCGACGTCGCCCGAACGGACCGCGGTCATTGACGCGCACCTCCACGCTCTGCCCCGTATCCACACGCGTGACCCGCAGGCGCGTGCCCAACGGTAAGGTGCGACTCGCTGCAGTGAATTGGCGCGGGTTGTAGCGCTCGCCGCTTGCCGTGCGGCGGCCGGACAGCGAATTCGCGTAGTAGCTCGCCTCGCCGCGTAACGTATCGCCGACGTACTCGCGGCCGCTCGATTCGTGACTGCGCGCGTAGCTGGCGTTGGCGGGGCAGCAACCATCGGCAAGGCCGCTGAATACGAACACTACGAGCGGAGCGAGCCAAGTAACCATACGACCTCCTACGAGCAGACCTTACTGAGTGCCGGCCGCTTTCGCTACCGGTAAACCATGCCCAGGCGCGATCAACAGACTACGGAAGGCGTCGTATTGAAAGCGCGCGCTGTGCTCAAGGTTATGGCAGCCCTTGCAGGTGGCTTCATCCGTGTTGCGATGCACCAGGCCAGCCTGCTGAGGCGTTGCGTTGTGTAAACTCGAGGGGCCGTGGCAGCTTTCGCAGCCCACATCCTTGAGCCGCTCCACGTGCGTCACCGTGCTTCCCCCCGGTTGGTTATAACCAGTCACATGACAGCCCACGCAGGCAAGGCTGAATTCCTTGTTTACCTTTTCGAGCGTCGCATAAGCATGACCGTGCTTAGTACTGCGCCACCAATCGTAAGCTGCGGCGTGGCAGCTCTTACAGCTGTCTGAGCCTACGAAGCTTGCGCTACCAGAGGGTGCAGGACGGGGGACACGATCCTTGAGCGCATCGCGATTGTGCGCGTTGATTCGCTGGTCGAACGCATCCATGCGCGCTGCGATCGATTTGTCGCCCTCGATCTCGGGCGCAAGGTCGACGATGGACGCTGCGAACCAACGACCTGAGTAAGTGGGCTTGGGTGCGGCGTTGGCTTCGGCTCTGAGCGAGCCCAGGCGCGCGCGCTGCTCTGCAAGATCCTCGGGCTTCGTGTTCTTGTCTTTTTCCCATTCGTGCACGCGCGCTTCCAGCTCTTTGACGCGCTTTACCGCTTCCTTGCGCGCGACTTCGTAGGTCCACTCGCTCGCGTCGCGAAACGGTCCACGTGCAGCAAGGGATAGATCCAGCGTGAGCACCCGCTGGCCTTGGCGACCTGCATGCAAAAGCGTCGCTTGGTGATATTGCGCGGGTGCGAGAGCATCTTCTTGATC
>JBKJIA010000535.1:0-11907 GCA_046598735.1 Polyangiales bacterium
CGTCCCCGAACTCTTCGTAAGCCCATCCCTGAACCGTCTGTGTTCGCATGCAACGCCAACAAGCCCAAGTCGCCGGAAATTCCCGACTTATCACGACTTGCGATCAATGCTCAGCACGAGTGGGAGAGGGCAGGGTGAGGGCGCAAGTTAACCGTTGCGCGGGTCGAGCCGCTTGACGTCGCCGACGATACCGCGCTCGACGTAGTCCGCCGTGAACTGCTGGAAGCGCGTGGCCATCACCTCGATCTGAGCATCGCTCAGGCCCGTGGTCTCGACCTGCGGGCCGACGAACACATCGAGCGGATTGGGGCGCATTACCCATTCACCGCGGCGCATGACTCCCCACAGACCGCGTACGCACAGTGGCACCACAGGAATGCCGCCATCGCGAGCCATGAGAAATAAGCCCTTGCGATAGGGCAAAATCCGGCCATTTTGCGTGCGACGTCCCTCGGGGAAACCGAGGACAGAAATACCGCGACGGGCGCGATCGTGAACCTGTGCGGCGATGGCTTCGGCTTGTCCGGGTGCGCCCTTGTCCACGCCGATGCCACCCGCGCGCTTCATCAACCAGCCGTAGATCGGCACCTTGAAATGATGGGAATGTTGAACGCCACAGAACGCGTGCGGTACGGCCCAGCAAGCCACATGGGCGCCCAGCAAGCTCGTGTGGTTCATCGCGAACAAGCTCACGCGCTTGCGATCGCAATCGGGATGGTAAGTGAGCGTGCACTTGCCCAAAGACAAGCGCGGCACGGCACTGATGAAGGGTTGCGGGATCTCCTTCTGCAGCCTTTCGAAGGGCATAAAGAGCGAGAGCCCAAAGCCGAGCCCCAGGCTTGTCGACATGAGTCCCACTGCGAGGGGCCAGGCGCCCACGGCGGACCATACCTTTGTCAACGGGTCGAGTGGACCTATCGGAATGGGTAAGGGATCCACGCCCGCTTCGGGGCCATCGCCACTTTCGTGTTCCTTTAAGGCTGCCGCGGGATTGAGTCTCATACGCGGACCTCCAGTGCGTGATGAAGAACAGACAAACGTGTGGGCCAAAGGCGAATCACTTCGCCATCGATCATGGCATCAGCCGGACCAGGCAGCTCGAACTCGATGCTCTTGGCGCGCGTTGCCTGCACGGCCGGATGTTGCAGGTGAGTGCCCTTGAAAACCTTAGGGAAGGTCTTGAGGAAAGCCATGCGTCCAAGCTCGCCGACCCGAATAATATCGGCATACCCATCGGCGGTATCCGCGTTAGGCGCCATCATCATTTTGCCGGCGGTGAAGCGGCTGTTGTTGATGGATAGAAATGCCACGGGAGCGGAGTCGAGCGCGCCCCCATCCGCGCGGATAGGGATGGGTAGACAAGCAAGCCCCGCCACCGTGAGCACCACTCCGAGCCCATAACCTGCTTCGCCAAAACGCTTGAACCGCGCGTTCGTGACCGTGCAGACATCCGCGACAAAGCCGAGACTCAGGATGTTGATGTAGAAGATCGTACCCTCTTTGTGATCAAGCCGGATCACATCGCATACGCGTTTGCGCCCTTCGGCCAAAGCTTTGCGCGAAAACTCGGCGCCTACCGTGCTGAAGTCACGCAGGAAGGAGTTGCCCGTGCCCAACGGTAAGAAACCGAGCGTGGGCTTCTCGACTGCATCGATAGCTTCGGGGAAGAGGCCGTTGACGATCTCAAAGCCGGTACCGTCTCCGCCCACGGCGATGAAATGGCGCACGCCTTTGGCATAAGCTTCGCGTGTGATGCGCGTGGCGTCTCCCGCAGCGCGCGTCTCTTCGACTAAGACATCGAGGCCGGCCTCGCGCAGCGTACGCACAGCGTCCGGCGCTTGCTTGCCGCATCGCCCGCCGCCTGCCGCTGGATTCACGATTGCGAGATATCGGTCAGCCACTCTGCGCCCCCCGTCTGCATTCCAAAACTTTGCGCCGTTGCACGGGTCCCGCAAGCGAGCGTGGTGACCGGCGCGAAGCAACTCATAGCGCAGTCAGCGCAGTATCGCGGGGCATTTCCTTCGCGAGCCACTTGGCAAGCTCCTCACGTTTGATCTTTTGCGACGCGGTGCGCGGGAACTCCACATCACACACCACCACGCCATGCACACGCTTGTAATCAGTAAGCTTTAGGTTGAGGGTTCGCACGCGCTCCATCAAGGCCGCGTCGGCCGCGACGCCGCTCTTGGGCCGCAGCACCAGCACCAGTTGCTCGCCCGTGAGCTTACCGGTAGGCCATACGAAATTCGCTGCGAATACGCAGTGCTCTTCGCTGTCACGCAGGTCGTTAAACGCGCTCTCGATGTCCTCCGGGTAGACGTTCTTACCACCCGCCGTGACAATCATATTTTTGGCGCGACCCACCAGCTTGAGGTGACCTGCCGCATCCATGCTACCAAGGTCGCCAGTGCGCAGCCAACCGTTCACCAAGGCTTCTGCGGTGAGATCAGGAGCGTCGAGATAACCTTTCATCACCGTCGGTCCACGCACCCAGACTTCGCCCACGTCTTCTTCGTTCGTGTTGCGCAGCTCAACCTCGGTGCCTTCCACCGGCACGCCGACCGTGTCCGCACGAAACGGTTTGAGGTCGTTGACCGTAAGGACGGTGCCGGCCTCCGTAAGTCCGTAACCAATCACGACCGGCAGACCCAAACGATAGAAATACTCCGCGTTCTCGCGCTCCACGAAGGCCCCACCTGCGAAGATCAAACGCAGCTTGCCGCCGAACTTATCGTGGATGGGCTTGAGTAAGGTTTTCGACACCGCGTGATTGGGTGCACGCTGCGTGGCCACGTCGTTCAAACGCGACAAGGCGCCGATCACATCGCGCTGCCACTTGGGTTTCTCGTCGAGCTGCTCTTCGATCTTAGTCTGCAGCGCCTTCAAGATGCGCGGCACGAGCGCCATGTGCGTGATGCCGTAGTCCTTCATAGTAGGCATCAAGAACTCAGGGCGAAGCGTGCGCTGATGCACGATCGCGCCGCCAAACATCAGTGGCAGGAGAAACCCGCACATGAAATCGATGGCGTGATTGGTAGGTAAGATCGAGAAGTAGCGATCCTCTTCTAACATCGGATACATGCGACCGAGCACCTGGGCCTGCGCCAAGTAGTTGGCGTGGGTCAACATGCAGCCCTTGGGTGTACCGCTCGTGCCCGATGAGTAAACGATACAAGCCACGTCATCCCGCGCGGGTGACTTGAGCTCGAGCTTGGCAGCACCAAGTCGCTCAAACCGTAAGGCTGGGCCAACGTCGGCTTTTTCGGGCGCCTCGGTCACGATCACGCGCGTGCGCTCGAGGGCAGCCACGTTCTCTTTCAGAAGCAAACGCCAAACGGGATACTCCGTGATCAACACCTTAGGCTGACAGTGCGCGAGCAGCGCCATCTGTTCTTTGGGCGTGAGCTTGTAGTCGAGCGGCACCAGCACCGCGCCTACCCACATCGCAGCGATGCCACCGATGATCCAGCTTGGCTGGTTGCTCATCAAAATCGCGCAGCGGTCTCCCGCCTGAAAGCCCGCACTTTGCAGCGCGCCGCCGAGCTTTTCCGCGGCCTCGCGCAGCTCGCGATAGCTCGTGCGCGACTTCTCGCGATGCCGGTCCACTTCGATGAGCGCCGTGTTCGTCTTATAGGTAAGTAAACCATCGCGTAAGGCTTCCCCTACGTTCTCTAGGCGCGACAAATCCAACATGCTCAGAGCCTTTGTTCGATGACTTCAGCGAGCCCGGCAAAGGTCTTCACGCCTTGCAGCTCGTAGTCGGGCACTTCGACGTCGAACTCGATCTCGAGCTCGGACAGTAATTCCAAGGCCTGCACACTATCGATGCCCAACGCATCGAAGAAATCCTGCTCAGGCTTGAGACCACTGCCATCGACTTTGAACTTCTTGGCAGCGAGTCGAATCAATTTATCGGTCGTGTCAGACATGGGTCGCTCTCAGGGCAAGTAAGGTCGCAGGTCAGTGCTCTCGACGAACTTCTTCAACGCAGCTTCTACAACCGGTCGCGCGATCAGACGCTTGAAGTGCTGCTTTTCCGCTTCGAGCTCGTCGTAGGGCACGGGCTTGATGAAGGCTTTGCACGTTGTCGCAGCATCGGCATCGAACCGTAAGGCCTGGCGGGCCGTAGCGCGCGCCACATCCAGATGTTTACCTTGTGCGACCATCTGACTAACAAGCCCGATGGTCTGCGCCTTCTTGGCATTCAAGCTACGACCGGTGAGCAACATGTCGCGTACGACGCCGTTGCCCACATCGCGTTTGAGCCGTGGAATCCCGCCAAAGCCAGGCACGATCCCCAAGCGCAATTCAGGAAAGCAAAAGCGGGCAGTCTTGTCGGCGATCAACATGTCGCACGTCAACGCGAGCTCGAAACCGCCACCAAAACACACGCCGTGAATCGCGCCAATCGTCGTCAGCGGCAGCACATCCAGGCGATTCATCACGTTGTGAATGCGATCGATGAAGTCGCTGATGCGGGCGCTGCGAGCGCTTTCGTCGGCCGTGTCACGAATGCCAGCGTAGAGCGCGCGTAAATCCGCGCCTGCGCAAAAACCCGTGGCCAAGCTCGAGTAGATCACGAGCGCCCTACCCTTGTTCGGGTCGATCTGATCGAGCGCGCCCTCCAGGTGCTCCAGCATCTCCGTGCCGATCTCATTGACCGGCGGGGAGCTCAGCTCGAGCTCGTATACGCCGTCGATCAATCTGAGCTCGGTCACGCGTACATCCCTTTGATTTGATCGGCGTAGCGTTTCTCTACTGCATTGCGCTTGAGCTTCTGATTCGCGGTCAAGAGACCGTTCTCGATCGTAAAGGGCTCGCTCGCCACCACGAAGCGACGCAAACGTCGATAGTGGGGCAGCTCTTCGTTCACCTTGTCGATCGCTTCTTGCACCTTACTCTCGGACACGGGACCGGTCACGATCACGGAAAGGTAAGGTTTGGCATGGCCCACCACCATTACGTGTTGGGCTCCATCCAAGTAAGCAGCTAGCTTCTCTTCGATAGGTCCCGGCGCCACGTTATGGCCGCTCTCGGGCACGAGCAGGTCCTTGAGTCGACCCACAATCTTGAGGTCACCTTGGGGTGTAAGCTCCGCCATGTCACCAGAGTGAAACCAGCCATTGCGAATCGAAGCTTCGGTTGCATCCGGCCTACGCCAATACTCAGGAAAGATGTTGGGCCCGCGGCAGATGAGCTCGCCTTCGTCCGTGACCTTGAGCTCCACGCCCTGAATCGCGCGTCCCACGTAGCCAGGCTTGGCGAGGTTCAAGCGATCCATGGTGACGATCGCGGTCGTCTCCGTCAGACCGTAGACCTGATACACAGGAATGCCGATCAGATAGAACCAACGCTGAGTCTCTTCTGAAAGCGGAGCCGAGCCACAGATCAAAAACTCGAGGCTCTTGCCGAGTTGCTGCTTGATCTTGGGAAACACCACGCGCTTGCCCACTTCGAGCACCAGGCGATCGATGGGCGAGGCCTTACCCTTTTCAAGTCGCTCGTTCGCGGCCAAGGCTGCGGTATAGAGCGCCCAGGCTACCCCGCCGCGTTCCTTAATCTTATTACCCACTCCCGTCTTGATGCGCTCGAGCACCGCAGGAACGTTCAAGTAGTAGTGGGGATCAGAAGTGGCCATCTCCGCCACCAGATTGGTCAAGTCCGTTGACAACATCAACGGGTTACCGCGGTAAAGCTGGGTCCACAGCTGAATGCGCGAGCCTGCAAAGCACAACGGCAAGTAGTGAAATACCTGATCCGGCGTCGCGCGATTGCCCACCATCTCGCGCAAACCTTCCATGGTGCGCTGCAGCATGAACGCGACGTTGTCAGCCGTGTAGAGCACGCCTTTGGGCTCGCCGCTCGTGCCGGAGGTATAGATCATAGTGACCCGATCGGAACCCTCGCGTGCGACCGGGGCAAGCTCCAGGGGCTCCGTGGCGAACATGCCATCGAACACGGCCAGCTCCGGCATGTTCTCCGCACCACTCGCACTGAACGCATCAGCCAGGTCTTTTTCGAGCTGCACGGTGTCCACCAACACCAGCTTGCATGCGCAGTCGTTCAGCATGCCCACAAGCTCGCTCGGAGCCTGACGGTCGTACATGGGCACGACGATCGCGCCGGCACCTAAGATCGCCAGATCCGCCGCGGCCCACCGTACCGAGTTGTGCGCGATCAGCGCCACACGGTCGCCCGGCTGAACGTTGCGCCCCTTCAAGAAGCCGCGCACTCGCGAGGTGAGCTCCTTGAGTTGCTTGCCAGTGGTAGCGACCCTTTGAGCACCGCGGATCTCGATCAACAGCGGCTGGTCGCCAGCGCGATCCATGTTCTCGTACAGCGTATCGATGAAGCTCATGCGTGCTTCTCCATGATCGCGCGCACTGCGCTGGGCAGCGGCGGAAGGTGAGCCGACCAGGTGCGCGGCAGGTCGGGACGCGGAAAGTTGGGATATACGCGCATTACTTCGTCCGCAAAATCGATGCCCATCTGTCCCATCAGCTCGAGCTGACGTGGCAAGGTGCGCGCGATATCGGCGCGAATTTGCTCGGCCTCGGCCTCGAGCCTGCGCAACAACAGTAAGGTGCGCCGTTCGAGGTCAGGGTCATCCACTTCCAGGTACAGGTCGTTGTGCCCACGGTCGTTCAGCAGATTGCGAATACGCTCGTCCATGGTGATGCCGCCCGAAGACACAAGCCCAGGCATCGACGTCACGATCGCATGAAAGCGCGAGCTCACCATCAGCGAGCAGTTCCGAAGCACGCTCACCAGGTTGTACATGGTGTATTCGTCGCTGTTGAACACGGGCGCTTCGTCGTCGAGCATCGAGTTCACTTCGTCGCACGCCAAGCGATCGAGCATCTCCATGCCCACTAAGATCGGGAACACGCGCTTCTCTTTGCGGAACGCATTCACGGCGTTGGCGATGGCGCGACAGTAAGTCTGGAACTTCTCTTCTACATCGGCCGAAGCGTTGTGGAAGTAGATGGACTTGTAGTGCTCGGCCTTGAACTGACCGGACATCTGCATGGCGGCCGCCTTCATCAGGTCGGGTTTAACCGGCCACCAGAAGGGGTTGATGGGACAGATGGCAAGAAGCTTGGTCTGCCCGTCCCAGCCTTGCTCGCGCAAAAGCTTGGCCCCGTGCGAAAGCGGCGCGGGCTCGAACGTCCAAGCCGTATCCGTCCCGCCTACGTTGCGAATGCCGAGCTCATCGAGCACAGCGCGCGAAGGTTCATTGCGGCACAGCACGAAGCTGTTCTTGCAGTTCTTCTCGACGAAGCGCTTGAGGCTCGGAACCATGTAACCGGCTTCGGCGCCGTAGCCGACGCTGACCTTACGCTCTGCTGCGGCCATGCCGATCGCACCCGACATCATCGTGGTCAGTGCGCTTGCGAACTTACTCTTGAACATCGAGCCTTCGCACGCGATCACACCGTGATGCTTGGGGCACTCGTCGAACAAGAACTTAGGGAACACCGTGGGCATTTCGACTTGCTTGACAGTGCGGAAGTAACCGGCAGACAAGCGCTCGTTCACGGTCATGATGGTGAGCTCGAGGTTGTCGTCGCCGAGCACAGTACGCATCTGACGGATCATCTCTTCGACGCGTACATCTGCACCCGTGTTGCGCGTGCCCACGTAGCCCGCGAGCAAGAGCTTGAGCGGTGCGCCGGGCTTATAGGTACTGGGCGAACGATCGAGCGCGTAGCGCGTGCCTGCCGCTTCGATCAGCGCATCCATGGCGATCTCTATGGCGCGATCGGGATCGAACGCGCTCGTGAGCCTATCGAGCAGACCCATGTTCAGACTCCGGACTGAGCGCTGGCGCCGTGGGTCGACGGGCGCTTGGCGGCTGCCTCGACATCGGCAGGCCAGGGCTTGTAGTTGTACTTGAAGCCGCCCTGCGTCGCGAAGCGGTACAGCTCGAAGCAGTAGTCGGTGAAGGGAGCGGGCGCACGGCCGAGTACCTTTTGAATGCGCACGTTATCGAACACGGTGTCGTAAGTGATGTACGGGTAGAACACCTTCATCAACGACGCGCCGGGCGCGATGCCCCATTCGCGCGGAGTATCCATCAGCTTATCGATGGCGGAGCCGAACGGCTTCTCCAGGAACGGTAAGAACACGTGGCGTGGCCCACCGTGACGTTCCATCTCTTGCACGACGTCGCGGAAGGTAGGGGATGCGACACCAGAGCTAAGGTTATAGGCCTCGTGCTCGGGCTTATCCTGCATGTGTACGGCCACGATGCCCGCACCCACGTAGTCGGCAGGCACGAAGTCGTAACGCCAGGTCGCTTCCAGCGGCAGCACGGGCAATTTCGCGAAAAACACGAAGGCGCGCACCATGTCGAACTGCGTGGTGGCCGCAAAACGGCTGTCACCCAAAACGGTGCTGGGACGAAAGACCGTGACCGGCACATCCGGCAGAAGCTCGTGCACCATGTGCTCGCAGAATTTCTTGGTACGCGAGTAAGGGTCCCAATCGCTCTTGTTCCAATCGATGGCCTCATCCTCGTGGATGATCTGATGCTTGCACTCGCCCGTGACCGCCGTGGTCGACACATCGCTGAAGCGACGCAAACCGTGGTGATCTTGAGCCGCGCGCGCCAGCTTCAGCACTTCGAGCGTGCCACGCAGGTTGGTGTTGAAACACGCCTTGTTGCTCTTGCGGTTGAGCGAAGCGGCCACGTGCAATATCGAGCTTGTCTCATGGGCAAGCTTGCGAAAGGCGTCGTCTGACAACCCGAACTGCTTATCCGTAAGGTCACCTAAGACTATCTCGATGCGCTCGTTCAGGTACGCATGGAAGGTGGGAAAGTCCATGTGCAGCTGCAGCGACTTCCACAGGCGCTCCGCACCTTCCTTTTGGCTCTTGGCGCGCACGAGCAACTTGAGCTTTTGGCCGTGCTCGGACATCAGCCCGTTCACCACGTAAGAGCCGATATAGCCGGTGGCACCGGTGAGAAAGATCGTCATTCCGCAACCTCGGATGTTTCGTTGTGCGCCGGGCGCTTCTTATCGGCTAGGTGCGTGACCTTCTTCACGGCGGGCACCTCGATCAAACGCACGGGAACCTTGGGCGAGTAGAGCTCGACCTTGGTGTTTTCAATCACAGGGAAAGACCAGCGCCGCAAGCCGGGCACATGCTGTTCCATCCAATACAAGCGCCAGTCGATGCGCTTGGGCTCGTAGCGGAAGAACGGCTCGACCACATCCAGGCCCATCAACATGTCGCTGACAAAGTGCTGCTTGTACTCCGCCACGAACGGCTTGTACGTGTCGAAGATCTTCTCCGCGATACTCAGGCGGCTATCCACGCGATCACTGCGCGACCTGAGCTTTTTCAGCTCCTTGCGCAGGCTTTCGGGCCACGAATCGGGCACCTCCTTAAGGATGTCCGAGAGCTTCTGCGCGACTTTGCGTAAGTTGGGAATGCGCATGGGATGGTCGTCATCCACCACGCGACCGTCCCAACGCGACAGGATGACGCGCTCGATCGCATCTTCGCCGTGCTTGCGGAAGTAACGACGGTGAGCGAGGGACGTGAGCTCGAGACCGCGCCCAACCGTAAGGGTGTTCGCATCACTCGTGGCGCACTGATAGGCGGGAGCCGCCCGGCCCTCGATCATGGCAGCCGCCACGGAGAGCAAAGCGGCGCAGCAGTAGTCCACTGGCACAATGTCAAGCGGCTTGTCTTTCTTCGCCGGCATGTGCCTGAACCACGTGCTGATGAAGTAGATGAGCGGCCCTGAGGTATTGAGCCCCTCGTTCCAGCCCGGCATCGGAAAGGACACGGCGCTCTCCGTGATCGCAGGCCTGAACATCGTCTTAGGCAGCTGCGGAAAGCGTGACAGCAAGAGCGACTCCGACATGCTCTTGGTCAGCGTATACACGTTGGGCCAGCCCCAATAGTTTGCGCGGTCCTTACCCGCTTGCACTAAACGGTCGGCAAGACGCGCCTTGGACTCGCGACGCAGGATGCGATCGATAAGCTGATGGTTGTTGGGATCATGTCCCTTTTCCACCACGCTCTTGGTCAGCTCTTCGCGCAGCTCAGCAAGGGCGCGCTCGCTCATGCAACCTTCGTGAATGTCCTTCACGAGTTGCTTGAGCTCCACGTATTCTTTCTCGACGTCGAAGCCGGGACGCAGCGGAGAATAGTTAGGTGTGACGGTCTCGTGAATGCGCCCTTCGCGATTACCGGCCACGAAACACGTGGAAACTTGGACGTAGCCGCAACGCTTGGCGGAGGCGGCGAACGCGCCCGCGTTCAAGGTGCCGTCGACGTTGTTCTCGAGCGCGTCGTTGAGCTCAGGATCAAAGTCGACTTGGCCTGCGCAGTGGATCACGAGATCGAGATCGCGCTGCATGCGCTGTGCAACCTTAGGATCGATGCCGAGGCCGGGCATGGTCACATCGCCTGCGACCACCTCGATGCGCTCGGAGAGAAACTGCGACAGCCCGTCGCCATGTCGATCGTGCAGCGGCTTGAAAGCGTAAGACTCGTTGACCATTTTCTCGAAACGGTCGCGCGCACTTTGATTTTTCTTGCTGCGGATTAGCACATAAATACGGCCGATTTGGGGCACTTTTTCGAGTGCCATCGACAGCCAGACCTTCCCGAGAAAGCCGCTGCCACCGGTGAACAAAATGTGGCGTCCGCAGAGGGCGCGCTCGATCGACAAAGGTTGACTCATGACGGGCTCACTTCCGATCATCGATGCCTCAACGGTACTCAAGCACAGGCCAATCCGCATCGCGCGCAGCGCCACGCAGAGCGAAGTCGGGATTGACTGCGCAGGGCTTACCCACTGCAGACAGGAGCAACAGATCCGCGCCATGCGCCGCGTAGGCGATGGAACGCGTGAGATCGATGCCGTGTTCCTTGGCGTATTCGCGCAGCCAGCGAGCCCCATCATGGCCACCGATCACGGGCTCCAGCAGCTTGCCGGTGACTTCGCCATTCATCATCTCGAGGCGGTTGCAGATGTAATCATCCACGCCAAGCTCCTTGACCAAGGGCGCTATCACCTGCGTGATGCCCTCGGACACGAGCACGATCTGATGACCCTGTTTACGGGCCGTCTTGATCAGCTCACGACCGCGCTCGTAGATGCGATCGGCGAGAATGTCCGTGAAGTATTCGGCGGCGAGCTCCGCAATCCGATCTTCGGACATGTGACGCAGCGCTACATAGGCCGCGCGCGTGGCAAGCGTACGATCGCTCTGCGCCAGAAAGCCGTACAGCGGAGCGCCCAACGCGAGGGCGCCGATGCGGAACGCACGCTCGGCGAACCCCTGTCCATTGCTCGCGAAATAGGCCGATGCCGCGAGCGCGCCGCGATCCACGAGCGTGCCCTCAACACGAAAGAAAGCCGCGGTCTTTGGGGATGACAAGTTGGTGAACTCCGTGAATCGCTCGAAAGCTAGCCAGGCCCGCCCTGGAAGGGAACGAAAAACTAGACTGACGTGTCAGTTTATCCCTGGCCAGGTTTAGCAGGCGCCCCCGCGCGTTGCCAATGTGTGTCGTATCTGGCCTGGCCAGCGACCGCGCAGCGCGTCATTTACAAACATATTTACAGGCGAACCGCGCGTAGCAGGGTGCCAACCCTCTCTGTGAAGCAGTGAGGCGCATGCCGACAAATCGACTATTCAGCCAATATATTGGAAAAACCTACTTCAAAGAACAAAATGTTTCCGCTGCAAACTTTCGCTTGCTGCGTCAAAGCCGAGCCTGCTACATCATTCCTTATCAGCGTAGTTTGTTGACTAGTAAATCGCGACGGACGGAGCAAGGCATGCGAAACGTATTTATCGCCGGCGTTGGGCAGACCCCGGTGTCCAAGCAGAGCGAGCTTGACCTCCGCACTCTTGGGGCCACGGCCGTGCGGGCCGCCATCAA
>JBKJIA010000127.1:0-4055 GCA_046598735.1 Polyangiales bacterium
TGCATTACGCCGCCGGTCGGTATTCAGTGGCAGCCGCCTTGCTGGAGGAGGCTTACACGCTGCACCCAGAGCCCAAGCTACTCTATAACCTCGGTCGAGCGCGAGAGGCTGGCGGTGAAGTCAAGGGTGCGCTGGAGGCCTACGAAGCCTACCTGCGGACGGAACCTGCGACCCCGCGACGCGACGAGGTACAGGAACGCATCGAACAGCTGAAGACTGAGTCCGAGCTTGCTTCCGTACCCTCCAGCGACGAGCCGCCGGCAGCGGAGCCACGTGCCGGTCCCGGCCCCGGGTCTGCCGAGACGCCGCAAGCGAACGCACCTCCTACCGGAACGCAAGGCCCCCGCCGCACCATCCCGTGGCTTATGGTGGGGGCGGGCGGGGGGTTGCTCGGCACGGCTCTGGTTCTTGGCATGCTGGCGCGATCAGGACACCGGCAAGCAAAGCAGGAATCCGTGCAGTCCGATGCGACCAAGCTGCAAAGCGCGGCCGAACGCAAAGCCTTGGCTGCCAATCTGCTGGCAGGTGCGGGCGGGGCCCTGCTGATCGCAGGGGGCGCGTGGCTCGTATTCGGCGGGCGCCGCGGGTCGGGCAAGAGCGCTGCTGGCGTCGGCCACCTCGCTTGGTCGCTACACCTGGGAGCCTCGAACGTGGACTATACCCTCGCGTTCTAAAGCCATACGATGCCGTTCGGCTTACCACCAAGCTCTATAGTGGACGTGACCTTGCGGGAGCTTGCATCAATCACGAGCACTTCTCCTCCATCCTCATCCGTGATGAAGGCACGCTTGCCACTGGGGTCGAATGCGATGCCGTGGGGCTTGTCACCCGCGTTGATCTCGGCAAGCTTGTCGTGGTTTTTGGCGTCGAAGATTGCGATCACCTTACGGTCTTCTACTGCCACCCAGAGCTCGGATCCATCCGGCGTCAGCACTGCCTGTCCCGGCATACCTCCTGGATCGATGGTGTGTGCATCCATCGTCACACCGGAGCCGCTTTCTACCAAGTGTCGGACTTCCATGCCCTCTTCCACGGACACGAAGTAGTTCGATCCGCCCGAGGCCCAGGCTGCGACAGGAACGGCCCCCACCTCGAAGCGGGAGGTAGTCTTGTTTGAGGCCAGATCGAAGACCGCGATGCTCGAGGTGCCGGATTCCGCGACCAAGACCGAGCCGACCGCAGTAGGGGTTACTTCGAGAGGCATCCCAAAACCCGTCGCGCTGAACGTTTCCTCGTAGGTGTTGGCATCGTGCCCCGCAATCATCCCGTGCTCCATCATGCCGAGCACGATGGTCTTACCGTCAGGTGTGAAGGCCGCGTTGTGAGCGGTCGCCGCGACGGTGATGACGTCGCGCATTTGGCCGGAAGTGAGATCAAGCTCGTAGATCATCGTGCTGGCGCTCGCGCCCCCGTGCCCGGCGCCGTGCGCTGCGCTGCCGTGCCCCTCGGACAAATCCCCGCTAGTTGCGGTAATCAGGACGCGCTTATGATCTGGCGAAACGCTGACGTGATGCGGATGCATGCCGGACATCACCGGAAGCGAGCCTACGAGTTTCAGCGTGGTGGGGTCGATGATGGATACGACGCTGCTTCCACCATTGGCAACCAGGATTGCAGGAGTGGGAATGGCGTCGAGGGCGCCATCGCCTTCAACCGCCCCAGCGTCCGTTGCGCTTGAGTCGCCGTGCGCGTCAGCGTCGTGGCCGGCGCCATGCGAGCAACCGACCGTGAGCGTGGAAATGCAGGCAGCTGTAAAAGCGGTGAAAGCTATCGATTTCATAATCATCCTCTCGCAGATAAAGTGCGACGCGGCAGTGACTGAGCATGGGATGGCTGAAGTGCGGCGACCGTGTAGGAGCGTGGCGTAGAGCGCGTGACAGCAGCCTACGTAGCACCTTTTCAAAGCGCGGCCCATCAAGGCAGGCGGAAGACGATACGCCGTAGCGCGAGCGCGGGGAGTGGCAGCCGCGCTTCAATCGAATGAAGCTATTTGCAACTCCCAACAGTAAGGGCTCAATGCGACTCCCCTCCCAGCATCAACATCCTCCCCTTCCCCACAGCAGACTCCGCGTCCCCAGCCAGGCCGGCTGGGTGTTCCGCATGTTCCTCGCCCTGGTGGCGGTCATGTCGAACGCATGCCTCGAGGTCCCCGAGCTGCATTTCGATGCGGCGGCCGACGACCCCCGAGGCGGGGACGCGAGCACTGCGCGCGATACGGGGCCTGACGACAACGGGGACGCCGGGAGCGGGACAGCCACCGGAAGCATCGAGCTTGCCGGCAAAGACTGGCTGAGTACCGCTACCATCACGGTGAGATTCATGGGCATCTCGCGAAAGGGTGACCCTTTCATCGCCGTCTACTCGGAGCTATCGCCCAGCCCCTTGAGCATGTTTCGCATTCCCTTCACCGAACGAGCAGTTGTGGCGAACGGAAGCCACGCGTTCGACCCGTTGCCGGCCGGCAGCTACGTGGTCCACCTGGTGTACAACACCGACCAGGTCCTACAGGAGCTGCCTTTCACCGTGCGCGCCGACAGCGACCGCGACGGCACAGCCGACGATGACGACGGGTGTCCCATGGACCCGGTCAAGACAAGTCCGGGCGCCTGCGGATGCGGCGCGTTGGACAAGGACGTCAACGGCGATGGTGCGGCGGACTGCAGCGACGACTGTCCTCTAGACCCGGCCAAGGTCGGCCCGGGGGTGTGCGGCTGCGGCATCGCGGACACGGACACGGACACGGACGGCACGCTGGATTGCAAGGACTTGTGCCCAAACGACGCGCTCAAGACAGCACCGCAGGTGTGTGGTTGCACGTTGCCCGAGACGGACACTGACGGCGACCTTACGCTGGACTGCAAGGACGGGTGCCCATCGGACAAGAGTAAGGTCGCGCCGGGCCTATGTGGTTGCGGCGTTGCGGAAGGAACTTGTCCTACTTGCTCGAACAAAATGCTTCCGGATGCCAAGCTGCTGCCCGGCGATAAGCGCTGCTCAGCAAACGGCCGGTTCACATTCATCTTGGGCACCGATGGCTACCTCACCCTGCGCGAAGGCAGTGAAGTGCTCTGGTCGGCCTTCCAAGTCGCGTCGGGGACCACCACCCTCACCCCCGCCGTGTCCGTGACCCTGCAGAACTCCGATGGTAACCTGGTGGCCCGTAGAGCGTCCGCTCCAGGAACATCCTCAGCCTTGTGGGCCGCAGGTGTTTCGGGCAGCGGCGGCGCGATACTCACGGTAGAAGACGACGGCTCTGTGAAGTTGCGCTTGGGCAATAACATCGTCTGGACCCTCGGACCCTTTCAGAGCGGCGAAACGCGATGCAGGGATGCCAGAGAGTATCAATCAGCGCGCCTTTCCTGCCCTGTCGGAAGCACGATCTCAGCCATTCAGTTTGCAAGCTACGGCACGCCGAGCGGCGCGTGCGGTAGTTATGCGCCCACTAGCACTTGCCACTTCGCCGCTGAGAGCGTCCTCCAGACGAATTGCGCGGGCAAAAATAGCTGTGAGTTTACCGTGGGCGAGCCGCCAGACTTTTCCTCCCCGTGCAGTGGCGCGAAACGACTGGTGGCCGAGTACTCATGTATCGTCGACGAGTGTCCCGACGACCGAGCCAAGGTGGCTCCTGGACTATGTGGCTGCGGCGTTGTGGACAGCAACGCTGACACTGACATGGACGGCACCCCAGACTGCAAGGATCTGTGCCCTCAGGACCCGAACAAGACCGATCCGATGGTGTGTGACTGTGGCACAGTGGAAACCGACACTGACATGGACGGCACCCCAGACTGCAAGGATCTGTGCCCTGCGGACCCGAACAAGACGGCTGCCCAGGACTGCGGCTGCGGCATCGCTGAAGGGGATTGTGCTGCTTCGGGCTGCACGAACGAAATGCTTCCGGACGCCAAGCTGCTGCCCGGCCAAAAGCGCTGCTCACAAAGCGGCAGGTTCAAGTTCATCTTGGTCACAGAGCCATCCGTGCCCAAGATGAACTTGAACCTGCCGCTTTGTGAGCAGCGCTTTTGGCCGGGCAGCAGCTTGGCGTCCGGAAGCAT
>JBKJIA010000173.1:0-4517 GCA_046598735.1 Polyangiales bacterium
ACCCACGCCGGCCTCAATACCCAGGCGGCTAGAGAACCAATAGCGCACACCCAGCACAGGCGCGCTGATTGGCGAGCTCGTGGTCCTTCGCGTGGCGCCGCCGCCTATCGGATCGGCCACGCCCACGGGCACTTCGGCCATGCCGAGCAGACCGATACCGACGTTGCCCACGATCTTGTCGTGATCGCCGTCGCCCTTTTTCTTCTTGTCGTCGTCGTCCTCGCTCTTCGGGCGCTCCCAATCGGCATCAAGGCCCGTGCTCTTGCTCCCGCTGGTATCGACGGCAGGCGTCGCTTCCACCGGCTCTTGCTGCAAGGGGGCCGGCTCAGGCGCGGGGTTTGAGCGCCGAGCAGAGCCGGACTTGCGCCTTCCGCTGGGGGCGGAATTAGACGGGCTCGTCACGCCAAGCTCCGGATCATCCTGAGCGGAGGCCGGAGCCGCAGCGAGAATGCACATGAACACCAACGATTTAAGCCGGGGGGAGCGCGGCATGGGCAGAGGCCTCCTGGGGTAGGGTTAGGCACCTAACACGGGCCGACGTTCCGCCGCCACTGCATTCGCTTGACCTGTCAGGGCGACGCGCCTAGAAACCAATAGTCGTTCAAACATTTTTGAAAGCTCGGAATGGCGCGTGTCTCAGCACGCCCTAGAGCGGGAGCGAAGCGTGGCCAACCTGATCGCAGACGTGGGGGCGCGCAGCGAGGCTGCAAGCGAGCACGCAATCGCCGTTCGCTCCATGTTCGACCGTATTTCGCCAACCTACGACTTGCTCAATCGCTTGTTGTCGGTGGGCATCGATAAGCGTTGGCGTAAGCGCGCCCTGGCACTGCTTGGTCGCGACTTGGTGGATGGACCCTTGCTGGATTCGTGCACTGGCACGCTCGATCTCGCGCAGGCCATGACCCAGACGTTTGCGGGGCGACGTGTCATCGCAGCGGATTTTGCCCGCGAGATGATCGTGCGTGGACGCAGCAAGGTCAGCGCAGAAACGGGCCTGGCAGTGGCCGATGCCATGCGTTTGCCGATCCGCGATCAAGCCTTTGCCGGCATGACGTGCGCCTTCGGCATGCGCAATCTTTCGAACACCGAGCAAGGCCTGCGCGAAGCCTTCCGTGTGCTCAAGCCCGGCGGAACTTTCGTGGTGCTCGAGTTCTATCGCCCCTCGACATTTCTCATGCGCGCGTTTCACGCGGTGTATGCGCGTTTCGTGTTGCCGGTCGTGGGCTCGCTCGTGTCGCGCGACACGGAGGCTTACGGTTACCTCGCCAAATCCATGCAAGGTTTTTACACGCGCTCGGAGTTCGAGAATCTCGGCAAGCAGGCCGGCTTCTCCAAGGTGGAAGGTGAGGACCTTACCTTTGGTATCGCGTCGCTCGTGCGGTTCGTGAAGTAACGGTATGCAGGCCCCGCGTCGCATCGTCGTTGGCATCAGCGGAGCATCCGGGGCTCCTTACGCCAAGCGTTTGCTCGAGCTGTTTGCATCCGAGAGCATGCGTAGCGAAGTCAGCGCTTCCATTGTGTTGTCGAGCACCGCGCGCCAAGTCTGGGCCCATGAGTGCGAAGGTCAGATCGAGGATTTCGGACTTCCGATCTTCGATGGCCGCGACTACAGCGCACCCTTTGCAAGCGGCTCCAGTGCGCCGGACGCGATGGTGATCATCCCAGCGTCGATGTCGACGATCGCGCGCTTGGCCCACGGCATCAGCGACAACTTGCTGACGCGCGCAGCCGACGTCGTGCTCAAGGAGAGGAAGCGTTTGGTGGTGGTACCGCGCGAGACACCTTACTCAGACATCCACCTTGAAAACATGCTCAAGCTCACGCGCTCAGGCGCGGTGATCTTGCCCGCTTCGCCTTCGTTTTACGGTAAACCCACGCAAGTTCTGGATCTCGTGGACAGCGTGATCGCGCGCTTGTGTGATCACTTGGGTCTCAAGCATTCCATCGCGCGCCGTTGGGGCGTGGATGTCAATTTAGACAAGCAAACCTCGGAGAAGTGATGACGAATCCTCTCGATGTGATCGAAGCCAAGCTGCATGCCGGCGAGCGTCTGAATTTCGACGACGGCGTCGCGTTGTTCATGTCCAAGGACTTGCTGCGTATCGGCAAGCTGGCGAACGAGGTGCGCGAGCGCCTTCACGGCGACCGCACGTTCTTCAACGTGAACATGCGCTTTGAGGCCACGAACGTGTGCGAGGCATCGTGCAGCTTTTGCGCGTTTCAAAAGCTCGAAGAGGGCATGCCCGGCGCCCACACCACCACGCACGAAACGGCCTGGGCTGAGCTGCGCGATTTTCCGGATCCCAAGCTGACCGAGCTGCACATGGTGAACGGCTTGAATCCGAACTTACCCTTCAGCTGGTACGAGGAGCTGCTCGCAGGCTGGAAACGCGTGCGCCCAGGCATCCATCTCAAGTGCTTCACGGCCGTAGAAATTCACTATTTTTCGCAGAAATTCGGCATGAGCTACGAGGAGGTGCTGACCAAGCTGCGCGCGGCCGGTCTCGACTCCATGCCCGGCGGTGGCGCCGAGATCTTGAACGAAGACATTCGCCATCGCATTGCACAAGGTAAGGCCAACAGCGCGCAATATCTCGAAGTGCATCGCGTGGCGCACAAGCTTGGCATTCGTACCAACACCACGATGTTGTACGGACACATCGAGACCTTCGAGCATCGCGTGGATCACTTGCTGCAACTGCGTGCGCTGCAAGACGAGACGCGTGGCTTTCAATGCTTCATCCCGCTCGCGTTCCACAACGAGAACAACGGATTAAAGCGCCTGCCCGAGCCGACCGCGTTCGATGATCTCAAGACGCTCGCGATCAGTCGCTTGCTGCTCGATAACGTGGACCACATCAAGGCCTACTGGGTCTCGATGGGCATTGATGTGGCGCAGCTCGCGCTGGGGTTTGGCGCCGATGATTTGGATGGAACGATCGTCCACGAAACCATCTACCACTCCGCCGGTAGCGATGTACCGATGGGCCTGTCGCGCGCGGAGCTCGTGCGCTTGATTCGCGAAGCCGGCCGGATTCCGGTGGAGCGCGACACGTTGTATCGTGTGATCGAAGAGCTGCCGGCTACGGATGCGCTTGAAGGATCGCTTAAGCTCAAAGACCGTAACAAGCGCCGCCTCGAGCTTGCGAGCATCTGATGCTGGGCAGCGCGCAAAGAGTAAGTCCTGAGCCTCAGACCGAGCCGCGCATTCAGGGCGTGGCCTATCTGAATGCGTGGCCGGTGCTTTACGGTTTGATGCTCGGCAAGGAGCCCGAGCGTCTGCGCATGGCCTTACCGTCTGTGCTCGCCCAGCGGCTCGTGGCCCGCGAGGTGGACATGGCCCTTGCGCCAATCGCGACCTTGGCTCTACGCGATGGTTTCGAGCTTGCACCCAACATTTGCATCGGTGCAGACGGCGACGTGACGAGCGTGCTGATCGTGGCCGAGCGTCCGATCGAAGAGCTCGACTTACTGTTACTCGATACTGCGAGCCGCACGAGCGTCGTGCTCGCGCAATTGATTGCGACGCATTTGCGCAAAGGACGTGCGCTAGCGGTCGAGCCCGGCGATCACGCGCGCATGACTCGCGACGTCAAAGGCGCAACGGGCGCCGTGGTGATCGGCGATCACGCGCTCGCTTTGCGTCATCAGTATCCGTATGTGCTCGACCTCGGGGCCGCGTGGAAAGCTTGGACAGGCTTACCATTCGTGTTCGCGGCTTGGATCGCCCAGCGCGGCGTGCTCGATGAGTCTTTGTGCGCGATGCTCGACCACTCGTTAGCTTACGGTCTGGCTGCACGTCGCGACATCGCGCATATGTGGGCTGCCCAGCACGGCGGGACGCCGGACGTGTACGAGCGCTATCTGACCTCCCACATTCGCTACACTCTGGATGAGCGCTTTTTGGCGGGTCTTCACGAGTTTTTCGCTCGCGCCGCCCGCGCCCAACTCATGCCCGAGGTGCGCGTCCGTTTCGCCGAGCGCGCGCCATGACGCTGCGTGGCTTCGAGGGCGCTTGGCTATTGCCGTGCGTTCCGGGCCAGGCGCCCATCGAACACGGTGCCGTGGTGCTCGATGCAGGGCAACGAGTGCTCAAGGTGGGGCCCGCTCATGCGCTGCGCGCCGAATACTCAGGTGCATTGTGGAGTAATGAGTCCGCGATTCTGCTGCCGGGCTTGGTGAATGCGCACACGCATCTCGAGCTCTCGGCTCTGCGTGGCCAAACGCGCAGCGGCGGTGGCTTTGGGCCGTGGGTGCAAAGCATGATGGAAGCACGCGGCACGCTTGCGCCAGAGCGTGATCTGGATGCGATCGATGCGGCGGTTTCTGAGCTTTTGCGTTCGGGTACTGTTGCAGTCGGAGAAGTCACCAACACGCTGGCCACTGTCGAATCGTTGGGGACGTCGCCGCTCTTGGGTCGCGTCTTTCACGAGATTTACGGCCTGCGCAGCGAGACCGCGGACGTCATGCGCGGCATGGCCCAGCAAGCGCGCGTCGAAGTCTCGCATTGGCCCACG
>JBKJIA010000236.1:0-26051 GCA_046598735.1 Polyangiales bacterium
AATGCTGACTGATAAAGCAAAGAAGCGCCCCGGTAAGGGGAAACGTTGATAATCCTGACCACGCGCATCGAGCAGGTCCGCGACGCGACCGCTGAGCTCCAGACGCGCTCGCCAAAATGCGAGCGCAGCACCGAAGCCGACGTGTGTAAAAGTCTTGCGCAGGGCTTCATTGGCCTTGTCGAAGTACGCGGTAGAGACGTAGTCGGCCATGGCAAAGAACGTGACGCGCTCCACTAAGCTGTGCGGAAAAATGCTGCTCTCGGCGCGTCCGTAAAATCTTACCTTTGGCTGTCTTGGTAACTGCGCGTCGTAGTCCGTCACCGTTTGCATCAGGGTCGTCGAGCCGACGAGTCTGAGCATTCGCAAGTACGCTATATCGGCGCCGAGCTCGACACCACGCACATCCGTCCGCCCAAAGTTGATGGCCTCGGACTGAAACTGACTGGTCGCTACAAGGGCGATTTTATCCTCCACTTGCTGCACGAAGCCGTTCACTTCCAGGCTCGCGCACAGTTCGCGAATGGCGCCACTGAGCGCGAGACCCGCGTCGACGTAGCGGCCTTGCTCGGGCACTAGATCGGGATTCGCCTGTAGCGCGGCGCCATCTCCGAACAGCTCGGTCATCGATGGAATGCGTCGACCCGTACCGACGGATCCCCGTAAGGAGAGACCCGTCACGGGTTCGAGCACGGTCGCGACGCGATACACGCCGCTGAACAAGCTTTGCGTCTCGCGAGCTTCCCGGTTGAGGCGGATGAGCTGGTACTCGCTTTGACTCCACTCACCGCGCACAGAGCCGCGCAGCTCCGCGCGTAAGCCGAGCACACGGCCGAACAGCTTGGCCTCGCCAGCAAACGCCTCGCTTGCGCGCTTGGAGGGACCACGAGCGGTCAGCCCGCGCCGGTCTTCGTCATCGAAACTATCGCCGGCGTAAGAGGCTGTGCCTGTCAATTCTAGAAACGGTAAGATCGTGTGGCTTGCGGCGATGCGACCGTAGCCTCGCCAAAACGTTTGTGTGAGCGCGCGCGCGGAACCGAGGCCAAGCTCGCCATAGCGATCGTCGATCGAAGTATCTTGGGCTTGTGCGCTCACCAAGATCTGTACGCGGTAGAGGCGAACGTGCGCACGCGTCTGCTCGAGCGTATACGCGGTCGTCAGTAATCCGCGGCGCAAGTGACGGCGCGTGAACTTTGCATTGAGTGCCCCACCCGGGCCCGGTAAGCCGCCTGTGCGCTCAAAGCCGTAAAACACGCTGTCGACGTGGCCTCGGCCTACGCCCGCACGCAGATGAAAAAGGCCGGAACCGTCCATGATCTGAGCGTTGTGAAGGCGCCGTTCCACATCGTCGCTCGCGTTCGAGCGCGAGCCGCGATCGTCCACGTAGAGAAAGTCGCCCTGGCTGCTGGTGGCCTGAATCCCTGAATACAAAGCCATGGGACGCTTACCGTGACCCGCAACGTAGGCGTTTCCGCGCAGCTCGTACAAACCGTAAGATCCGACGCCGAGCTGCAGACCACCGCCTGTGCCGTCCTCTTCGCGCGGCACCACGCGCACCACGCCGCCGATGCTGCCCTGTCCGAGCCAAATCGGCGCACCGCCGCGATACACTTCGATGCGATCGATCTGCGAAACCGGCATCAGCGACATGTCGAATGCGCCCGTATCCGGACTGTTCAGTGGCACATCGCCGAGCAACCATACGGTCTGCCCAAGATCGCTTCCACGCAATGAAATGCTCGAAAACGAGCCATACCCTCCGCTCGCAAGCGGCAGCGCGCCGGGTACTTCCGGCATGACATCGCGCAGCGTCTCGAGCGCCATCGGGCGCTTTTTCACTTCGACTGTGGTCGCGGCCGCAGTGGCGTCTTCCTCGTTACGCGCCGCGAGTGGACGCTTTACCAACGCATGCGCGCCCCACGCCTCTTGCGCATGCAGCGGGCGACTCGCGAACCACGCGAGCGACAGCGCACAACAAAAGAGCGGTAGAGATCGACGCATCAAACAGCACAGCCTTCGGTGGCACGTGCTTCGGCGGATCGGCGCTGGAAAACGGGCGCACCACGCGGGCGCGCTTCGTCCTCCCTAGCCATCCCCGAGGCACTAGGAGTCACTACGACGCTGGGCAGGTTTCCGGGCTTGGGGCCCTAGCCCCCGACCGCCTTCCCAGGATTGCAATGCAACCCCAGTGGCATAGTGGTCGGGTATTCAGCCCTCTACCGTGGCGGGTCCGCGCCGGCTTTTGACCGGCTTCCCTTTGGGTGGCACTTCGACCACCCTATCGATGCTCGTGGAAGCGAACAACGACCCAGAATCGAGGCGCAGCATGGGCAGCACGTCCGAGCGTGTCAAGGCGCTGTGGACGTGGGGACAGGCTTCGAGCGCCCATGTGGATGGCTAACTACGACGCTCGTTTCCTAGACGTTCCACCACGGCGAGATCACGAGCTCCGCGGCGCAGGCGAGCATGACGATGTGCCGCGGGCGCGGTTCCACGTAGCGCGACCAGGCCGTTTGATCACTCAGGTCGGCAGCATCGCAATCGAGCTCCCACATCTTACCATTGGCAAGCGCACCATCGTAAAACACGCGGTCGCATACACCATTGCGCCAATAGATGAAGTCGTTGGCTTCGATCCATTCCTTGGCGCTTGCGAACTGACGCGCGACCTCCGGCTTAGGCAACGTCAGGCGCGCCGTAAACGTAGCGCCATCTGACGCCACGCACGTGTGCAACCCGCTGGCTGCGAGTGCATGCTCGACGCGACTCGCCCGCGTAATCAACTCGACCGGATCCATGGAAGGCCGACTCGATCGTGCCTCGACAATCAGATAGCGAGGCTTGCCCGACGCATCGCGCACGTAGACAGACCACTCCGCCCGCAGACCGTTCGTCAATCCTGAGACGCGATACACGTTGAGCGTCAGCGCATGAAACGGCGCTTCGCCTTCGCGGCAGCGTATGGGCGAAAGCGTAAGATCAGGCGCCAAGCGCAGCAGGTCGCTGAGCGCGACCAGCTTGTCCTCGCGAATCCGAAAGTTGAAATAGACCGAAGGCGGAGATCCTTCGATAGTAAAGCGAACGAGGGGCTTACTATCTCCGCGCACGAGCTTGGCCGCTTCCGCAAGCGCGAGCTGCGAATAGATGACGCGTTTGATGGTTTGGCGGGCAAAGCGTTCGAGCGTGCTGAGTGCCATGTCGAGCGATAGCACGGGCGGGCGCACTCCCGACGGCTCGGGACCTTGCACCGCGAAATCGTAAGCCCACCTCGTCAACACGGTTGACCACGCGAGCGCGCCGCGAGAACGTTCCGCAACACGTTGATCGGGGAGAGCTTCCTATGAGAGAGCAGTTGGCGCTGCGGGCCGCATGTTGCGCAGTGATCTTAGGGGTGTCCATGTCCGGACAAGCCCTGGCGGATGACAAGTTTTCGATCGAAAACCTTTCGCCTGCCGCCTCGCAGCGCACCAGCATCGTTTCGGTCTACGGGACCGAGACCCATCAATGGGGCGAATGGGAGCTGAACGCGCTGGTTTCCTACGCGCGTCGCCCGCTCGCGGTCGAAGATACGAGCGGTGATCGCGTAGGCGATCTGATCGGCTCGATTGGAACCCTCAACCTGATGGGCACGCTCGGTATCGCTAGCTGGCTCGATTTCTCTGTGGCGATGCCCCTGCATCGTGCGAGCGAAGGCAGCGTCTTTACCGGCCCGGCGCGCCTCGTGGCCTTGAACGACCTCGATTCGATTCGCGATGAAGCGGACATCGGCCCTGGTGATTTGAGGCTGGTGCCGCGCATCCGTTTGCTGCAGGGACGAGGAGTGGGCCTGGGCGTGATCGGCACCGTGTTTCTGCCCACCGGCAAGAAAGACGCATTCATGAGCGAGGGTTTGCGCCTTGAGCCGCGCCTCGCTGTGGACTTCAAGCACAAGGACCTGAGGATCGCCGCCAACGTCGGCTACTTGGTTCGACCGTCTACGAACTTCATCCCCGATAATCAGATCGACGACGCCATGGTCTGGGGCGCTGGCGTAGACGCGCCGCTCGTATCGGCACTGCATCTGATCGCGGAAATCGATGGCTGGGTTGGCACCTCGGCGGGCCCAATCGAAAAGAGTCAGACCCCGATCGAATGGCGGGCCGGTCCGCGCATTGTCGCCGGTGGCTTTCTCGCGCAGCTGGGTGCGGGCACTGCGGTCGTGCGCGGGATTGGCGCACCTTACTATCGCCTCTATGCGTCGGTGGGGTACGCCGGCATGGACGCGGACCTCGACGACGACGGCATCGACGACGACAAAGATAACTGCCCCAAGGATGCCGAAGACCGCGATGGTTTTCAGGATCAGGACGGTTGCCCCGAAGCGGACAACGACACCGATGGCGTCGCGGATGGAAAAGACGGCGCGCCCAACGACCCTGAAGACAAAGACGGCTTTCAAGACGAAGACGGCGTGCCGGACGGCGACAACGACAGCGACAGTGTGCCCGATGGAAGCGACGGAGCGCCCAACGATCCCGAAGACAAAGACGGCTTCCAAGACGAGGACGGCGTGCCGGACCCGGACAACGATGGCGACACCGTGCTCGATGCGGCCGACAAATGCCCACTGCTCGCAGGGCTACCGGAACATGGTGGCTGCGCGCCGGCAGACGGCGACGGCGATGGCGTGATCGATGGCGAAGACAAGTGCCCGACGGAAGCGGGCACGGTTGAGAACAAGGGGTGTCCTCTCGTGCAGGTCACCGCGACCAACCTCGTGATCAGCGACAAGGTGTACTTCGATAACAACGCCGACGTGATTCAAGAGCGCTCGTTCGCACTTCTCGATGCCGTGGCGCAAAGCCTGGCCACCCACCCGGAGGTGGAAGAGGTCAGCGTCGAAGGTCACACCGACAACGTTGGCAAGCCGGCTAAGAATCTGAAGCTTTCCAAGCGCCGTGCGGCCTCGGTAGTCAAGTACCTGGTCGATAAGGGTGTGGCCGCAGAACGCTTGAAGTCGAAGGGCTTCGGTCAGACCAACCCGATTGGATCGAACGATACGGAAGAAGGCAAAGGTGAGAACCGTCGGGTGGAGCTCGTGATCACCAAGCGTAAGGAAGCCGAAGCCTCGGTGCCTAAGGAAGGCAACCCGCCGGCCACGGCTCCCGCGGCTCCCGCGCCCATCACGCCTTAGGCTGGCTTTTTCTCGGCGCGGTGGCGACGGATCAAGCGGTGGAGGTAGACGCGATCGATCTTGGCTTCGCGGGCCGCACGCGAGACGTTGCCATCGCAGCGTGCGAGCAGGGCCTCCACATAAGTGCTCTCGAACTCGTGAATGGCCTGTTTGCGCGCCTCCGCATAGGGGCGCTGCCCATCGACTGGACCCGCCACCCGCAACTCCACGACGTCCGAACGGGCGGGGGCGGGGAAGTCCGAACGGGCGGGGAAGTCCGAACGGGCGGGGAAGCTCGATTCCGCGGGCGCCTCTTCAATGGTGCCGGCGCGCACGATTCCGGTGGTCGGGGTGACCTCAAACGGGGACGCAGTACTGGTTTGACTCGGCATGGGTACTCCTTGTCGAGAGCTCATCGCACACCTTGTGCCACAACCCGAGGTCGCTGGGCGCGCGATGTAGGTGTTCGATGCCTCGCAGAGAAAACGTTGTTTTGATGCCAAGAAACCCCTGATTCTCGCCTCAGGAATAGAAGCGCTCTGCAGCATGTAGGTCGCCTAACACGGTGTGTGGGGCCAGACCCTGCGGATCTCGAAGGCACGGCCTCCGGGAATCGGAGAGTGCGTCCAAAACACAACTCCGTCGCCCAAAGCTTCGGCCGCGGTCCGTGACCTGGTACCTTGGTGAGGATTCATGGATTCGCAGCCGCAGGTAGATCCGCGTATTGGTCTGGTGTTGAACGGGCGCTATCGCGTCGATTCGATGCTGGGTGAAGGCGGGATGGGCGTGGTTTACAGGGGCCAGCGCCTGCAATTGGACCGGCCGGTAGCCATCAAGTTCTTACATTCGCCTTACGCTGGCTCGCCCAAGTTCGTGGCGCGGTTTGATCGTGAGGCGCGCGCCATGAGCCGGCTGTCGCATCCGTGCTGCGTGTCCGTAATCGACTTTGGCGTGCAGGACGCGCCGTACATCGTCATGGACTTTGCGCCGGGCGACACGCTGCGCACCATCCTCGACGAACAGCGGCTAACAGCGACGCGCTCCGTGCAGATCACCCGTCAAATCCTCACCGGCCTCGCACACGCTCATGAGCAAGGCATCGTCCATCGCGATATCAAGCCGGGCAACATCATGCTGGGCGAAGCGACGGGCATGGGTGATCACGTTCGCATCTTCGATTTCGGTTTGGCGAAGCTGCATGATCCATCGGGACTCGGCGATCCATCGACCACGGGAGTCATCGGCACGCCTTCGTACATGGCGCCCGAGCAGACGCGGGGCGACAAGCTGGACCTGAGGGTTGATCTCTATGCCACCGGCGTAGTGCTATTCGAGCTTCTCACCGGCGAAAAGCCGTTTGATGCGCCTGATACTTTGGCTGTCTTGCGAATGCATCGCGAGAAGCATGCACCACGCGTGAGCGACAGGGGCAGCAAGGTGTCGCACGAGCTCGAAGCGGTGGTGGCCAAAGCGCTGCAAAAAGAGCCCGACGATCGCTATCAGACGGCTGCCGAATTCCTGGCTGCACTCGATGCTGTGCCCGAAGCCACGGGCAAAGCCTCGACCGAACGCGTAACCGAAGAGCTCGCCCTGGCGCCCACCGTGGCCGAGCGGGCGCTACGCATTTCGCCCTCGCGAGGCGACAGCACGGCCGGCACCCCTGTGGCACGCGGCGGCTCGACCCTGAGCTTGGTGACGACACTTGCCATCCTGGCCGTGCTGGCCGCAGTCGCTTGGACCGAACGGCACAGCCTGTTGGGCCTTTTGCCGGGCACTCCTGCACCCGTCGCATCGCACACACCGGCCGCACCCGAAACGACTGCAGCGCCTGCCGTGGCGGCACCCGAGGTCGCGGCACCCGAGGTCGCGGCACCCGACGTGGCGGCACTCGATGGGGCGGTCCAAGAGGTCAAAGAAGGTGACCCAGCGCCGGAGCCAGTTGCGCCCGCCGTAGGGCCCGAAGCCGGGACTTGGGCGGCAAGTGACGCAGGCCTCTTCGAAATCACGGAAGAAGATCTGGCAGCAGCCGATCTGGCCCTCGATGATCCCACTGATTCAGAAGCGGCACCCCCTGCGAATGAAGCGAGCAATGTGAGCTCGGTGAAAGACGTTCGCGCGCTGATCGCACAAGGTAAGGTCGACGACGCAATCGCCGGGCTGCGGGTGTTGCGACGACGCGATCCACGCAACCCCGAGCTACCTTACTTGATTGGCGATCTCTACTTCGAGAAAGGCTTCTTCAAAGACGGATTGTCGCGCTATCGACAGGCGCTCAAGCTCAGGCCCAGCATGAAAGTAAGAGCCACGGTGCAGCGCAACGCCATCGCCGCACTTGGTAACGACAAAACTTACGCGCGGGCCAGGGCGCTGATCGTGAGTGATCTGGGCCCGAGCGCGATCGAACGTCTGCGCACGGCCCAGAAGCGCGATCCATCGCGCGTGGTCAGACAGCGGGCAAAATCAGTACTGGCGCAGCTCGCGAGTCCACGCCGATAGAAAAATGGATCGTGGTGGTAATCAGCTGCTCAAGATCCTTTGATATTTAAGATGTGAGCCTTACACACACGCCTCCCTCTCTTGGCTCGCGCGTCCATGCGGGATAGTCTCCCTCTGTGCATTACTATCGAAGCGTATGGTTTGTTCTTCCCGTCATCGCTGCGTTGGTCGGGTGCTCCGGCACCGTCGGTCGCCCCAAGTCGCGCTTGGGCGCGGGAAACGGTGGAACGAGTAACGGTGAAGCAGACGGTGGTGAGGGCTTGAGCGGCGACAACGCAGGTGGCGCCGACGGCGGCACCGGCACGAACGCGGGGTCTACCGATGGCACGCCACCGGCGCCGGTTGGCGAGGTCAATTATCCATGTCCGGAGGCCGAGCCTAAGGGCGTAGTTCATTACGTGTGCGACTGCGGCGCGGGGGCTGCGGCTGACTGCGTGGCCGGCAACGACATGAACAACGGCGCGTCTGCTAGCACGCCGTGGCGCACCTTCGAGAAAGCCCGCAACGGGTTCAACGCCATGGCTGCGGGTGAAACCGTCGCGTTTTGCCGCGGCGGGTCGTTCACGACCGGTGCCGGCGATCGCTGGAGCAACGCCAGCTGCAGGGCCAACAACCGCTGCATCGTGCGCGACTACAAACCTACCTGGAGCAGCGCCTCGCTCGGTGCGCCTATCATCAATACGGCCAGCACTGGCGCACGGGGCGTCTTCTCGCTCGACAACAGCGACAAGCCGCTGCACGAGGAAGGGTACGTATTCGCCAACCTGAGTATTCGAGGAGCGGGCGAGGGCTCGGGCATCTTCTTCTACAACGACATCGACGATGTGCTGGTTTGCAGCAGCTCGTTCGACCGCCTAGGCAGTGGAATCCAGACCGGTGGCTCCAACCCCGGCACCGGCGACCGCCGCCAAGCTCGCATCGTGGTGATCGGCAATCGCTTCACCAACAACTCAGGTTTTGGGTTTCTCGGCGGGTGCGACGATTGCGTCGTTCAGGACAACTATTTCGAGGGCAACGGCTCCCGCCAAACCTTCGACCACAATCTATATCTACACAACGATGGCAACCTGGGAACCCCGTTCAAGAACATGCGCGTGATTGGCAACGAACTCTATCGCTCGACGATCGTAGACGGCACATGCCAAGGCGTTTCCTTGGTCGTGCACGGCATGTACGACAACCTGGTGATCGAAGACAACTACATCCATGAGGATCTCGGTAAGGTAAGCGGCGAGTGCTGGGGCATTTCGGTTGATGCCGCAGAATCAGAAGCCGAAGGCTTCCGCAACGTGACGATTCGCGGCAATCGCATCGAGAATGTGGGAGGGCTCTTCATCGGACTGCACGCCTGCGAAAATTGCACGGTTGAGGACAACATCATCATCAACATGCAACCAGGGTCCGACGCTTTCGGCATCATAGCGCCAAGCCGTTCGCTCTCTGCGCAGGACCTCGCGATGAGTGCGATCACCGTTCGCAACAACTCGATCTACTTCGGCGCCGGAATCGGTAAGGGCATTGTCGTGGGCGGCGAAGGCACCAAGCACGTCATAGCCAGCAATGCCATTCACTATGCGGGCAAAGGCGAGTTCGCTTGCTTTGGCTTTGACCTCCCCAAGGACTCCTACATGGCGATCGACAACAACTTGTGTTTCTCGCCCAACACCACGGCTCGTTGGGAAGACAAGGCCGGCAGCCTGGCTACCTGGAAGGCAGCGTCGGGACGCGATCAGCGCTCGGCTGCCAGGGACCCGGGCTTTGCTTCGCTGGTTGCACCCTTCGATCTCGCCGCGGCGTCGGTGACGGCCGCGATGGTAGATCAAGGTCACGCGACGCAAAGCTCACCTATCTCGATCGATGGCAAAGAGCGCACCGCGCCCCCCGATATCGGCGCCTACGAACACTAGTAGCCGGGACGGCGCACGAGGCGCGCCATAGCGTGCTACCTACGCACGCGTGCGCCGTACGGTCTTCGTCTATGTGTTGCTCGCCGCCCTGAGCGTGACGCTCTTTGCCCTGAGCACCATGGCGGGCTCCGCTAGCCTGGACGATCCAGCGCTGCGTTCGGTGCTGCTCGAGCTGCGCTTCTCACGGGCCATCGTGGCGTACCTGGCGGGTGCCGCGCTCGCGGTGGCCGGCGTGCTTGCGCAGGGCCTGTTTCGCAATCCACTGGCGAGCCCCGACATCCTAGGCACGACCGCGGGCGCAAACTTCTTTGGCAAGCTGTCGCTTCTCCTCTACCAGCTGCTCCTGATCAACAATCTCACCGCGGGCATCGAGCCGGAAATGCTGCTGCCCGTGGGCTGTCTGATCGGAGCGCTCACCGCCTTACTATTGCTGCTTGCCATTGCGCGCACGCAACCCGATACGGTGGTGCTGCTGCTCTCGGGCTTCTTACTGTCTTCGCTGTTCCTCAGCATGGGCGCATTCGTAGTCAGCATAGCCATGGAAAGCTGGGAAGTAGGCCGGGCCGTAATTTCGTTTGCGCTCGGCGGCGTGACCGGCGCGGGCATGCGTCAGGTGGCGATCATTGCGCCCATTTCGCTCCTTGGCGGTGCGGCCGCATTCGGCTGGGCGCGGCCACTCGACATCATGCTCTCTGGCGAAGATGAGGCGCGGGTGCTTGGCGTCGATGTCGACCGCGCGCGACGCTGGTGCATCATTTGGGCGGCGCTTCTTACAGCGGGCGCCGTCGCAGTCGGTGGCAATGTCGGTTTCGTCGGCTTGGTCGTGCCGCACGCGTTGCGCAAGTTCGTAGGGGTATCGCATCGCATGCTCATTCCCGCGGCGGCCCTAGGTGGTGGTGCGTTCCTACTCGCCTGCGACGTGATCGCGCGCGCGATTCCCGCGCAGACCGAAGTGCCGCTCGGCGTGATCACGGGTCTGGTTGGCGCGCCAACGTTCCTATGGCTCCTACTGCGGGCACGAAAGGATGCCTTGTATGGCTGAGCCGCATCAGGCGGTCGATGACGCACTACTCGTCACGGATCTGAGTGTCCGCCTTGGCACACGCCCCGTGCTGCACAACGTGGCGCTGGCCGCACCGTTTGGCCAAATCACAGCAATTTTGGGCCCCAACGGTGCAGGCAAGAGCACACTGTTGCGCGCGATAAGCGGTCTTGTCACACACTCAGGCCAGGTTTCCCTGTCCGGCACGGCACTGTCGAGTCTTGCGCCCCATGAACGAGCCAAGCTCTTGTCATTCGTTCCGCAAAGTACCTTACTGAGCGCGGCCATGCCGGTGCGCGACGTCGTCATGCAAGGGCGCTACGCCCATCGCGCGGGGCGAGCGCGTGTTCAGAGCGACGACGAGCGTGCCGTCGCCTTAGCGATGGACGAAACCGACGTCGCCCAATTTAGCGGGCGCGTCTTCACCCAGCTGAGCTTTGGCGAGCAGCGTCGCGTGTTATTGGCGCGCGCGCTCGCCACGGGTGCGCGCACCATCCTACTCGACGAGCCCACGGCGGCCCTCGACATCGCCCATTCGCTAAGTCTCTATGCGTTGCTCAAGACGCTCGCGGCGCAGGCTCGCTGCATCGTCGTCGTGCTGCACAATCTCGACGACGTACGGCATTACACGGACCGCGCGGTGCTGCTCAAAGAAGGCCGGGTGACCGCGGCAGGCGCCAGTCGCGATGTGCTCAATGCGCAGCGTGTCCGCGACGTGTACGGCGTGGAAATCATCGAAGCAGGCGGGCTGGGGTTTCGTTTGCCACAGGGGCAGCCATGATCAGGACGGACGCCATCAATGGTGCCGCGCTCGCCCTTACGGTTTGCGCCGCGGCGCTCGGTGGCGGTATCAGCACGGGCCGGGGCACACCCATGATCGGCCGCGCACCAGAGCTCACGAGCTCGGTACACGCGGAAAAACGCGGGGACGGCACGTCGTTCCTGCGCGACGCCACAGGCGCTGAAATCCCACTCAAACACTACACGCGCATTGCGTCAGGCACGCTCATCGCCGACCGGGTGCTGGCTGATTTGTGCGAGCCCGATAGGATCGTGGCCTTTACCAAGTATGGAGCGGACAGCTCGCGCGATGCCCATCGCTTCAAAGGTAAGGCCACGCTCGCGGGTCGCGCTCCCTTGGAAGCCGTACTCGAGCTCAAGCCCGATCTGCTGATCGTCAATAATCTTGTCGATCCTGGTTACGTAGCGCGCCTGCGTGAGCATCACATTCCGGTGTTCGATCTGGGGCACATGCGGGGGCTTGCGACCTTGATTCCCAACATTCAGGCCATCGGCATCTTGATCGGCGCGCCTGAGCGGGCCAACGCCTACGCAGCGACGTTGCAGCGCCGCATGCACGCAATTACGCAGGGCGAAGCACAGCGCAAGCGTCCGGGCGCCCTCTATCTCGCAGTCTATGCCGATCACTTGTACGGAGGGGCCGCGCGCACCAGCTACCACGATGTGCTCGAACAGGCGGGCTTCGTCGATGTCGCCGCACACGCAGGGTTGGATGGTTGGCCCGAGCTGACCTCGGAGCGTGTACTGGCGCTCGACCCTGACGTACTGCTCACTAAGAACGGAATGGGAGCCGTGTTGTGTCGGCACGCGGGTCTGACCCAACTGCGTCCGTGCACCGGAGAAGGCCGCGTGATCGAGCTCGACGGCGTGATGCTCGATGATCCAGGACCCATCATGCTCGATGCCGCGGAAGCACTGCATGACGCGTATCGGCAGGTCGAAGCCAAATAGCGCCGGCTCGCATCACGTAAAAGCATTTGCTCCTCGACGGCCCCAAGCACGCGTCAGCCCTTTCGCCGCGGCGACGCTCGTGTCAGAATCGACCCACGGATGGGTGACGAACAGACCGCAAAGAACCAGCCGCCTCTGATCTGGATCGACATGGAAATGTCCGGACTGGAGCCGGAGACGTGCGAGATCTTGGAAATCGCTTGCATCGTGACCGACAGCGCTCTGGTCGAGCAGGGCGAAGGCATCGACATGGTCGTGCATCAGGCCGACGAGGTGCTCGACGCCATGGACGAATGGTGCACGCGACATCACGGTCAGAGCGGCCTGACCGCGGCGGTGAAGGCGTCCGTGATCTCGCTCCGAGAAGCGGAACAGCGCACGATCACGTACCTCAAGCAGTTCACGAACAAGGGGCAGTCCCCCCTGTGCGGCAGCTCGGTAAGTCACGATCGGCGCTTCATCGATCGCTACATGCCGGAGCTCTCGAGCTTCTTGCATTACCGCACCATCGACGTCAGCACCGTCAAAGAGCTGGTGAAACGCTGGCAGCCAGAAGCCGTGGCCCCTCAAAAAAAGAACGCGCATCGCGCCCTCGACGACATCCGCGAGAGCATCGAAGAGCTGCGACACTACCGTAAGACCGCGTTTCGCTGATCCGTAAGGTAACGTGCTGCATAACCGCCCTAAAACTGCGCGGTGGCAGTCGCGTAGATGTCGAGGATGAACTCTCCCGTCATCCAAAAGCGCCGGCCCGGCGAGTCGATGGTGGAGCGCTGCCCAGGATTGACGACGCCGTTGCCGCAATTGTTGCCGCGCAGGCCGAACTGCCTCGCGCTGTCCGTCACATTGGGGTTGCACGGATCGGTAGCTGTAATGGCGTGGGCGGTCACCCAGTTGAGCGCCGAGCCGAACGCAAACCTTACGTATTGCGCGGCCTGCATTTCGAGGCCCAGGCGCATGCCGTACTTCAGGCGCGCTTGGATATCCGTCAGACCATAGAAAGGTACCCTGGAGCCCACGCCCTCGTCGTCGAACGCAGGGGAGCTCGGGTCATCAAAATTTCCGTTCTTACCTTCCGTCCAGCCTTCGCGATTAGGACGCGCGAGCTCGGCGTGCTTAGACGTTCCTAGCGCGTCGTAGAGCGCGCTGTAATCGTGACCTTCGGATAGATGGGTCCCCGTGAGCCGCAGATCGAGAGCGAAGCGTTGAAAGCGCGCACGATTTTCCCAAGGAATCACCGCCGTGCCGAGCGTCGCCGTAGTGGTGCGACTGGGTAAGGTGTTGATCGTACCGTCGAGGGTCCCGGTGGGATTGAAATACTTGTCCGCGGTGGACGCCCACTCCACGAGGAAGCCCAAGCCAAAGTAAGGTTCGAGATAGCGATAGCGATAGGAGGCGCGCGTCTCGATCAAGACGCCGCTCAGACCGCGACTGGAGCCCGAGCTTTGATCGGCAAACTTGAGGGCGGTTCCGTCTTCTTTGCCGTCCTTGTTCTGGTCGCCGACTTTGGCGCCACAGACCGTCTCGCCACCCGTGACCTGGCCGCATGGCTTCAGAGGTGTACCTATCGCACGACGGCCCTCGATCATGATGAGCCAGGTGGGATAGTAAGGTTCGCGCTGCTGGTTGAGCACGCCCCACGACGCACCAAAGGCGATGTAGTCAAAGCCAGCACGGGTAGGCGATTCGAAAGGTACATCGAAGAGCGCACCATTTCTGCCGCCGTAGTCGTTGGGATCCGTCAGGCGAGCGGACACGTCGGATGCACTTTTTCCGCTGGGCAGCGCAAGCGAGCGCGCGTCGCTCAACATCAGCGGCAAGCGCATGTAAGCCATCAAATCGCGGAACAAGCCCACGTCGAGGCCGAACATGAGTAAGCTCGTCACCCGTTCACTGTCCGCGATGCTCGCGCGCTTACGCTCGCCTGCTTCGCTGGTGTACTCGCGTTGAATCGTGCCGCGATCGGTCGAACGATTGAAGGCGACGTGCGCATTCAGATCGAAAGGGTCGCCCTCTTCCGCGGCATCGATGACTTCCGTATAAGAAACGGTTTCGCTCATCAAGCGCAGCGGCGGCTCGTCTGCACGGGCAAGCCCGGGCGCGCAGGTCAGGATCGCGGCTACAACGACGCCGGCTACGGATCCAAGTGCGGGAAAAACCGCGAAAAAAGCAGTGGAGACGCGCATCGCGCCGCGAGCATAGGCAGCACGCTTCCCAAGCGTCAAGCGACCGCCGCAGCGGCAGAGCTCAACGCACGAGCTCGCTTGCGCGCTCAAGCAGCGGATCGGGCGCACTGGGCTCGCCTACCGTCAGGCCGGCCGCTTCGATTCTGGACAAAACGGCTGCGAGACTGCGACGCGCGCGGAAGGTGATCGCGGCCTGTTCTGCGATCTGACGCTGCACCGCCATTGCCCGTTTGTCGCCAGCTGAGACGAGCGCGCGATGCTGCTCATCGAGCTCGCGCGCACGTGCGACCTCGCTCATCGTGCGCACGTAGAGGCCTTTTAAGCGCTCTTGGATCGTTTGATCGAGCCGTCGCGGCTTGCTGGGCTGAGCTGTACGGGGAGCCTTGCCCGCAAGTAAGGTCGCGGCCGCTTCCATCGTTTCTGGGCCGCTCGAGACGCTGAGCGCATGACTCGCAGTAAGGTCGGCGCGGACTAACCGCCCCGCTGCTACCGCCTGCGTGCCGCTATCGACAACGTCAGGCATCGATTCGGTCGCAAGCGTCAAGCGACCACTCGCCACCGCGATCTCGGTGCGGCCATTTTCGTGGGCACGTAAGACAAAGCGCGCCCACCGTGGCAGCTCCATGCGCAAGGCCGGTGTCGCAAGCCAACACGGCGCACCGGGTTTTGCGGCACCGGGGGGCAGCTCCACACGCACAAGGCCGTGCCGCACGAGCAGGCCCTGATCCGCGCGAGCACTGACGGCGATGAGCGCGGGACCTGACACTTGGGCGCGCGCGCCACAATCAAAATCAAGGTCCAGCGTTTCGCCGGCTCCGACCGCGGCAATCTGGCCGGCCACTGCCTGCTTAGGAGCGGTCATCACGCCCGACCTAGGCGCATCCGATCTGCGTAAGGTCAGCATGGGGCCTCGAAACGCCCGCACGGCGGTCCCAGGCACAACTTCCTTCGCGTTGCGCGGGGCGGCTGACGGCGAGACGGACCCGCCATCCAGCTTCTTACGCGGAGCCTGTTCCGGTTCACCTTTCGTGTTCGAAGCGCAGGCGAGGAGCAGCACGCACAGCGCAGCTCCAGGGGGCTTCACAAGGTTTCCTCGAGATCCGTGTCATCGAGCGCGAGCAAATCTTCGAGCGCAAGCTGTCCTTTGGCTTCGCCGAGCTCGCTTGAAGTCGATCGCAAACGTTCGGTCAGCACGCCTAGGAACTGCCACAAGAGCTTCACGGCCATCTCGCGTTCGTGCTTGATGATGTGAAAGAAATCCGGCCGCTTCATCGCGAGCAAACGCGTGTCGTCCACCGCGGTCACGGTGGCGCTGCGGGGCTCGCGATCGATCAACGCCATCTCACCAAAGTGCTCGCCTTGGCCGAACGCGACCAGGATCTGATCGCCCTTTTGCACGCGTACACGGCCCGAGAGCACGACGAAAAGCTCTTCGCCCTCGTCGCCTTCGTTGAAGATCACTTCATCGGCCACGAAATGCCGCAGCACGGTGAGGCTCGCGATTTTCACGAGCTCCTGATAGTTGAGGAAGCGAAAGAGCGGCACCGCTTGCAAGGTCTGCAGCTTGAGCTTGGCAAGATCGCCCTGCTCGGACGAAGCGCCAACATCGCCCGCGGAGAGCAGCAAGACCGTAATGTTGTCGTGACCGCCGCGCTGGTTCGCAAGCGCTATCAGACGCTGGGGTGCAAGGGCTGCAGGGCCCTCCAAGATCGAAGCGAGCTCGCCCTTGTTCAGGTAGCTATAGAGCCCGTCCGAACATAGTAAGATCCGATCGCCCGGTAAGATATCGAGGTCGAGCGTGTCTACGTCCACGCTCGCATACACGCCAATCGCGCGCGTGAGAGCGTTGCGCTGTTTGACGCGACCGATTTCTTCGGCAGACAGACGCCCGCGCTTGAGTAGCTCGTTTTGCAGCGTGTGATCCTGCGTGAGCTGATGGGTCTTGTCGCCACGCACGAGATAGATGCGCGAATCGCCCACGTGCGCAATGAAGGCTTGATGCCCGACTGCGAGCAAAGCGCACAAAGTCGTACCCATGCCACGCTTGGATTCATCGGCACGACCTGCTTCGAACACGGCGGCACAGGCAGCGTGCGCAGCCTCTTCGAGCAGGCGCAGCACTTCGCGTTTGGCCTCGCGTGATTCGGGGTCAGCGCGAAATGCGTCCGCGCGCGCGGTGCCTGCGCGAACGACCGCGCTGAACGTGTCGAGCGCCATTTGGCTCGCTACCTCCCCCGCTGCGTGACCGCCCATGCCGTCTGCGACTACGAATAGTTGCAGGTCATTGTCCACGAGGTGGGCGTCCTCGTTGTGCTCGCGCACCCGCCCCACGTTCGTCTGCGCCCAGGCTGAAAGTCGCTCGGCTTCTGTCACCGGGGACATCCTATCAGAAGATGCGTCTCATTCGGCAGCCAGGCGAACAACCCCGTCGATGGCGCGGGAAGCTGCAATCGTGGTGAGGTGCACGATGTCATCCACACTGCTTTCGGGGGTCAACAGGGCGACCGGACTCTTCATGCCGAGCATGATGGGACCGATGACTTCACTGTTTTGCTGAGCCTTCTGCAGCTTATAGGCGATGTTTCCGGCGTCCAGATTGGGAAACACCAGCACGTTGGCGCGACCCTTGAGGTTGGAAAACGGATAGTAGCCTCGCAGTCCCTCGTCCAGGGCCACATCAGCCTGCATTTCCCCGTCCACGTTGAGGTCGGGCCGGGCGAGCCGCACCAGGCGGGTGGCCGCCGCGACTTTGTGCGAAGCAGGATGACCGGCACTCCCAAAGGTCGAGAACGAAAGCAGCGCCACGCGCGGCACCATCCCCAAGTGTTCGGCGGCCTCGGCCGCGTGCAGCGCGATTTCGCAAAGTGTCTCCGCGTCCGGCTCCACGTTGAGCGTGGTATCGGCGAGCAACAGCACGTCGCGCTCGCTTATTACGAGATGCATCCCGCAAGCTCGCTTCACACCCTCGCGCACACCGATCACCTGCAGGGCCGGCGTGATGGTTTCCGGATAGCGATGGGTTAGGCCCGACACGACGACATCCGCATGCCCGTGTCGCAACATCATCATGCCGAAGTACGTGCGACGTCGCGACAGGATGCGTAGCGCATCGTAGCGAGTCACACCCTTGCGCGCGCGCAACGCAGCGTAGCTTTCGACGTATTCTTCGAGCCGGGCCGAACTGCGTGTTTCCACGATCTCCATGCCGGAGATATCGATGCCCGCCGCGGCTGCGCTCGCCGCAATGCGATCCGTGCGCCCGATCAGGATTGGATGACCTATGCCCTCTTCGCGCACGATGTTGGCCGCGCGCAGGACCTTACTCTCTTGCCCTTCGCAAAACACGATGCGTTTGGGCTCGCGCTTGGCCGCACTCGTGATGTTCCACATCACTTTGCTCGTGGGTGACAACGTACGGATCAAGCGATCGCGATACTCATCGATGTCGAGCTTTTCACGCGCCACGCCCGAGTCCATGGCGGCTTTGGCAACCGCCGGCGCAACCCAATACAGAACGCGCTGATCGAACGGTTTGGGAATGATGTACTCCGGCCCAAACCGTAAGGCGCCACCGCCGTACGCACGCTCGACGTTGTCGGGCACATCCTGACGCGCAAGACTCGCCAGCGACAAGGCCGCGGCCAGCTTCATTTCCTCGTTGATGCAGCGCGCCCCGACGTCGAGCGCACCACGAAAGATGTACGGAAAACCAAGCACGTTATTGACCTGGTTCGGATAATCGCTGCGCCCCGTGGCCACGATCGCATCCGGCCGCGCGGCCCGCGCCTCTTCGTACGGAATCTCGGGATCGGGATTGGCCAGCGCCATGATGATCGGCTTGGGCCCCATGCCCTTGATCATGTCGCCGGTCACCAGATTCGCGGAAGCCAAGCCCAAAAACACGTCTGCGCCCAGCAACGCTTCGGTCAACGTGATCGGCTTCTCATGGGCAGGACGTGCAAAACGCGCTTTGTACTCGTTGAGCTCACTGCGTCCCTCGACGATCACACCCTTACTATCTGCCATCCATACGTTTTGTTTCCGCACGCCCAGGCGCAACCAAAGCTCCATGCACGCCACGGCCGCAGCGCCCGCGCCCAGGCACACCACGCGAATGTCTTGCATACGCTTATCCGTCAGCTCGATCGCGTTCTTGAGCGCAGCGGCGCAAATGATCGCAGTGCCATGCTGGTCATCGTGAAACATCGGAATACTCAGACGTTCGCGCAGCTTGCGCTCCACGATAAAACACTCAGGTGCCTTGATATCCTCGAGGTTGATGCCGCCGAAGGTCGGCTCGAGCGCGCAGATGATTTCGACCAGCTTATCCGGATCTTTTTCGGCCAGCTCAATGTCGAACACGTCGATGTCGGCGAACTTCTTGAACAACACGCCCTTGCCTTCCATCACCGGCTTGGCAGCGAGGGGCCCGATATCGCCAAGACCGAGCACGGCCGTGCCGTTCGTGATCACAGCGACCAGATTACGGCGCGCTGTGTAGCGATTGACGGCCTCAGGATCTTTCTCGATCGCACGACATGGCTCGGCCACACCCGGCGTGTAAGCGAGCGACAGATCGCGCTGCGACGCCAGGGGCTTAGTCGGCACCACGGCGATTTTTCCGGGGCGTCCCTGAGCGTGATAGGCAAGTGCGTCTTCTCGATTACTCATGACCTAACCTTTCGTCGCAGTACCCGTTCAATTACCGTTTGCGACGCTGCGCACGGCTGACACCAACTCTTCGGCCGCAGCGCGAATCGCGGCCCTGCCCGTCTCGTGTCGCGCGCCGCCAAAACGCGCGGGATACATGACCGCACGCGAGCTATTCACGATCGCGCCTTGGCCACGCTCATCGAAACATGCCCGCACCGTGTCGAGCGCACCGCCCTGAGCGCCAAACCCAGGCACGAGGAACAACACCTTGGGCATGCGCTTGCGAAGCTTGCTCGCAGCGTCTGCCTGCGTGGCACCGACGACTGCACCCACGCTGCCAAAGCCACTTTCGCCGATTTTGCGAGCGTTCAGCTCGTTTACGAGGTCCGCGACCACTTCGTACAAGAAGCGACCGTCTTCTGTGCGCTGCGTCTGGATGACATCGGCGCCGGCATTCGACGTGCGTACGCACACGAACAAACCCTTACCATTCTCGAGCGCCACATCGACGAAGGGCTCGAGGCTATCGCGACCTAAGTAGGGGTTGAGCGTCATGCAGTCAACTTCGAAGGGGCGCGCTGGCTGCTTGGCAAGGTAAGCGTCTGCATACGCCTTCGACGTGCTGCCGATGTCGCCGCGCTTGCCATCTAGCAAGACCAACAGGTCGAGGGATCGCGCGGTTTCGATGCAGCGTTCGAGCGCACGCATGCCGAAAGAACCGTAAGGTTCAAAGTACGCCATCTGTGGCTTCACGGCCGGAACCAAGCCGTGCACGGCCTCGAGCGTCATCAAACAGTAAGCCTCGATGGCGCGCGCGCGCTCTTCCAAGTCTCCCTCGCGCGAAAGCCCGCATTCACGCAGGAAATCATCGGGAATGTACTCAAGCACGGGGTCGAGCCCGACGACGCAGGGCGCGCGATGGCGCCCGATGGCCGCATGCAAACGGTCTGCGAATTCGCTCATGCCAGGCATGTATGCGGCGAGCTTGATACTGTCAACGCTCACACGTCTCATGGGGGCGGTGGCGTGCCAGTCAGGACGATAGCGTCATTCGCCTTCGTCGTTATCGATCACGGCTAAAGCACGACGACGCTTGGGAGCCGGCGCATCTTCATGATCGCCCGATACCAGCGGCGAGAAGAAGTTGTCCTTCTTCGTGTACTCATCGACGCGGAACGCGAACTTGTAGCTGGGCGCCGCCCGCTGATTACAGTCTGTTCGTTCGCAAAAGCGGCAGGTCGTGCCGACAGCCACGGCCATCTTGCGCGGGTCCGCAAACGGCATGTCGTCTGCGTAACACATCTGCTTGGCGTTGGCGGCATTGGTACCGACGCCGATTGCGTACACGGTGCCGCGCACGAGCGAGCCTTGGTGCGGCTGCTTGACCACTTTTGCCACGCAAAAGAATTCCGAACCGTCAGGGAACACCGAGTACTGCTTGGTGATCTGACTGGGGCTCAAGAACGCAAGATGCACGGCAAGTTTGGGGCAACTGCCCGTGCCATGCGGAAACTGGATGCCCGTGCGCCCGCCGTAGCGCTTGGAAATATTGCCCGCCACATCCACGCGCAAGAAATGCATGGGCACCGCGCGGCGCTGCGGATCATTCAGATTGCAGACGCGATGGGCCACCGTCTCGAACGAGCTCTCGAAGTAGCTCGCAAGATGCTCGAGGTCGTAACGCGTGCGCGTGACCTCGCTGAAGAAATCACCGTAAGGCAGCATCAGCGCGCCCGCGAAATAGTTCGCGAGGTGAATCTTGATCAAGCGCGGCGTCTCCGTGTGACGCGTACGGAAGTTCTTCGTGATCTGTTCGTGCAAGCCCTCCTGATCCATCAGCCACAAGCCAATGGTATGGGCGAGCTGGAACTTGAGGCGCTGCTCGAACATGGTGGATGTCAGCGTCAAACGGGGGCCATCCGGATCCCAACGGCGCACGACGGAGCTGGTATCGCCTGGCTGCACGAGCTGCACTTCGACGCCCATGCGCGACAACACGTCCGCAAGCGCGTCGCTCGTATAACGCTGAGGGAGCTTGAAATCCTTACGCACCTGATCGGCGCGGTCTTCGAGCAACCCGAACCAGTTGTCGTGGGCTTCTAAGAAGTCCGTGACCTCGTCGAACGGGTTGTAATCGAACGCCATGCCGGCCGAGCCGGTGGTGTCGCGCTCCTGTTTGGCCAACTGGGAAAGTAAGTTGTCTAGTTGTCCGCGCGTGTTCTTGTACATGTTGAACAACGCCGTGACCGTGGTTGCCATGCGTGGTTCCGAGCCGAGTTGCGCCAAGTCGTCTTCGCTCAAGTTCAACGAACGTAAGAGGGGCTCATCGAGCAAACGCGCCAGGCCATCGTCCACGCGACGCTCGCCCAGGCTCTGCATGAACTCCTCCATACCCGAGCCGTAGAGCTCGAGAGCCTTGAACAGGAGCGGCAGCTGCACGGCACGCTTGTCCTTTTCGATCAGGCTCAGGTAGGCCGGCGACACGCCGAGGCGGCGGGCGACCTCACCCTGCTGCAGGCCTCGTGTGACGCGCAACTCGCGCAAACGTGTGCCCATGTGGGCATGTGTGTTCTTCATGCTGCTCTCGGTTGCGTTCCGTGGCGACGGATTTACTAACTACTTAACTAGTAAAGCACGAGAAATGCACTGTGTAAAATCTGATTAGCGCCTATTTACAGCCATATACCGGGGTTGACCGCCATCAGTTCTGTGATAGTCAACCAGTCAAGGGCTGAATCAGTCAATCTGTAAAGGCTTGCCACGTGCACTCGTCCCCACGCCGATGCGCCACGAAGCGAGTCCCCGGCCTGCGCCGGGACCGGGTGGGCAGCCGTTCCACAGCACAGGAACAACGCTGTACCGGCGTGCTGGCGAGCCGCTCAGCGCGGCGTGATGCGCAGCTGGTCGACCAGCGCGTGGGCAGCAGCCAAGGGCGAGGCACCGCTTTTCAGCGCAGCTGCCAGTTGCGTGTGGGCCGCTTCGCCCCCGCCCAGCGCTTCGAGGCCCAGGCTGCCTACGCGACGCGTCACGAAGTCGAAAGCCCACGCAAGCCGGCCTGCGGAACGTCGCGCCAAAATGCCTTCGCTGCCGAGCTGACTGCGGTGATCATGGAGCGCGTGGGCAAGCTCATCGAAGCCGATGCGATCACGTGCGCTCGTGAGCAGGACCTGAGTGTTGCCCTGCCCTGCGCCGATCTGATGCAAAGTCGACAAAGCCACGCGCAAGTCGCTCGCGGCTTGGGTAGCGGTATTGCCTTGGTCAAGTTTATTGACGACCAGCAAGTCCGGGATCTCCATCACGCCGGCCTTCAAGAACTGCAGCACATCTCCCGAGCCCGGCTGAACCACGAGCGCGACGGTATCGGCCACGTGTGCGACGGCGGTTTCGGTTTGGCCGACGCCCACGGTTTCGATCAGTACGACGTCATAGGCCGCGGCCAAGACTTCGACGGCAGCATGCGCGGCATGCGCGAGACCGCCGAACGCACCTTGCGTGGCAAGCGAGCGCACGAACAGCCCTTGATCCTGAGGGTCGAACGCCATGCGCGCGCGATCACCCAGGAGCGCACCACCCGATCGCAGGCTCGACGGATCGACTGCCACCACACCGACCGTGCGACCTTGATCGCGCAACGTACGCGCAAGCACGGCGACCAAACTGCTCTTGCCCACGCCCGGCGGACCGGTGATGCCCACGCGATGACCGTGATCGGCATCGGCACTATGCGCGAGTGCCGACAACAGCGCGGCCACATCGCGTTCGGCTTCGCTGCGCCGGTTCTCGATCGTGTTGAGCGCGCGCGCGATGCTGGTCTTGTCGCGTGCGCGAATACCGCGAGCAAGCTCGCTCATCTGTTTTGTGCGGAGGTCAGCTGACATGGCTCACTTCGGCAGCACCCTCCACCAAATCGGCAAGGTCCGCCATGATCGTGTTGAGCTCGAAGTCCTTGGGCGTGTAAACGCGCGCGACGCCTTGCTCGACCAAACGCTTGGCATCGCTCTCGGGAATGATGCCGCCGAGCACGACCGGTACGTGGGAGATGCCGGCCTTACGCAAGCGCTGGATCACTTCGGGCACGAGCGCGAGATGCGAGCCGCTCAAGATCGACAGCCCGATCACGTGCACGCCTTCTTCGAGTGCGCTCGCGACGATCTGTTCGGGCGTGACGCGAATGCCTTCGTAGATGACCTCGAAGCCAACATCGCGGGCCTTGAGCGCGATCTGTTCGGCACCGTTGCTGTGGCCATCGAGACCGGGCTTACCCACGAGCAAACGCGGCCGGCGACCCAGCTTTTTCTCGAGGTTTCCCAGCCGTTCGCGCAAACGCGCCACTTCGCCCGCGCTCTTTTCGCTGGTCCGTGCAGCCGTCAGCGTGGCGCCGACCACACCGGTAGGCGCGCGGTATTCGCCCAGCGTTTCTCGCAACGCGCCCGCCCACTCGCCCGTGGTCACGCCGGCCTTGGCCGCGCGAATGGACGGCGGCATCACGTTCTCGCCCGCTTTCACGGCAGCGCGCAAACCGTCCAGCGCTTCGGCGACGGCCTTACTATCTCGGCTTGCGCGGAAAGCTTGCAGACTCTTGATCTGCGCCGCCTCGACCGCGGGGTCGACCGTCATGATCGCGTCGTCGAGATTCTCAGTCAGGGGCGAGGACGCAGTCTCGACGTATGCGTTGAGGCCCACGACCGTCTGATCGCCTGCTTCAATCGCAGCCAGACGCTTCGCGTTGCTCTCGACCAAGCGCTGCTTGATTACACCGGCTTCGACCGCGGCCACCGCCCCACCGCGCTGCAAGATGTCGTCGATCTCGCTCTTGGCTTCAGCGCACAATTCGTTGACGCGCTTTTCGATCACCACGCTGCCGTCGAAAATGTCGCCGTGCTCGAGCAAGTCGGTCTCGAACGCCAAGATTTGCTGGGCGCGCAGCGACCATTGTTGATCCCAAGGACGTGGCAGACCGAGCGCTTCGTTCCAGGCGGGCAGCTGCACCGCGCGCGCACGCGCATTCTTACTGAGTGTGACAGCAAGCATCTCGAGAATGATGCGGATGATGTTGTTCTCGGGCTGCTGCTCGGTCAGACCCAGCGAGTTGACCTGCACGCCGTAGCGCAGGCGGCGTTGTTTGGCATCGGTTACGCCATAGCGTTCGCGCGTGATCTCATCCCACAGCTTCACAAACGCGCGCATCTTGCACATCTCGTCTACGAAGCGGATGCCTGCGTTCACGAAGAAGCTGATGCGCTCGACCACCGGACCCATCTGGTCCGCAGGCAATTGGCCGCTTTTCTGCACGGCATCCAAGATCGTGATGGCCGTAAGCAAAGCGTAAGCGAGCTCTTGCGCGGGCGTGGCACCGGCTTCTTGCAAGTGATAGCTGCACACATTCATCGGATTCCACTGCGGCATGTTGCGCACGGTGAATGCGATCACATCCGTGGTGAGCTTGAGGCTTGCCGCGGGCGGATAGATGTACGTGCCGCGCGACAGGTACTCCTTCATCAGATCGTTCTGCGTGGTGCCCTGCAGCAAGCTCGAATCGATGCCGCGCTCTTCCGCGACAGCCACGTAGAGCGCGAGCAACCAAGGCGCGGTGGCGTTGATCGTCATCGACGTGTTCATGCGCTCGATCGGGATTTGATCGAACAAGGTGCGCATGTCGCTCAAGTGTCCGATCGGCACGCCGACCTTACCAACCTCGCCGCGCGCGAGCGGATGGTCGGAGTCGTAGCCAGTCTGCGTGGGCAGATCGAAAGCAACACTCAGACCGGTCTGACCTCGCGCCAAGTTGGTCCGGAACAGCTCGTTGGACGCCTGGGCAGTGCTGTGACCTGCGTACGTGCGCATGATCCAGGGGCGTTCTCTCTTGTTGGCGTGCGACACGGCGCGCTCCTTCAGGTCGGGGCAGTGGTTGCGAAAGCGAAGACTGACTCGAGCAGTCGTCACAAAGATAGTCGTACGAAGCGTATTTTGCAGCGCGATTGTCGCGCTTTTTGATTGCATGTAGCCGCGCTCGGTCTACATGGCAACTGGTCCGATTTCGGGAGAAGAACAAATGAGTAATGCCAGCAGCGATCCGACCAACAAACCTGCCCTCAGGTCGGTGGACAGTCCCGACTTATTGCCGGTAGGTAAGCTGCCTCCCTTAGGCGTGGTCGCCAAGCGCATGCACGGTTATGCGATCCGGCCGGAGCGCTTTGGTGAGCCCACCACGAGCTTCGTCAATGAGGCGCTGCAGACGCCCGAACCCGGACCTGGCGAGGTGCTTATCCAAGTGATGGCCGCTGGCGTGAACTACAACGGCGTATGGGCCGGCCTGGGCAAGCCCGTCAACGTGATTGCGGGTCACGGTAAGCCTTACCATGTGGCCGGTTCCGATGCGTCGGGCGTGGTGTGGAAGGTGGGCCCCGGTGTGACCGGCGCCAAGGTGGGCGACGAGATCGTCGTGCACTGCAATCAGGCGTGTGGCCAGTGCCATTACTGCCAAAGCAGTGAGCCCATGGCCTGCCGCAACCAGAAGATCTGGGGTTACGAGACCAGCGATGGATCGTTCGCGCAGTATTGCCTCGTGCAGGCGCAACAAGTGCTGCCCAAGCCCGCGCACCTGACCTGGGAAGAAGCGGCAAGCTACGGCCTTACTTACTTCACGGCCTACCGCATGCTCGTCGATCGCGCGCGCGTGAAGGCCGGAGAAGATGTGCTGATCTGGGGCGCAGCGGGCGGCCTTGGCGTGTTCGCGGTGCAGCTGTGCAAGGTGATGGGCGCCAACGCGATCGCCATGGTGTCGAGCGAAGAGCGCGGCAAGCTTTGCATGGAGCTCGGCGCCAAGGGCTACATCAATCGCAAGGACGTTCCGGACTTCACATTCA
>JBKJIA010000454.1:0-28090 GCA_046598735.1 Polyangiales bacterium
GTATGCGCAGCGCCGTCGGCAAGCCCAAGTGGAGCTTCACCGCCGACACCACGCCCGCGTACATCACCGATCGCGTCAAGCAGGTCGGCCATCACAAGGTGCGCGAAGCCTGCAACATCGCAGACAAGCACGCGCGCTACGACCGCTTCAAGCAGATCAAGAAGGAGATCGTCGAGACGCTTTCTGGCGAGATGTCCGGCAAGGACGAGGCCGTCAAAAAGGCGTACGAGGAGCTTCATTACAAGACCTTGCGCGACCAAGTGCTCGACGAAGGCCGTCGCGTCGATGGTCGTGACACCACGACCGTGCGCCCGATCAGCATCGAGCTTGGCGTGCTTCCGCGTACCCACGGCTCGACGTTGTTTACTCGCGGTGAGACGCAGGCCATCGTGACGACGACGCTTGGCACGTCGCGCGATGAGCAGCGCATCGACATGCTCACGGGCGACATCCACAAGAACTTCCTCTTACATTACAACTTCCCACCTTACTCTGTGGGCGAAGTGAAGATGATGCGCGGCGTGGGCCGTCGCGAAGTCGGTCACGGTAACCTCGCAGAGCGCGCACTCGCGAAGTCGATTCCGAGCAAGGCTGCGTTCCCTTACACGATTCGTTTGGTCTCGGAGATCACGGAGTCGAACGGTTCGTCGTCGATGGCGAGCGTGTGCGGCGGCTCGCTTGCGTTGATGGACGCGGGCGTGCCGATCAAGTCGCCTGTCGCGGGCGTCGCGATGGGTCTGATCAAGGAAGGCGAGCGCTATGCGGTGCTCACCGACATCCTTGGCGACGAAGATCACCTCGGCGACATGGACTTCAAGGTTTGCGGCACCGAGCGTGGTGTGACCGCGATCCAGATGGACATCAAGATCGACGGCCTGTCGCGCGAAATCCTGGAGCGTGCGTTGCACCAGGCGCGTGATGGTCGTTTGCACATCCTCGATAAGATGCGTCAGGCGCTTGGCACCAATCGCGATGATTTGTCGCGTTGGGCGCCGCGCATTACGCAGATCCGCGTGAAGCCCGAGCAGGTGCGCACGATCATCGGCCCCGGCGGCAAGATGATTCGCGCGATTTGCGATCAGACTGGCGCGAGCATCGACGTGGAAGATGACGGCACGGTCAATGTGTCGTCGGCGGACAGTCAGTCCGTGCTCAAGGCGATCGAGATCATCAAGAGCCTAACGACCGAGCCCGAGATTGGCGAGCTCTACGAAGGTACGGTCAAGCGCATCGAACCTTACGGTGCGTTCATCGAGATTCTGCCGGGCAAGGATGGTCTGTGTCACATCAGTGATATCGATTCGTCGCACGTGCAGAGCGTCGAAGACTTCATGAACCTTGGCGACAAGGTGAAGGTGAAGATCACGAACATCGATCGCGAAGGTCGCATTCGTTTATCGCGCAAAGAGGCGATGGCGGATGGCGGCGGCGCATCGAAGCTGAACGGTCGCGCGGTGGAAGCTCGTGAAGAGCGTCCGGCGCGTGAAGAGCGCCCCGCGCGTGAAGAGCGCCCGGCTCGTGAAGAGCGCCCGCGTTTCCGAGATGACAAGCCTGCCTTCCGCGATGACAAGCCTGCCGTTGAAGCGCGTTCGGAGCGTCCGGCTCGTGAAGAGCGTCCGGCTCGTGAAGCACGCGTGGAGCGTCCGGTGCGCGATGAGCTGCCCGTCCGTGAAGCACGTGTCGAGCGTCCGGTGCGCGATGAGCTGCCTGTCCGTGAAGCACGTGTCGAGCGTCCGGTGCGCGACGAGCTGCCTGTCCGTGAGGAGCGTCCGGCTCGCGAGGATCGGCCCCGCTTCCGCGATGACAAGCCTGTGCGCACGGATCGTCCGGTGATGGACGAGCGTCCGGTGCGTGATGTCGCTCGTGAGGAGCGGCCCGCTCGTGATGAGCGGCCGCGCTTCCGCGACGACCGACCCGTGCGCGAAGAGCGTCCGGTCGTGCGTGAAGCGGTGCGCGACGAGCGGCCCGCACGTGAGGATCGTCCGCGCTTCCGCGACGAAGAGCGTCCGGCGGCGCGCGTGCGTGATCTGGATCGCGAGCCAGTGCGCGTGCGTGATGAACGCCCCGTGCGCGATGACAAGCCCGTGCGCGTGCGCGACGACGTGCGTGATGAGCGGCCGGCGCGTGTACGCGACGACGTGCGCGATGAACGCCCAGTGGCGCGCGTGCGCGACGACGTGCGTGATGAGCGGCCGGCGCGTGTACGCGATGACGTGCGTGATGAGCGGCCCGTTGCACGCGTCCGTGATGAACGCCCGGTAGCGCGCGTGCGCGACGACATCCGTGATGAGCGGCCCGTTGCACGCGTGCGCGACGACGTGCGTGATGAGCGACCGGCAGCGCGTGTACGTGAGGATCGCCCGGTTGCCCGCGTACGCGATGACGTGCGTGACGAGCGCCCGGCACGTGTGCGCGACGACGTGCGTGACGAGCGCCCGGCACGTGTGCGCGACGACGTGCGTGACGAACGACCGGTAGTAGCGCGCGTACGTGATGAACGTCCGGCAGCGCGCGTCCGCGATGACGTACGTGACGACAAGCCCGTGCGTGTGCGCGATGACGTCCGCGATGAGCGACCGGCAGCGCGCGTGCGCGATGACGTGCGTGACGACAAGCCCGTGCGCGTCCGCGATGACGTGCGTGACGAGCGACCGGCGGCGCGCGTGCGTGATGAGCGACCGGCAGCGCGCGTGCGCGATGACGTGCGTGACGAGCGACCGGCAGCGCGCGTCCGCGATGACGTGCGTGACGAGCGACCGGCACGTGCGCGCGACCTCGACCGTGAGCCCGTGCGCGATGAGCGTCCGGCCGTGCGTCGCGACTTCGATCGCGACGAGCGTCCGGCCGCACGCGGTCGCGACTTCGATCGCGATGAGCGTCCGGCCGTGCGTCGCGATTCCGAAATCAAGCCCTTGCGCACGCGTTCGAGCGTGATCGACGAGCCGCCCGTACGCGAAGTGCGTCGCGATCGCCCGGACGACCGACTCGATGTGCGCGCTCCTCGTGAAGACGAGTTCGCGCCCAAGGCAAGCCTCGTGCGTGAGCGCGAGGATCGCACTGAGCGCGAACGTCCTTCGCGAACGCGTGCCCGCGCCCGTACCCGGGATCGCGTCCGCGAGGACGACCGCGAGCGCGAGCGTCGCTAGTGGCCGAGCCCTGCCTACGCGTTTTCGTTTTGCGTGAGGGTGCGATTGCACCCCGCTATGCGAGCGACGGCGCGGCGGGGCTCGATCTGACAGCCTGCATTGCTGCGCCCATCGTGCTGATGCCCGGTGCGCGCACGCGTGTACCCACGGGCCTCGCGTTCGCCTTACCCTTCGGACACGAAGCTCAGGTGCGTCCGCGTTCGGGCCTTGCGGCCAAGCACGGCATTACGGTGCTCAATGCCCCGGGCACGATCGATGAAGATTATCGCGGCGAACTCGAAGTGATCCTGGTCCACCTGGGTCAGGAGCCCTTCACGATTCAGCACGGCGATCGCATCGCTCAGCTCGTGGTGGCGCCCGTCACACGCGTGCAGATCGCACTCGTCGAAAGCGCCGGAGCCCTAGGCACTACACAGCGCGGCGAGGGCGGATTCGGAAGCACGGGTCGCTGAACAGACTAGAGAGCGCGCTCCATCAATGCGGCGATGTTCTGCTTGGGCGCGGCGCCTACGAGCTTACCAACCACTTCGCCGCCCTTGAAGATGTAGAGCGTGGGCACGCCGCGGATGCCGTAGCGCTGCGCGATGCCGGGGCTGTCGTCGATGTCGATGGTGCCGACCTTGATTTTGCCGGTGTATTCGCCGGCAAGTTGGTCGACGAGCGGAGCGATGGCCTTACAGGGGCCGCACCAGGTGGCAGAGAAGTCCACGAGCACTGGGATCTCGGATTTGATGACCTCGGCGTCGAAGTTGAGATCGTTGAATTCCTGCGTGTTCTTACCGGCCATGATGTGTCTCCTGATCTCCAACGTAGAAACCTGTCCCTACCCTGTCAATCCTCGAAGCCCCGCTTCGGTGAGCTTCGCACAGTGAGACGTGCACCCGGTCGCGCGCGTTACGTCGACATAAACACGCGCTGTATGCCCTGCGTAGGCGTTCTACCCCCGGCAAACTGGTGCGTGGTACGCTTCTCCGCCTATCGGGAGTCGCATGCCGAACGCTCGTATTTTCGTGCCCCAAGACGCACTTGAAGCTTTCATGGCCAATGGCCACGCGCACATGACTGGCGATACGCTATTCATCGAGAGCAACCGCTTTGAGCTGACCTCAGCCGTACGTTTCGTGAGCGAGGTTGCAGGCGGTGGCGATCAATCTGGCCTAGTCGGGCGCGTCAAAACACTGGAGCAGCTGACAGAGCTTGGGGGCGAGCACGCCGCAGGCTCGGTGATTCTCGGCGATAACGCTTACGAAGTGGTCGATGGGTTTATCGCCACGCCCGAGCTGACGAGTGAAGCCGTTCCCGGCACCCATGCCCGCCTTACTAAGTTGTTTGCGCCGCAGTGATGTCGGTATGACGCCCGCGAGCTATCCGATTCAGCTTCGATTGCAGGGACGAGCGGTCTTGGTTGCAGGCGCAGGCGCGGTCGCAGCGCGCAAGCTGGAACGCCTATTGACCTGTGGCGGACGCGTACGCGTGATCGCAACCCATGTCTCCGATGCCGTGCGCAGGCTCGGCCAGACGCACGAATTTGCCATCGAAGAGCGAGCCTTTCGCGACGAGGACGTGTACGGCATGTTCCTCGTGATTGCGGGCACCAACGAGAGCGCTACCAACGAACATATCGCGTTACTGGCTCGGGCCGCAGGCTCGCTGGTGTTGCGCGTGGATGCGCCAGAAAGCTCAGACTTCACCTTGCCTGCCTGGACACACACCGATCACGTGGCGGTCACCATCTCCACACATGGTAAGGCGCCTGCGGCCAGTAGGCGTTTGGCCCGCGAGCTTTCCGCATGGCTGCTGCGCGGACCTGAGCGTTTTGCCTCCGAGATCGCACGGGCGCGCACGTTGCTCGGCTTCCGTGTCGATAACGCGTCGCGACTGCGAGCACTGTCTGATGGTCCGCTGCTCGAAGCATGTGGCGCGCAAGACGAAGCGCGGATCGCGGAGCTTGTCACCGCGAGCTTGGAGGCTCCGTGAACGATCAGGTTCTGTACTTGAGTTTCGTGACGGCGAGCTTGGCCTACGCCACAGCGTCGATCGCCTACTTCATCTTCGTCGGCAACGGCAATCCCATCGCGCAACGTGTGGCGTCGAGCAGCTTGATCGCGGCCGCCCTCGTGCATGTGGTCTTTTTGGTGCGCGAGGCTGAGCATCATCTGACGCTCGTCGACGTGTCGCAGATGCTGACGGTCGCTTCGCTCGCGATCGTGCTCGCGCATTTGGCGGCGCTTCGCTACGGCAAGTTGCCCGTACTCGGTGCGTTCGTGACGCCGATCGCGCTGTTGATGTTTTTAGCCGCGGGCCTTGGTCACAGCGTGCCGAACGTGCCGGACGAAGTGCGCTCTGCACTCTTGCCTGCGCACGTTATCGTCAACATCCTTGGTGTCACTGCCTTCACGCTCGCGTTTGCGGTGGCCACGGCCTATTTGATTCAAGAGCATTTGCTGCGAAAACGTAGGCTCACTGGGCTATTCACGCGCTTACCGCCGCTCGATGTGCTCGATTCGCTCGGGCTCAAGTTGTTGTTGATAGGCTTTCCACTGTTCACGGTCGGCACGATTTCAGGCGCGGTGTGGGCGGCGAAATTGCCCGGCGGTCCGAGCGCCACGCAAGTGCTCGGTCTGGTGGCCTGGGCGATTTTTGGCGGCGTGCTGCTCTTGCGCATCGCAGCGGGTTGGCAAGGTCGACGCGCAGCGATCGGCACACTGCTCGGCTTTGCCTGCGCGCTGGCTGTGCTCGCTGGTTATGCGATGCGCGCGAGCACAGGGGCGCTCTAGTGGCCCCTACCCTTTTGCTCGTCGGCTTGTCTCATCACACGACGCCCCTCGAAGTGCGCGAAAAACTCGCGCTCCCCGCCGCGGAAGTGGCCGCTGCGCTCAAGGTGTTGATCGAGCATGCGGGTTTGGGTGAGGCGATGTTGGTGTCGACATGCAATCGCGTGGAGGTTTACGCGAGCACGAACGACCCCACGCGCGCAGGTCTAGCGGTGCGCGAGTATTTGCAGCGCCTCACGCCCGATGCGGACCTTACTTCCCACTTGTACGAGCTCGCGGGCGGCGCAGCTGCTCGCCATGCATTTCGCGTGGCCTCGAGTCTTGATTCGCTCGTCGTAGGTGAGCCGCAAATTCTAGGACAAGTGAAGGACGCGTTCTCGCTCGCCAATGATGCGGGCACTGTCGGCGCGTTGCTGGGTCGCTGCATCAGTCGCGCCTTCGCGGTTGCGAAACGCGTGCGCACGGAAACCGGTATCGCAGCGGGCGCTGTCAGTGTCAGCACGATTGCGTGTGATCTGGCCAAGAGCATTTTCAGCGACCTGACGGGTCGTCACGTGGTGCTCGTCGGCGCGGGTGAAATGAGCGAAGGCGCGGCCAAGGCGCTCTCGCAACAGGGTACCTTCCTTACTGTTGTCAATCGCAACCAGGAGCGCGCCCTGGCAGTCGCCGAATCGTGCGGAGGTGAAGCGCGCGAGTGGGATAAGCTACAGCAAGAGCTCACGAAAGCAGACGTGGTGATCACGTCGACCGCCAGCCCGCGCTACGTGATCACGCGCGAGCTGATGCAGGAAGTCATCCGCGCCCGTCGCCATCGTCCGTTGTTTTTGATCGACATCGCGGTACCGCGCGATGTGGACCCGCGCGTCGAGAGCATGGACAACGTGTTCTTGTTCGATATCGATGACCTGGAAAAGGTTGCAAACCAAAACATCGCCGCGCGCAAACGTGAAGCGGATCAGGCCGAACGCATCATCGATGAAGAAGTGCTCGCCTTCGAAGACTGGCAGCGTTCGCTCGATCTGACGCCGACCTTGGTGGCACTGCGCGAACGCGTGCGCGGCGTGATTTTGACTGAGCTCGAACGCACGTTGCCGCGCCTCAAGAACGTGAGCGAAGCGGAGCAACGAACGTTGACGGCGATGGCCGAAGCGATGGCGAACAAAATTTTACATCGGCCGCTAACCGAGCTGAAAAAGAGCCGTGAAGACCCGGACAGTGCTGTCTTGGTCAGCAGCGTGCGAAGATTGTTCGAGCTCGATCTCGAGCCGAGCGCAACCCCAGAAGCTGAACCCCGAGCCCAGACTCCGGTGCGCGGCCAGGGCTCCGAGGAAATCCCGTGAAAATCACCATCGCCACGCGCAAGAGTCCGCTCGCGCTCACGCAAGCACGCTGGGTTGCAAGCGAGCTCAAACGTTTCAACCCCGGCCTCGAAATCGACGAGTTGCACATCGTGACGCGCGGCGATCAGATTCAAGATCGACCCTTGTCCGAAGTCGGCGGCAAAGGTCTGTTCGTCACAGAGATCGAGGAAGCATTGCTCGACCGGCGTGCCGATCTTGCGGTGCATTCGATGAAAGACGTACCCGCCGAGCTTGCGGCAGGGCTTGGCATCGCCTGCGTGCCAGTACGTGAAGATGCCCGCGATGCGCTCGTGACCATGGATGGTGCTGCGCTCGATGATCTCGAAGCGTTCTGCAAAATCGGCACGAGCTCGCTCAGGCGACAGTGTCAGATTCGCGTGCGTCGCAATGATGTGATCTGCGAGCCCTTGCGCGGCAACGTGGAGACCCGTCTGCGTAAGCTTTCGGAAGGTCACTATCGCGCAATCGTGCTCGCGGCGGCCGGCATGAATCGGCTTGGACTGTCAGGACATGCGCATCGTTTGCTTGAGGTTGAAGAGTGCATTCCGGCGGTGGGACAAGGCGCGCTGGGTCTTGAAACGCGGCTCGATGATCGCAAGTTGCTCGAGCTCGTGACGCCGCTCGATCACGTGCAAACGCGCGTGACGATCGAAGCTGAACGCTCGTTCCTGGCACGCATTCACGGCGGCTGCCAGCTGCCCTTGGCAGCCCATGCGCGGCTTTCGCCCGATGGAGCACGTTTGCGCATCGATGCGCTCGTGGGCAGCCCTGATGGCACCAAGACGATCACGATTGGCAGCGATCGCTACCTCGAGGATTTGAGCGCGGAAGGTCGGCTGCGCGCCGCCTATGACATCGGCCGCGAGATCGCCGAACAGATGTTGAGCAAAGGTGCCGGCGATTTGATCGACGCCGCGCGCGCTCAGGCCGAAGCCAGTGCTTGGAAGCATTAGGCCGCACGTGAGCCGCAAGGAAGCCGCCGCTGCCAGGGTCTGCTACGTTGTTCAGGCTTTATGGGCTTGAGAGACGTTCTCGATCAGCACCGCGTCGTGGTCTGCGTAGGCAGCGGAGGCGTGGGCAAGACGACAACCTCGGCAGCGCTCGCGCTGTACGCCGCCATGCAAGGCAAACGCGTCTTGTGTCTGACGATCGACCCCGCTAAGCGGCTCGCCAATAGCATGGGCTTGTCGGCGATGACCACCGAAGAACAAGTGGTACCGCGCGAGTTATTCGAAAAGGCGGGTTTGACGAGCGCAGGTCAGCTCTCGGCGATGATGCTGGATACCAAGCGCACGTTCGACGAGCTCGTCCACAAGTACGCCTCGTCGCCGGAGCGTGCGCGGCGCATTTTAGACAACCGCCTTTACCAGTACATCTCCACGTCCTTAGCGGGCACGCAAGAGTACATGGCGATGGAGAAGCTGCATTCGGTACGTAAAGAGGGATCTTACGATCTGATCGTGCTCGACACGCCACCGACCTCGAATGCCTTGGACTTTCTCGACGCACCTGAGCGTTTGATCGAAGCCATCGATTCGCCGGCCATGCGCTGGTTCATTCAGGCCTTCGGCGGCGCAGGTAAGCTTGGCTTCAGCTTGGTGGGCAAGGGCGCGCAGCTGGTGCTCAAGGGCCTGGCGCGCATTACGGGTGGCGAGTTCTTGGATTCGGTGGCGCTGTTCATCACGGACATCAACGATTTGTTCGGCGGCTTTACAGCGCGTGCACGCGAAGTGTCGCAAGCGCTGCGTGGACCCGAGGTCGCGTTCTTGCTGGTGACGAGCCCCGATCCGCTCGCGATCAAAGAAGCCGTGTTTTTCGCCGAGAAATTGACCGAACACGGCATGCATCAGCAGGGCACGGTCATCAACCGTGTGACGCCATTGCTCGACGAGCCCCACGGCAGCGATCACGACGTGAATACTCAGCTTGCCGGCAGGATTCCGGCATCCTTGAATGCACAACTCCTGACCGAAAAGTTGTGGCGCGCGCTCGACGAGGAGCGCGTGCGCGCGGTAACCGATCGCGGCGAAGTCGAACGGCTCAAGGCGTTGAGCGGCGGCAAAGGCTTGTTCATCGAAGTGCCCGCTTTTGAGCAGGATGTGCACGATCTCGGTGCACTCGCGCGGGTCGCCAAATACCTAGTCGCTCAGGCGGAAGAAGCTCCGCCGGGTCCTGCGCTCGAAAGCCCTCGCAGCGCCTGAGCACGCCGCGATTCGAGCGCGTAGACGTTTGGCGCAAGCACCAGCGCGCGCTAGACCGGTGGCCATGAGCGTTCCATTCGTCGCTGTGATCCTGGCAGCCGGCCAAGGCACTCGCATGAAGAGCGACCTGCCAAAGGTGCTGCACGCCGTCGCGGGCCTACCCATGTATGCACACGTGACCCGCGCTGCGCTCGACGCGGGAGCCGAACGTGTATCCGTGGTCGTAGGTCACGGCCGCGCAGGCGTGATAGCGGATGTGGCCGAACGCTTCGATGCGCGCGTCAGCACCGCGGTGCAAGAGCAACAACTCGGCACCGGTGACGCCGTGCGCGCAGGTCTTACGCCGCTTGCAGACTTTGCGGGTTGGGTCGTGATTTTGTGCGGGGATACGCCGCTTGTGCACGCCGAGCTGGTCCGCGCGTTGGTGGCGCAGATTCCGAGCACGTCAGGTCCGCTCGTGATGCTCACCACTAAGATGGATGACGCCACAGGCTACGGACGCATCGTACGCGGTCCACAAGGTCAGGTGTTGCGCATCCGCGAGCACAAAGACGCAAGCCCCGAAGAGCGTGCGATCAACGAGATGAACCCGGGCGTGTACGCCGTGCGCGCGGACTTTTTACGCGAGGCACTTGGTAAGCTCTCCACGCAAAACGCGCAGGGTGAGCTGTACCTTACGGATGTGGTGGAGCAGGCTGCGCAAGCAGGCGGCGTCAACACGCTCGATTGGGGTATCGAAGACACTCAGGGTGTGAACGACCGCGCACAACTGGCCGGCTGCGAAACGTTGCTGCGCATGCGGATTGCGCTGCGTTGGGCGCGCGCGGGTGTGGGCGTGCGCGATCCGGCCACGGCTTACATCGATGCGACCGTGCAGATCGAACCCGACGCTGTGATCGAACCGAACGTGCATTTGCGCGGCAATACGCGCATCGCAGCGGGCGCCCACATCGATACGGGCTGCGTGCTCAAGAACGTTCAGGTCGCCCGCTCCGCCCATCTCAAACCGTATACCGTCGCCAGCGATAGCGTGATCGGAGAGCGTGCAGAAACCGGGCCGTTTGCGCACCTGCGACCTGACACGATCATGGAAATCGAATCCAAGGTCGGCAATTTCGTGGAGATGAAAAAGACGCGCTTGGGGCCGCGCAGCAAGGCGAGTCATCTTTCGTATTTGGGCGATGGTGAGATTGGCGAAGACGTTAACATCGGCGCGGGCACCATCTTCTGCAACTACGACGGCTTCCAAAAACACGTCACCGTGCTCGAAGACGACGTGTTCATCGGCAGCGATTCGCAGATTGTGGCCCCCGTGCGCATCGGCCGTGGCGCTTATGTCGGCACCGGCACCACCGTCACGATGGACGTGCCCGCGGATGCGCTGGCGCTGAGTCGTACGAAGCAGATCAACAAGGAAGGCTACGCCGCACGCTTGAAAGCTCGTTTCAAAGCGGCAAAAGAAGCGGCAAAAAAGCCGCGATAACGTAGGGTGAGCAGGTGACCGAGGATCTTACGGTAACCCCTGCCGAGCCCGAGCCCGAGCCCCAGCCCCAGCCCGAGCCCCAGCCCCAGCCCGAACCCAGGCCCGGCCTGCGCGATAAGCTTGAGCGGGGCTACGAGCGTGCAGAGCCGCTCATCCCATGGGCATCGCTCGCCATGAGTATCGGCGGCGCCATCGCCGTGGACCACAACGAAAGCCAAGGCCCATGGGTGGCGGGTGCAGCCGCCCTTGGTTGGGTGGTGCTCGTGCTCGTCAGCGTCGCCCATCGCGCGCTCGAAAAACCCAGTGCTGGCGCGCTCCATCGCATGGCGAGCTTTGCAGTAGACTCCGCCACGCAGTCGATCGTGCACCTATCCTTACTGTTCTCGGCGCCGTTCTATGTGCAAGCAAGCGCGTGGACGGCGGCCCAATGCGCCTTCGGTGTGGTGTTCGTAGCGGTGCTCGCGGCAACCCTGTGGGATCCGCTGTGCTCCAAGATCGTGTCGCATCCACTCGGCGGACCGTTGGTGATGGCGTTTGCAAACTTCGTGGGTTGGAACGCGGCCTTACCCATGCTCGGCGTCGCAAACAAGACAGCAGTATGGGCGTGCGCGCTGAGCGTAGGCATCGCGATTCCAATCACGCGCTTTCTGCAAGGTGCACGCGGCACGAACCTGCTCGGAGCTGTTCTCGCAGGCGTGCTCTTGCCGACCTTCTTACTGTTGGGCGGCATTCGCGCGATTCCGCCCGCTCCTTTGCGCGTCGTGAGCGCGGGCATCGGCACTGGCGTGGTCGAACGCACGCTCGTGGGCCAGGCTGCCCAGTTCGACAAAGCTCCAGATGCACTGGTGTGCTTCACCGCAATCCGCGCGCCGCTCGGGCTCAAAGATGCACTTGAGCACGTGTGGACGCACGATGGTAAGGTCCTATCTCGTATCCCGCTCGATGTGCGCGGCGGCAGAAAGCAGGGCTTTCGCACCTGGTCGCGTCTGCGTGTGTCCGCACGGACCGAGGGGCGATTACGCTGCGACGTATTGACGAGTCTGGGTCAGAACCTAGGCGGCACCAGCGTTCGGCTTGGCAAGTGAGGCTTGCTAGGTACGGGGGCTTTCATTGCTGCCATGCGCCGCGCGCGGTAGAGGCTTGATACGCCATGGGCCTTACCTCTCTAGACGCCATTTCGTTCGATGACTCGTTCGTGCGCAGCCTGCCCGCGGACCCAAGCCAAGCGGCATCCTGCCGCCAAGTACAAGGCGCCTGCTATTCGCTCGTCACGCCCACGCCGGTCAAAGCACCGACCTTACTTGCGTGGTCTGCAGAAGCCGGCGAGTTACTCGGCATCGCGCGACCCAGCGAAAACACGGGCCCGTTGGTCGACGTGCTCGGCGGCAATCGCGTGCTGCCCGGCATGCGACCGTTTGCAGCTTGTTACGGCGGTCATCAGTTCGGCAACTGGGCAGGTCAGCTAGGCGATGGACGCGCCATCTCGCTCGCAGAAGTGATCAGTAAGACCGGACAGCGCTGGGAAGTGCAGCTCAAGGGCGCGGGCCCTACACCTTACTCGCGCAACAGCGATGGGCGCGCCGTCTTACGTTCCTCCATTCGCGAGTTTGTGTGTAGCGAAGCGATGCATCACCTGGGTGTACCCACCACACGCGCCTTGTGCCTGGTCGGCACGGGCGATCTCGTGAAGCGCGACATGTTTTATGACGGTCGCCCGCGCAACGAACCTGGCGCGATTGTGACCAGGCTTTCGCCCAGCTTCGTCCGTTTTGGCAACTTCGAAATCTTTGCTGCCCGCGACGATCAGGCGACCTTACGCAAGCTTGCCGACTACGTGCTGACGCAGCATTACCCAGAGCTGGGCGCCCCTACACCGGACAGCTATGCGCGCTTGTTTAGCGAGGTATGTCAGCGCACTGCCGTGATGGTCGCACACTGGATGCGCGTGGGGTTCATCCACGGCGTGATGAACACCGACAACATGTCGATCCTCGGACTGACGATCGACTACGGACCTTACGGTTGGATCGATCACTACGATCCCGGCTTTACGCCTAACACCACCGATGCGGGCGGGCGTCGCTATTGCTACGGCAACCAACCGGGCGTCGCGCAGTGGAATCTTTTACAGCTTGCGCGCGCACTCTTGCCGATTGTGGCCGAACCCGGTCCACTAGAACAAGGCCTCGAGCTCTATCGCAGCACGTTCGACAAAACGTTCCGACAAATGATGCTCGACAAACTTGGGCTCACATCAGGTACGAACGACGACGAAGACGAGTTCTTGCTCGAAGAGCTAATCGCGTGCCTGACGCTGACCGAAATCGATATGACGCTGTTCTTTCGCGCGCTCTCGGCGCTGCCCCTGAGCGAAGCAGACCGTAAGGACGAAGACGCACTGCTCGCGCCGCTTCAACACGCCTTGTACGCACCCGATGCGCTGGCCGGTGATGCGCGGGCACGCCTCTTGATTTGGCTCTCGCGCTATACCGCACGCAGCGCGCAAGATGCGCTCTCCGCGGAAGCGCGCACCGCACGCATGCATCGCAGCAATCCGTACCTGATTCCACGCAATTACATCGTGCAAGAAGTCATCAACGCAGCAGAAGCGGGCGACGTTTCGCGCATTGAGGCACTACTCGAGGCGCTGCGTAACCCCTACGAAACGCGGCCAGAATACGCATATTTGGCTCAAAAGCGACCGGAATGGGCGCGCAGCGCAGCTGGCTGCTCGGCTTTGTCTTGTAGCTCTTGACCTTACGGTCTACTCAGCGGTTCTACTCAGCGGTTCTACTCAGCCGTTCTACTCAGCCGTTCTACTCAACCAGCCGCGCGGCGGCTCAGCGCGCTCAACACATCGTCGCGACCGCGCAACAACATCTCTTCAGTGGTGGCCCAATCCACGCATGGATCGGTGACTGACACACCGTACTTGAGCTGGCTACGGTCGTCCGGGATCGTCTGGCAACCGGCATGGAGATTGGACTCCACCATCAGACCCACGATCGAACGATTGCCCTCGTTGATCTGATGGATGCAATCATGAAAGACCAAGGGCTGAAGCGTATGGTCCTTGAGTGAGTTGGCGTGCGAGCAATCGATCACGATGTTGGACGGAAGCTTGGCCGCCTGCAGCGCGCGCTCCGCTAACCTTACGCTTACTGTATCGTAGTTGGGCCGACCGCCGCCGCCACGCAACACCAAATGGCCATGACGGTTGCCCGTGGTGCGCACGATGGCGGTGCGACCTTCCGGACTGATACCGAGGAAGCTGTGGGGTAAGGCGGCTGCGCGAATCGCATTCACTGCGACCTCAAGCCCGCCATCGGTGCCGTTCTTGAAGCCCACCGGTGCAGACAAACCACTCGCCATTTCACGATGGGTCTGCGACTCGGTCGTGCGCGCGCCAATCGCATACCAGCTGATCAAATCGCCCAAATACTGCGGAGAAAGCGGGTCGAGCGCCTCCGATGCGGTGGGCAAGCCCATGTCTGCAAACTGCGCGAGCAAACGGCGGGCACGCACGATGCCCTCTTCGATGCGAAACGAATCATCCATGCGCGGATCGTTGATGAAGCCCTTCCAGCCCGCCGAAGTGCGCGGCTTTTCGAAGTACACGCGCATCACGATCATGAGCGCATCGGCGACTTTGGTGGACAGCGCGTGCAGGCGCGCGGCGTATTCGAGCGCGGCATCGGGATCGTGAATCGAGCACGGTCCGATAACCACCACCACGCGCGGGTCCTTACGCTCTAGGATGTTGCGCACCGCTGCACGACCCGCAGCGATCGTCTGCGCGCCCTCTGCGCTCAGCGGCACGAGCCCATGCACGTCGCTCGGCGTGGGCATGTCAGAGAGGCCAGCGACGTTGATATTTTCGAGGCGCGGAGCGCTCATCTACTTACCCTTTCGTGTCGCCGTCCCCCCTGGGCCGCGAACATGAGGGGGAAGCGTAGCATCTGGGCAGGAGGGGAATGGCAAAGGGGTGGAGAGGGCGAAATGGGGGTGGAGATTGCGGAGGCGGTTTCGTTGCCGCCGCCGTCGCCGTCAACAACGTCGCCGTCAACGTCAACGTCAACAACGTCAACGTCAGACTCGCTCGTCTAGGCAGGCGTTGTGGTTGACGTTGACGTTGACGTTGACGGCGACAGCGACGGCGACGAAACCGGCCGGGAGGTCGGTCCGAGCGGCGCAGCCGCATCGCGGCCTGACAATTCGGCCCATGCGCGCACCGTAAACAGTGCGATGCACGCCAACGAGCTGCATACAGCGCGCGTAAACGCCTCGCTGCACGCACTCAGATGCTCGTGCGCTGGCCGCACAAAACGCTTCGTGCCGTCAAAAAGCATCATACGGACGCCGTAAACATGCTTGCGACCGCTTTTTGCGCCGCCCCAAGATCCGTATGGGCTGCTTTGCACGTGCACGGAGTCGTTTACGCGCGCCGTATGCACGCCTCTGCAGCTCCGACGCGCCGTTTACGCGCTCGGCGGCTCGTCTGACGGCAGCTCCTGCTCGTCAGGACGGCTGCGCGGCGTGATGCGGAAGAACAGCGCGGACCAATCACGCGGCAGCTTGCGCTCACGTGCGCGTGCAGAGAGCGCATCTTCGAGCCCATCGCGCTCGCGTGTCAGGTCGTCTGCGAGCTGCTCGCGCGTCACGCGCGCCACGCCGAGTGGGGCGACCGTGGCTTCGGTGCGCGCAAGCGCCTCCTGACCTCTCGTCGACCACTGTTCGAGCCCTACGCGATGGGCAGCGAGCACGCTGTCGTCGATGGCAAGCCACCCGCGCACGAGCGAGACCTGCGTGGGGAAAGCCTGGCGCACGAAGCGATTGACGGGCAGCTTGAAGAACTGCGTCCAGCGCGCAGCGCCTCGGTCTTTGTCCACGGCGAGATAGAGCGCATCGCCGAACGCCGTGCACGCCGAGTCGAGCCGACCATTACTCACTTGGCGCAGCGCCGTAGCTTCGGTGCTAGCAACGCGCGCCGCGCGATCGGCCGCGCGCGACGCATCGACCTTACCGAGCCACCCATCCGTAATCACCAACAGATCCGCAGCGTCGGGATCTGCCGCAAGCGCCGCGCGCGTATGCAGGACCTCGTCTTCGAGCGTGTCGAACGTCATCGCGACACTCAGCTTTCGAGCCATGTTCTTCGCTCCTGTTTCTAATCGTGTGACGCTTGAGTTTCGCGCGGGACTGGGAGCGAGATCAAGGGAATCTGGCTTTGGGACGTGTCTGCGTATGGCAAGCCCGATTGGAACACCCGTCGTGCCCTCGTCGTAGTGATTGAAGACCCGTTGTGTTGCTTAGGCGGCTTAGTTCTGAGTCGCCCCCCGGCCGCTTTTCTCGCGCAAGCCGCTATCACCCCGACTAAGACTTGATGGCTCACTGACTTCTGCTAGTCAGGCCGAACTTGGGGACGCTCTTGCGAAACAGGTGTCGTCCCACCTTCTGTGGGGAGTTTACTCATGCGTCTTCCGGCATCTCTACTGCGCTCTTCTGGAAGGCGATTCGTCGAACGCCTCCTTACCAGTGCTCTGCTGACCGTGCTCAGCATCATGCTGGTGGTCTTACCCATCATGCAGCGTGCGCCACGCGCACACGCGCAGAGCGTTGGACCGGCAGATTCGTTTGCGTTCAGCAACATTAGTGCGACTGCCATGGAGCATTCTGCCGCCACCGACGCGGGCAATGCGATGAAGCCGCGCACCTCCCCCATTGGGGCCTCGGGTGCATTTACAGATTCTGTTTCCATTCGTCTTCCGCCCGGTCGCTCGGGCATGACGCCGGATCTTACGCTTAGCTATGCCAGCAGTGGAGCGCGCACCACATCCGCCGTAGGTGCGGGATGGTCGCTCGGAGTCGGGTCGATCTCGCGCTCCACCGAACAGGGCTTCCCAGCGCTCGAGCGGACCGGTGAAAAGACTCGCTACGCGACACAAGGTCCGTTCGCAGGTCCGTCTGGGCCCCTCGTGACCGCGACATCGGCCGAAGGTCTGACGCTCGCCAACACGTCCTCGCTGCTCCACGTACCAAAGCGTGAAGTTAGCCCCATTCGCTACGAGTACGTGGCCAATGAAGACCGATGGATTGAGCATCTACCCGACGGGAACAAGCGCTTCTATGGGGCGATCGGCGCACGTACGGCGCGCATCGTCAATGAGCTCGGCACGCACGAGTGGCTCCTTTTGGAGGAGCGGGATCCCGAAGGCAATTCGATCGAGTACGACTACCACTATCTGGACGACGTCGTGCACGGCCAAACCCGCGGCTACCTTATTAGCGACTGGTGGCTCGCTGTGCAGTTCCGGCCCGTTCTAAAAAGCGTGCGCTGGGGCGGCAACGTGAACGGCTCCGTCGCGCACAAGTTTCGCGCGGCGGTGTCAGTCCGAGACTACGTCGGCGACATCGACATGATGAACGGGCACGTGCAAAGCAAGGGCATAGTCGAGCGAATCGCCGTGTTCGGCCCTCCCGTTCTGTCCCTGACAGGGGCCACCGAGGCGGAGTACTGGAGGTATGACCTCTCCATCACTCCCAGCCTTGATACAGGCCGCCCCCTCTTGCGCTCCGTCACGGAGTCGGTCTTGGGAGCGTCGGGGCGCACCACAACATTCACCTATTCCTCAAACGGGAATCCCTTCGCAGTCCAGCCCGGTCACAGCACTTGCAGCACAACGCGCTCAGCATCCTTCGGACCAGTGCTTGACCTTCCTTCAGCGGACCCTGAGGTCTACCGAAGCGGCGGCGTTCCCCTAACCACTACGTACACGAACCCCGTAGGGGCACTCAGCGCACCTGGCCTGGCGAACGCGTACCAATTTCGTGATCTGGATGCCGATGGCGACTCGGACATCATCTACATGCCGGCAGGACTCCAAGGTCCAGCGGCGCAATGGGTGATGGCCCGCTCCCACCAGCGCGGTGCAGACGGCAAATTCTCACGATTTGGCACCACCTCCGCGCTATCGATTCCAGAGGACTTGCTGATTACGGAATTCGCCGACGTCGACGGAGATTCGGATTCTGACGCGATCTCCTTCCCCTTGGTTCATTACGTTAGCGGCCGTCCCTTCTTCTTTGCGAGCGAGTACAACGCTCCGATAGCGGACGTTCCCTCCTGGACTAACATTTCGCAAGGCTGGTTGCCGGCCTTCACTCCCCTCGACGGGTTTCGCTTCCTCCTTAAGGCCCCGCCCCCGACGACACCACTTTGGGTCAGCGGCGCCCGAATCTGCTGGTTCGACCATCGCTCAATCAACTTTAGGAGTTTGTCCTGCTCTCCTGGCTCGGACTTCTGCAAGCCGGTTTGGGGCGATGAACCGCCGCCAGGTGTTCCGATTCTGGATGCGAACTGGATCGGGTGCGCGAACGGAGTCTATCCCTGGTGCAAAGGCTTGGGGATAGGTTCGGTCGTCTGCAGAGACCTTGGCCCACCGGGCGAGGACTATCGGGGTCCTTCGGGCTACGGGTCGATAGACATCAGGGTAGGCTTCAACAATGCTCGCGGATCGCGGTCTGGTGTGGGCATTGCACGAATCGATGCCTGGCCTGGGCTCAAAAAGAAGGTCGTTGTCCGCGAGACGAGCTCTGAGGATGGGGGGCCCTGCAACAACGGAGCGCCCTGCACCCGGTCGTTTGGCAGCGTTCAAGATTTCCAAGCGCCAGCCTCGGACTTGAACGGGGATGGTAAGGCGGACCTACTACTTCTCAAAGGTGCCGATAGCCATTTGCGGGCTCTGGGCGGAGCAGGAACTTACTTCATTCCTCACGCGTATCTCTCGGACGGACAGAATTTTTGGTTAGATTGGCCCTCCGCTCCCGAGGCCAGCATGACTGTTGACGTCACTTCGCTGACGGCCACGACCTCTGCTCAGCTTGCTCAAATCAACACGTTCCGCACGACTGTGCTTCCTGCACTACGCACTGTAGTGCCAGGAATGCGCACGCTACCTGCGGCATGGATTACGCCCATGACCGAGACGTATCGCACGGCGCTCGGTCAGTTGCTGGGCTCGTACTCTGCACAAGATTCAAGCGACGAAGCGCGGGTACGCACCTTACGCTCTGCGCTGGTAGACTTGTTCGAGAAGGACCTATGGGCACGCGTTCCGCGCCCAGTCACTTCGCTCAAGAAGATCGTTGATGCGTGGAATATTCAGGTTGCCGTTCGTGCCCTCACGCGCCCCGCGCTGATCGGTCTCGCCGTTCCGACACTGCTCGTGCCCGCTGTCGATGTAGATCTGAGTCCCATCCTCTATCCGGGTGGAAATGGCTTGGCGATTTCCATGGCGGACCTTCTCGACGTTTTGTCGCGCCCGCGCTTCTTGATTGGGCCGCCGGGGCAGATAGCGATCAACTTAGCTTCCCTAAATCGTTTGATCAGCGCCATGTCGGATCTGATCGCAAGCTTCATCGGCATGGGGTCGGCGCCAGCAGCACGCAGAGTCGGAAGCTTCACGTGGTCTGCCCGTCAGATCTTCCATGACGGTCGAAACCAGAGCTGCATTGGAGCCGGATGCAGCCAGAATGGTGATACTTCGATCTACCCTGTCGGTGCCGACTTCAACGCGCTGCCCCTCGACATAAACAGCGATGGGCTGCCTGAGCTCGTCGCCGCCTCGCGACCTATGCGGGTTCCGCGTATGAACCAGCCGGGGTCCAACGGCCTTTTCTGCATGGGCGGGCACCAAGTGCACATCAACCGTGGCTACCGCTGGGACACCCATGAAGAGTGGTCCGGTCAGAGCACCGTGACAGAACAGTGGTCCACGCCACCTTTTAGAGCCAAGGAGGAAGCAAGCAGTCAGCCTCCCTCGCCGCTCTCTCTACTCAAGAATCGACAGGGCGCCTGTACCGACCACGGGTTTGAGGGGATCGACCTCAATCCAATCGATGAGTACTTCCAGCCCAGTGGAAAGGTCGTTACCACTTTACCGCTGTCCGCTGCCAGCTTCTCCGATATCAATGCAGATGGTCGAGTCGACCTTATCCTTGCGTCGGAGGTCACGCGTTCCCAAGCGCGCAGCATCGAGCAACGCGTCTTTCTGAATACAGGCCTTGGCTTTCGCAACAGCCTCGGTGCCGCCGAGGCGAACGGATCGTGCGTTCTCCCGCCAGACTTCGTGTTCTCGCAGTACGATGCAGACAAGCGTGTGACGCTGCCGCTTGCCGGTCGATCAAGGCTCGCTGACATCGACAACGACGGGTTACTCGACGCGGTCTTTAGCGGCTTCTGCGTCGACGGCGGCATCAGAAGGCCGTGCGTCGAGTACCCTGGATTGCCACCAGTCGCCAAGTGGCGTCGCAACATGATGCGGCATCCGGACATGCTGACCCGCATCGAGGAACCAGCGGGGGCGTGGACGGAAGTTGACTACGTTGCAGCTACCTCCGACGCCGCCCGCGGAGGCGTAGTTACCAAGTCAGGCGCCCTTTCCACGGGCTATCAGGTGGTTCGCGCACTGCGTAGCGGAGCGCAACCCATGACTACCCGTTGGCCCGACGTGGGCGGGGAAACTGCCCTGCAAATTGCATTCAAGTACGACAACTACGCGCGCGAGGAAGGCTCCACGCGTGCCCTCGGCTTCGAGAAGGTCACCGCGACCTTTGCGAACGGCAACAACTGCACACGACCGGCAGCCAACAGCGTCACCACATGCACGTTTGTCGCGCAGGCTGAGGCGACGACGACCTATGACATACGACCCGCGATCGCAGGAGTTGCTGTCCCCCACCCGCTCCGCGGCGCAGTAGTTACGTCGCGCTCGCTCGACCTGGTGCGAAACGCGGAAATGGAGACAACGCAGAACTACTCCGTGACCGCCTTCGGCAACGCTGCACGGGTGCGAGCCACCGACAGCATCACAGCCACCAAAGACGGTACCCTTACTTTCTATACCGCTACCCAAGAGCGCGAACCGGATGCGTATGGGTTCTTCAAAAAGACCATCACCGGACGCTTGGATGACCTTGGGCAGATCAACCCGGACGCATCCGAAACCTCGACCACTACGAGAACCTTCAAGCATGTTGCATCCGCATGGCGGCTCGGTCGCCCTGGAACCGTCAGTACCTATGGAGACCGCTTCGATGAGCTCGGAACGCGCACGCGCGCGCTACTTGCGCACTCAGTCACTGAGTACGGGGCAGACAACCGCTTGAGTGCGCATAGCGTCCTTCTCGACGGCGGCTCCGCTACGGGCAGCGAATGCTCGAGCGGCCCGAAGTGGAGCACGACGACCTTTGCAAACTACGTGCTTGGGCAACCAAAAACGATCAACGACAACGGCACCGTGATCTCGCTGGAGTATGACGCGCTCAATCTCTACGTGTCGCTGCGTTCGGTAACTGTTCCAGCCAGCGCTTCCAGCCCGGGAGCACTCCTTCAGGAGGAAAGCGAGTGGGATCCTCGCTTTGGAGGTGTGTCCTGGACCAGTGATATGAATGGTAGAGGGAACACCCGATTCTTCGACTGGCAAGGGCGGGTCGTTTCACACATTGGCCCGGAAAGCAGCGTACTCGTAAACAATCGCTACGACGACAAGGCCGGCGGGCCGTGGACCGTCACGAGCGACAACTACACCACTTCCTCGTCCTTCTTTGCCACGTGGAGCGCGTTCGACGGTTACGGGCGTGTGCTCGCTACCAATAAGCAGGTGGGCGCCACAACCGGGAGCACGACCCCCACCAACCGCGTGAGTCGCAATCAGTATGATGGTCTTGGGCGGCTGGTCAAAAGCTACCAGCCCGCGCGCTTGACCGGGATTAGCCGCATCGCGCTCGAGAGCGGTCTCGCCACGAGCACGACCTACGACGGCTTCGATCGGGAGCTGTCGGTGACCCTGCCCGCGCCGGAAAACCAAACCATCAATCGAACCATCGCGTACGCGTATCAGAACGTGAGCGACGGTGGTGTGGTCTATCCGCAGGTCACGACAACCAACCTGCGCAGGTTCAAATCCGAGCGCCGGTTCGACGCGAACGGTGCGCTGATCTCGGTCAAACGCTTCACCGCGGACAACACCACGATCGCGGCATCCTACTCCTACCAATCTGACGGTGCCGGACGCACGGTCTCGGTCGCGGACTCATTAGGCGCACGCCGCGTCACCTTCGACGAAGGTGGACGACTTACGCGCGCCACGTTGCCGCGTTCGGCAAGTGCGACGGCGGCCGCCCCCACGCGCGTGCACTCCTACTGCTACGACACGAAGTCGAAGCTCATCGCGGCCTCCACTCCTGAAGGACGACAGGTCGATGTCGTTCGTGACGGCGTCGGTCGCGCAACTCATATCAGCGTCGACTATGAGCATCTGCGCGACGGTCGCAACATTACCGAAGCAACCACGGCCGACTTCTACTATGACTGCTCGATCGCAGAAGCGTCGCTCGGAAGGCTCTGCCGTCAAAGCGACAACGCGTCAACGACGCACATCGAGTACGACCACTACGGGCGAGCCAATCGCTACGAAGTCGAGCTCTCCCCAGCGATTGCAGACACGTTGCCCGACAACGTTTCGAACTGGTACGCGATCCAGCTCAACTACGGGCTTGCGGGTCAACTCAGGGAATCCCTCGTTGAAGGGCTCAATGCTGGTCCACATCGCGTTGTGTATGCGCACGACCTGGTGGGTCGCACGACCAACATTTCGCTACCCAATGCGTCACGCACGCTAGTCAACGCGGCTTCGTACGACCCCTTCGAGCGCCTGGTGAACGCGACGCTTGGGAATGGTGTTGTGAGCAGTTGGGAGTTCGACCTTCCAAGCGGACACTTGATCTCCGAGAAGATGGCTCAGGGAAGCAACGTGTTTGGCGAGCTGCGCTATCCGCTCCTCGACCACGACGAGAACGGGAACATCAAGCGCGAGCAGAGATTCCGTCTTAACCAACCGGTGAGCGAGAAGACCCACACGTTCAACGCGCTCGACGAACTTGCCACAAGCCGCGTGGTGATGAACGGCACCGAACGCAAGAACGAACGCTTTACGATCGCACAGGGCAATCTCACGTCGATCGTCGCCGGTACGGCGACGACCACCTACCTCTACGAAAACCTTAGCAACACCCAAGCAGTCTCAAACGCTACGGCGCCGGGTCGAACACGCACCATCTCCTATGACGCAGACGGATGGGTCTCTCAGGACGTTGAGACCGTCACGACGCCCGCCACGATCACCGATCGATCGCTGGTGTTCGATGCAGGTGGCTGCCTGCGCGAAGCGGTCGTCCGGTCCGGCCCCCCGAGCGCGCCGCAAACAACGACCACGCGCAACCTATGCGGCTTCGGAGGTTCTCGCGTCTACCGCGAAACGACCAAGCCAGACGGTAAGGTCGAGCGAGTCTACTACCTGCCCGATGGCAGCGAGCTTCGTCCCGAGCAAAATCTCTTCGTCATGCAGTTGCCGGTCGCGAAGTCGACCGTGGCCACACTCGCCTTTTCTCTGACCGACGGCGCCCTGGTGCAAGCCGAGAGCGGATACATCCATAGCGACGTTCGCGGCAGCGTCGTCGCGCGGACACCACTCAACGCCGCCGACGTGCGCATTCCCGATCGCGAGGCGGAGTACGACGCATGGGGCACAACCCTTGCGTATAACGGCATCGCAACGCCTCGCTATCAGTACACCAATGAGGAGCCGGATCCGGGCACGGGGTATTACTACTTCGGGGCGCGGCCGTATGACCCGACGCTGCGCAGGTGGTTGGCGCCGGATCCGCTGGTGCTGGGCTCGACGGAGGTCGACGCTTACGCGGGGGAACAGCTCAACCTCTATGCGTATGCCGCCAACAATCCCGTGATGCGGACGGACAAGAACGGAAAGATCATTGAGACAGCTCTGGATATCGCGAGCCTCGGAATGGGGATCAAGGCGATCAGCGAGTGGGGTGCTGACACGACAGTGCTCGACAAGGTGCTCGACGTGGGTGGCGTTGTACTCGATGCCGCCGCCGTTGTTCTGCCCGGCGTTCCTGGAGGCGTGGGCATCGTTCGAAACATTGCGACGAAGGCCGACGATGTAGCGGACGCCGCCAAGCTGTTGGATAAGGTCGGGGATGCGAAGGACGCCGCCAAGGTGGGCGAAAAGGCGTCGGGAGCCGCTGCAGGCGCAAACAAAGCCGCAGAAGCTGGGGACAAAGCAGAGGAACTGGCGGACAAGGATCTCCAAGCGGCCACAGATCTCATCCACGGCGAACTCGACGACTTTGCCGCGGGCAGTCGTACGACTACGGTCACCCAGGGGCGCGAAGGCGGCAAAGTCGTGCACACCGTGACCAGCAGCGACGGCTCGCTCTCCCCCCAGCAGCGAGACGCTGCCAAGAAACTACTGGGCGAAGGAACTCAAATGCCGAAAGGGCCCCGGGGCAAACAACCCGGCAACACCCATCACGGTGAACAGAGAGGAGGGCGAGCAACTCAGGGGCAAAAGGATCGAGCCCAGGCTAGTAAGAGCGGGGCCGGTCACGGAGGGAAGGCCTGTAAGGAGTGCGCCGCAGACCAGGCACGTCGTGGTGTCCGCAACGTCACAGGAACTCAGGAATAGGGTAGGTCATGTTTTGGGATGATCATGTCAACACTGTTCGCCGTGAGTTGGAGCCTGCTGGTCTGCATGCGCAGCTCCGGTTTGGGCAAGCCTTGAGCCTAAGGGCCATGGTGGCGTACTCCCGGGGGGTGGCTGCCAGTGGGGCAGAAGAGAAAGCGACCAGGGCTAACACCTGGATTGGGCAGCTTTGGACAAGTGCTTTGGTGAACGACGCCGACAAAGTCGAAGCGCTGATTGCGGAAGTGGAAGCCGCAATGCCGGGAGAGGACGACGACTCCAACTGGGTGTTCGAGCAAGAATCTCTTACTGTAGTTCATTCGTTTCTCCGAATCCTTCCGCAGGCCAATGCGCGAGCGGTCGCGCATGTGGCGGAGAACATGCTCAACCTTGCATATGCAAAGGTCTACGAACGCATCTCTCCGCATGAGTACTCGGAGGTTGCCGACAAGGCGACCGAGGGCGACTCCGCGATGCTTGCCGAAATCGGCAACCAGCAGCAGCTGCTTGCGCGTTGCTGCGCCCCCACGCCCGCATTGGAGGCAATCAAGAGTTTGGCGCTGGAAGCAGTCGGAATTCTCGAGCCCCGGGCTTAGGGCTTTGAGTCGCAAGGATCCAAAAGTGACGCGACGTGTCCCAAGCGAATCCGTGCCGCCTTCACAGAGGAAGTAAAGTCACCAATCCGCGGCCGTTGAGCTTTCAAACACTTAGATCCCGAGAACCGGAGCTTCCATGAATAGCGACGTCATATTGGGCACTGTTGTGCTCGTCTACGGACTGGGCACTCTCCTCATTCGGTTCATCAAGCCAGAGGCTTTCTGGCGCAAACTCGGGCCCATGAAAGAGAAGTTTGGTGACAAAGCCGGCACCGCTATCCACTGGTTCGGCTATACCGTCGTGCCACTCGCTGCGGGAGCTGCCATGCTGCTGAGAGGACTAGGGTCTGCTGAGTAGGGGACGGAACCGGGACGCTTGGAAGGACGGAAGAACGGGGACGGAAGAACGGGGACGCTTTACACATTTCAACTTTTCGAGGGCACCTGAGGCAAGTCGTCCACACTAGCAATCTTTGGCAACTCTCTCAGCAGGTTGCTGTACGTCAACGACGGCACGAAGTTCTTGCGCGCGCTTTCGAGGAGGCGCCCGGCTAAGGGCACTGCCGTCGAAGCAGTAGAAACTGAGGGTCCACCCCGTGAACCTACCACCCGTGAACCTACCACCCGTGAATCTTACTCAAAGCGCCCACTCGCCGCGTACGCGCCCAACTTTGCGTGTTAGACGCATGCTGAAGTCGACCTCTCGCGCAATGCTGCTCGGCCTCGCCATGACGTTACTAGCGTGCTCAACGCAAGACGAGCGCGGAGTTGACGCAGGCCTGGGGGATGCTGGTGAGGTGATGGTTCCAAGCGACGAACCCGACGCGGGCATGACTCAGAGTCCTTACCCCGAGTGCACGCTCGCCGATGCTCAGAAGCCACTTGATGGGCCCTGGGCTAGAACCGACCGGAAGGGTGTCTGGAGTGAAGAGCAGCTGGCCCAGTGCAGAGCTAAGTGCGGCAACCATCCCGCGCCAATTCAATGCGCTCAAGACAACTGCGCAGGGGGGATGAGTACATCGCTTGCACGTTTGGATGGCGGTACTATTGCGCCTCGCAACCCGAGTCGGGCTGCGCGGAGGAGTACCGCACCTTGGGCTGCTGCGTCCTTGCGAACTGCATAGCGGACGACGCAGAGTGTCTCTCTTTCTCGTGCGGTGGCGAGGCCGAACGTATGGACGAGTGCGCCGCAGATCAATGCGAGGTGTCGGCCAGGAAGATGTGCGTTCGCTGAACGCGACCGCGAGCCAGTTGGACAGTAAGAAGCTCAGCTTCAGGCTGCCGAAGAACTAAAACCTCGAACGAAACACACTTCTGGATAGTTATGCCTTCAAGCATCTCAAAAATCATATCCTTTATGATGCTCCTCGCCGCATGCAGCCCCAGCGGCGAAACAGCGACGGAGACCGATGGCGGCCCAAGCGCACCGATCGAAGACCTTACGGTGTTCGTGTATGAGCCAGGCGGCCATGAGCCTGTGCCCCTCGAAGGGGCGGTGGTCGGGTTGAGCCAAGACGGCGTGGTCAGCATGCGCGAATCCGACGCCGAAGGTCGAGCTACCTTCGCCGTCAACCCCGAAGGCGGACCCCTGATCGCCAGCGCTTACCTTCCGGACCACGAGATTTCGTCAGTCGTGGGCTCCGACCCCGCCAGCTTGCGCGAGAGCATGCCGGATGACGTGTGGGCCTTTCCACTGGTGGCGACAACAGCGGACGTCATTCAAGTGAGTGGCGAGCTCGAGTATTCCGAGCCGGGCTTGGCGCAAACGGTCTTCGCGGGCAGCTCCGGGCCAGTTGCGCAATACGCTGGTGAGCGCTTCGTGGTGCCCACATTGCGCAATGAGCCCTTCGTCCTGACGGCGTATCTGCAGGTCCCGGGGCCGAGGCCATCTCCTTCCAACGGGATGCAATGGCCCATGGTGTCGTTTCGCACGCTGAAGCACGAAGGAAGAGCGAACGACGTGGATGTGACGAAGGCGATCTGGAACGAACATGAGATCGCGGAGCACAACGTACGCGTGACGAGGCCGCGCGCTCCGGCTTCGCTCGCGGATGACTCGGCGGTGCTTCGAATATTCGCCATGGGTTTGGACACTGAAATCATGGTGCCCGTGGCTGAAACCACGGCGCACGAGCCATGGTCTGGTAAGACGAGCTACGCCGCGACCATGAGTGGTCGCGCCGACCTGATAACCAGCCCCGATCTGACGATCTGGGCCACGATCTATGATCCTGCCGACGGGCGTTACAGCACGATTCGCAGCCAGGGTGCCTTACCAAGTTCCATCGACGGACCCTTCCTGCCACCGCCCGTAGTCACCACCGACGACCCACGCCAGGACCACCCGCTTTCCTGGGCTGCAGGCGACGCGTCGTCATGGACCTTCCTGTACGCACGCGTCGGCTCAGCACGCTGGTCGGTGGCGGTGCTGCCTCGCAGGAGCTCGCTCGATATGTCCGAGCTGCTGGCCACCCTGCCCACCGCTCCGTTCCGAGGGCGCGACTTTACTGCGTGGTTGATCACCTGCGAGAGCGAGGAAGGGAGCAGCGCGTGCTCGCGCACCGCGGGGAGTGCCACATTTACGATCGAACAGAGTGCCAAGAAGTGAGACATCAAGGTCACCGAGCTATGCGTACGGGAGCGATAGGTGGATGCAAGCCAGGAGCAAGCCCTAAAGCTGGATGCTCTTGACCTCGAGGAACTCCTCGAAGCCGTAGCGTCCAAGCTCGCGACCGTTGCCGCTCTGCTTGTAGCCGCCGAACGGTGCGAGCGCGTTGAAGCTTGCTCCGTTGATGTCTACCTGACCTGCGCGTAGTCTGCGGGCGACGCGGCGGGCGCGCTCCGGATCCTGCGACCAGACAGCCGCGGCCAAACCGTAAGGTGTGTCGTTGGCCAGGCGCACTGCTTCGTCTTCGGTTTCGTAGGTGAAGATCGACAACACCGGTCCGAAGATCTCTTCCTTCGCGATGGTCATGCTGGGCG
>JBKJIA010000264.1:0-3700 GCA_046598735.1 Polyangiales bacterium
GTCCCTGCACCCCGCGGACCGCCACGCGTCGCCTGACGCGCTGTGCGTTGCCCTGCTCGAAAGCGTGCGCGACGCGGAGCAGCAGGCAAGCAAAACGTTCAGAGCGAAGCCCTTGCGTCAGAAGCCGCTCAACCGAGCGCTCCGGCGTCGGCCCCTGTCCCTAGCGCCGTGACGCCTGCTCCATTCAAACCAGCAAGCCCTCGCTCCAAAGCAGCCCCGGACAAGTTTAGCGTGGCCCTGCTGCTCAACGTTCCGGCCAACAAGACGGAGCCTGTCGAGGCCAAGCCCGAGCTTGCTCCGCCTGTCGCTGCAAACGACCAGGGCGCGAAGGCCAAGCCTGCGTCGTCGGTTCAGGTGGCCGTCGCCTCCGCTAAACCGGCAGTGGCTCGGCCCACGCGGCCCATGGTCGAGCGGCCCTCGGTCTCACGGGCAAAGCGTGTGCCCGCGCCCCAGATACCCGCGATCTCTCCCGTGACGCGCGAAGGAGTCTCCGCGAAGCTCGCTCTCGTCAAAGCCAAGTCCCAGGTCGACCGCCCAACACCTCCGCCTCCTGTGGTACCCACCCTCGTCACGCAGCCCGCGGCCAGCGTCGCCTCCGATCGTCCCGCGCGCGAGCCGGAAGTCGCTAGGCAGGCCGTCTCTCGCCCTCCTCCCGTTCCCGTGAGCCCCGTGGTCGAAGCGCTCCCGCTCGCTACGGTCGATGCGCCGTCGATGGATGCGATGGATGCGCTCCCGCTCGCTACGGTCGATGCGCTCCCGCTCGCTACGGTCGATGCGCCGTCGATGGATGCGATGGATGCGCACTCGGTGCCTGCGGCGGCGGTCGTAACGGAACGCCCGCGCATGCTTTCGCTTCGCATTTGGAGGAGCTCCCACGCGCTTCCGAGATGGATAACCTCCCTTACGCCCCAGGATGCACTGCGCTGGTTGCCCAGCCAAACTGCGGTGCTCGACAGCCTGCGAAGGGGCCGCCGCATGCTCATCTCGGCGTCGGCTCGCGTAACGGAGTGGGGCGTCGAGTTGGCCGCTGCGCAGGCTTGGCGGCGGATCAATCGACCCACTCTTTGGGTACTGGGGTCATCGCTGCTCTTCGCACTCTCGTTAGTCACCCTTTTGTTGGCTCGCGGTCCGGCGGGGCACGGTGAATCCCTGTTGCGCGCCCGCGCAGAGGTGACCGCCGTGGAGCGGCACTTCGATGCTCGGGAGGCTGAGCGCAATCTCGCTGAACAAGCACGGGCTGAGGGGCGAATGTCCCTCGTGGTTAAAGTTCCGGCCTTTTCCAAGCGCCGCCGCGTGACGACCGAGCCGCAGACGCTGTCCCTTGCGCCCCTATCCGAGGTGAAGCTCGAAACCCTCGCCCAGATCGAGGCCCACGCCCTTCCGGGAAGCACGGTGACCGTCTACGCCCCCGACGTAGAGGCGTTGGCTTCGGCCGTGGGCTTGCGCCTGGGCCGGCGCGCCTCGTTGGACACGGTCACCCTTGAGCAGGTCGAGCTGTTCTGGGCGGACGTGTCTGAGCAGGATGCCGATCTCGAGTTGCTCGTAGCTACCCTGCGCGAGCGCAGCCTCGAGGCCAAGCGGGCGCTGAGCGGCTCCAGGAGGGTCGTCGACCGTCTGTCCGCGGCGGGTCAAAACCGCGCACCGGCGAAGGGGTTTTTCACTCGGAACACCACGGCTCGGCGCAGTCCCGCATTGGGGCAAGCCGGACGCCTGCTCAAGGAGCGCAGAAAGGCGAGCCAGGAGGCGCAGGCCAGCTACGAGGAAGCCGCCCAACGAGCAGAGCGCTACGCACTGAAGCCTGCCAGGGCCCCCGGGCCGGCGGGGGTGGCAGCGGCCCGGGTCACCGTCCGCTTCGGCACAGAGACGACTACCTTCGACGTGCCGGTCCGCGTGCATGCGGTCCCGGTGCGCATCGCCCCTCCTGCGGGCGTAGGGTTTGGTGCCACGCACGCCGCGTTCGCGTGGGACGCCGTCAAAGACAAGACTCCGAAGGCTGCCGTGGTGACACTCGCCAGCCTAGTGCCATGGCAGACGCAAGCCATCGGGCTGATGAAAGCCTTACCCTGCTTGTTCTTAGGGCTGATCTGCGTGTTGTCCTTTCGCATGCTCCGCCCGGAGACCCGTCGCGCCTTGGCTTCGCGTATGCACAGCGTCGCGGCCGGCACGTACGAGCACCTCTGCACCCTGGTGACCCACCTGCGCAGCGTCGCAGCTACCACCTACGAGCACCTTCGCACCCTGGCGACCCACCTGCGCAGGCGCTGACTCGAGATGCCCTGTTTTGAACGCGCGCGTGTGTGGAATTGGCGTACCCCGCGTGGGTGAGCCAGCAAACCCAATGCACAGGAACTGCACAGCTACGACGCGCTTGACCTCTTCATGTGAAATGCTGAGCTGGGCCTTGGCTGTTGAGGCTCGTCTGCATGACACGCCTAGGCGCGTTGAGAGGAGCTAGCTTTGCGTCGCACACGTGATTTTTGGGTTCTGGCGTTGGGTGCTCTTGGGCTGGTGGCGTGTGGCGACGACGCTGCCGCAAAGGCAGCGGGGCGGGACTCGGGCGCCCAGGGCGGGCTAGATGCTCAGGTTCTGGGCGAACCTGACTGTGTACCCACGCGCGCGAGCTACGACGCCGTGCGGCCGTTGCTCGCGCAGTGGTGTGGCACCTGTCACACCCGCGAGCCCCAGTTCGGAGCCCCATTTTCGCTGCTGGAGTACGACAGCGTGCTCGGCACCCACCGTGATGGCTACATCGTCGATCACATGGCGGTCGCACTGCAAGAGCACGTGATGCCGCCCGCCACGCAGCCCCAACCTGACGCTGCTGCGCGCGACATGTTGCTCGCCTTTGCTACCTGCGGAGATAGTAAGGAGCCTAAACCCGATAGCGGGGTGCCTGAGGGCGATGGCGGCCACGCAGATCACATGGGAGGCGGCGAGCTCACAGCCACACGCGAACCCCTGACCGCGCCAGCCACGGGTCCGGCCGACACCACCTCGAAGGATCTGACGGCCAAGGAGTTTGCGCTCGCCGTCGACGCTCGCGATCAGTACGAGCACTTCGATTTCTCGACCCTGACGGCTCAGGACGTCTTCGTGCGACGCTTCGAGCCCGTCATCGATGACTCGCGCGTGGTGCACCACCTGACGTTGCGCTTCACCGGTTCGCGTCAGGGTTACGTTTACACTTGGGCACCCGGCGGTCCTGCCATCGAGTTTCCGGACGGCGGCGTGCGCCTGACCAAGGACGACACGTTGCGACTCGAGATCCACTACAACAACGGCGCTCGCGCCACGGACGTGAAGGACTCGAGCGGCGTCAGGCTTTTCGTCGGACCCACCACGGGCACAGAGTATGGCCTAGCGAATCTTGCGAGCTGGACGATCTTGGTGCCTGCGGGACAGAAGAGCTCTACGAACTCCACCTGCAAAGTCCAGAACAACGTCCACATCTTTGCCGCTGCGCCCCACATGCACGGAATTGGCGACAGCTTCACCCATACCATCACGCGTGTTGGCGGCGCCAAAGAAGACCTGGTTTCACTGACCGGCTGGTCGTTCGCTGCCCAGCGCTACTACAGCATCGATGTCGATCTCAAAGCAGGCGACGTGCTGAACATGACGTGCAAGTACGACAACGATACTGACCATCCAGTCAGGGCCGGCACCGGCACGGGCGACGAAATGTGTTTCGACTTCATGT
>JBKJIA010000012.1:0-4382 GCA_046598735.1 Polyangiales bacterium
TGCGCGAGATGCGGCAAAACGCGCTTGATCGCGACCTGTTTCTTAAAGCCCTGCATGCTCAGGGCTTCCCCACGGAAGACCTCGGCCATGCCGCCGGCTTCAAGTCGATCGATTACGCGGTAGCGTTGCTCAGCCATGCTCTCGCGTGCCGTGAGGCCTTCGCGACCCCGATTGTCTGCGGCGTGAGCGGTTCACGTCAACCTTCGCGAAATGATCCTGCATACGGACGTGCTCCGGCAATAGCAGCCTCCGCATTTCTACGCAAAATCCGGGGGGCAGGTCTTGCCCTGGACTGTGCCTTGCACCCAGCTGGCCATGGCGCAGACTCGGTGCCGTGAGCCCCGTCCTGATTTCTCCATCCATCCTGTCCGCCGATTTTGCACGGCTTGGCGAAGAAGTGATGGAACTTGAGCGCTCTGGGGCAGATTGGGTCCATGTCGATGTCATGGATGGACGTTTTGTCCCGAACTTGACCATCGGTCCCTTGGTCGTGAAAGCCCTGCGTCGCGTCACCAAGCTTCCGCTCGATGTGCACCTGATGATCGTGGAACCTGAGCGTTACGTCGAAGCGTTCGCCGAGGCCGGAGCCGACATCATCACGGTTCACGCCGAGACTTGCCAACACCTACATCGCTCGCTTCAACAAATACATGCCCTGGGCAAACGCGCCGGTGTCTCACTGAACCCGCATACCCCGGAAGACGTGCTGCGTTACGTGATCGACCAGCTCGACCTGGTGTTGGTGATGAGCGTGAATCCCGGCTTTGGCGGACAAGACTTCATTCCCCATGTATTGCCCAAAATCGAGCGGATTCGCGCGATGATTGAAGCCAGTGGCAAGCCGGTGCACCTCGAAGTCGATGGCGGCATCAAACCTGGGATTGCACGACAGGTGGTAAGCGCCGGCGCCGATGTGCTCGTGGCAGGTAGTGCTGTATTTGGGGCTAAAAGCTACGCCCAAGCCATTTCAGCCCTACGTGCGGAGGCTCAGTGAGTGGTGCGATGACGGCCGTCTTATCCGAAGGATCTGGCAGTCGCAGGCTGCGTGTCAGTCGCTTGCTCGTGATCGAAGGTCCCGACATCGGCAAAGAGCTGTCGATCGAGCGCGAGCGGGCCACGGTGGGGCGCAGCTTGATTTGCGATCTCGTCTTGTCGGACACGTCGATAAGCGGCACGCATTTCGAGATCCAAGCCCACGAACGTGGCTTTTTGTTACGCGATTTAGACTCGACGAACGGCACGTTTTGTGGCGATTTGGCCGTGCGCGAAGTGTGGATACGCCATGGCCAGACGATCCGCGTCGGCCAGACCACGATGCGTTTTGAACCGCTCGAGAGCACGGTCGAGATCGATGCCTCCACGCGCAATTCGTTCTACGACTTGATCGGCAGCAGCGTGCGCATGCGCGAGATCTTTGCGCTGCTCGAACGTGTGGCGCCCACGGAGCTTACGGTGTTGGTGCGCGGCGAAACGGGCACCGGCAAGGAATTGGTGGCGCGCGCGCTGCATCGCGGCGGCAAACGTCATGCGGCGCCGCTCGTGGTCCAGGACTGCAGCGCGATCGCCCGCGATCTGATCGAAAGCACGCTGTTCGGCCACGAAAAGGGCTCGTTCACGGGTGCGGTCGACAGGCGTACGGGCTGCTTCGAGCAGGCGGATACGGGCACCATCTTTCTCGACGAAGTGGGCGAGCTCGATCTGTCGCTGCAACCCAAGCTCTTGCGCGTGCTCGAGACGCGCAACATCAAGCGCGTGGGCGGCAGCAAAGAAATCCCGGTCGATGTGCGTGTAGTGGCCGCAACCAATCGAGACTTGCGCAAGATGGTGGGCCAAGGCGGATTTCGCGAAGACCTGTATTACCGTTTGGGCGTGGTGACAGTCGAGCTGCCTGCCTTGCGCGAGCGACCAGAAGACATTCCGCAGCTCGTCGAAAGCTTTCTCACGCAGGTGGCGCAGCGGCGTTTTCCCGACGAAAACAGGCGCTTCGAGGTCACGTCCGAGGCGATGGCGCGTCTGTGTGCTTACGGTTGGCCGGGCAATATACGCGAGCTCAAAAACACGGTCGACCGAGCGGGTCAGCTGGCCGAGGGGCTATTGCTCGATGTGCCGGACCTGTTGCCGTCTTCGCAGCGCAGCCCGCCGGAGGGCGCCTCGGCCTCGAGCGCGGTGCAGTATGTGGAAGACGGGCTGCCGTTCAAAGAAGCGAAGCAGCGCGTGCTCGACCAGTTCGAAGCTGCTTATCTAAAGACGTTGCTCGACAAGAACGGCGGCAACATCACGCGCAGTGCCCAGGCGGCGGGCCTGACTCGCTATCACTTGCGAGAGCTCGCCAAACGCTACGGGATCAGAGGAGATATAGACTGATGTCCAGGATGGTGAATTGCGTGAAGCTCGGCCACGAAGCCGAAGGCATGGAGCGGGCGCCGATCAAAGGCGAGCTAGGTCAGCGCGTGTTCGAGAACGTCTCGCGCGAAGGCTGGAAGCAGTGGCTCGCGCACTCGACGATGTTGATCAACGAATTGCGCTTGGACTTCAACGACGCCAAGGCCCAGAAGATCTGGCTCACCGAGTGCGAGAAGTTCTTCTTTGGCGAGGGCTCGGCCGCACCTGAGGGTTACGTTCCGCCCACGCCCAAAGACTGACGGCGAAGCAGCGCCACCGAGAGAGAGCCCCGCCATGACCTCCCGACCTCCTTGCTGCTCGCGGGTGAGAGCGCATGGTCGGCGGAGGTCAAGGCCGTCTAGCGATCACATCTCACTGGTGACAGTGACGCCGGTGATGTCGTTCTTCTTGAAGGCGATCTCCGTGGCCTTCTTATCGCCCAGAAGATGGGTGCCAAGCCAGATGGCGGTCCAACGAGCCGTCACAAGGATGCTCTGCTCCTGTTCGAGTCCGTTTTCCTCCGGGTTGGGGCCCATAGGATTGCTGCCGTCATCGTCGGTAAGGCCGAAGTGGTTCATGTTGTCGACCGAGACCAGCGCACGTGCCGGCTCGAGCGTCTCGTATGCACCATAGGTAGTTTCGGGGTTGTCCAGGCTGCCGTTCACGATCATCGTCGGTACCGCACTCGTGTCGAAGTCCATGCACTGGCCACTGCGCGGGTCACAGTTCTGGAAGCCGTGGGCAACAGCGACCTTGAGCGCCGCTGGACGAACGTAGGGGACCGCGGGATTCGGTACGCACAGTGGGAACGTGCACACACCGCTTACGGCCGCGAGCGCAGCAGCTGCACCGAGCGAGTGGCCGACGACGGCCATGCTGCTGGTGTCGATGATACCGTAGAGCGGGTTCTCGTCTCCATCCGCAGGCACGGCGGCGTTGCGCTGCTCGAGGTCGGCGGCGATCCAGTTCGTCACCCACTGCGAGGTGAACAGCAACATGGGAGGTCCACCGGCGCCCGGAGGTCCGCCAACACCTGGGGGAGGTCCGCCAGCGCCCGGAGGTCCGCCAACACCTGGGGGAGGTCCACCAGCGCCCGGAGGTCCGCCGGCACCTGGAGGAGGTCCGCCGGCGCCGGGTGGAGGCCTAAGGAGGTCGGGCACGACGACTACGTAGCCATAAGAGGCGACCTGCTTTGCAAACTCGCTGTACTGCGCTCGTGAGACGTTCCCGCCCTGGAGCATGGCGACCATCGGGAAGCCGTCTGTCTTCGCCTTCGGGTCCGTCGGGTAGTCGCAGTTGCCGTGCTTCTTACTCTTCATCCCTTTGCCGTGGGCGTCCTTGCACTGCGAGGGATAGTACAAGTCAGCAGGAATCGGAGCTCCAGCAATCCCGCCCGTGCGGACGATGTACTGAACTTCGGCTTGACTCTCGCCGCTGGCTTCCGTGCCGAGCTGCTCAACGTCGTACTGGCCTTCGAACTTGTTGAACTTGTTGTCGTCTTTACCCTTGTCGTCCTTCTTGTGAGACGCGTAGGTGTTGCCGTCGATGTCATCGGCGGGGGCGGCTGTGCAGCCGACCGACAAAAGTAGGGGAAGGGCAAATACTGCTCTGCGGATGCGCATGGGGGGTTCCTTGTTGCTCATGGTGGGGCCGCGAACTCTTAGGTCGAAAGTGCGGGCAATCTGTCTACGTGCTGGCAGTGCGGGGGACTGGGGAGAACCGCTAGCAGGCAGACCATACCAGCGAGTCGCATGAGGAGCAAACCACTTTTCGCTCGGTCAGTGACTAAGGTTACCCAGCATTTTTGTGGGGTATTTGCGCGTAATGGCGCTCAGGTAAGGTAATGCGCTGAGGTGTGCCAATGGCAGAGCTAGAGCTAACCCAGGCTCAGCCAGCGCTGCGGTTTCGGCCGTCGCGCTTGGCTTCGTACAGGTGTGCGTCTGCGCGGGCCAATAGGGCGTCTGCGCTTTCACCAACCGTAAGGCTCGCGATGCCAATCG
>JBKJIA010000025.1:0-3841 GCA_046598735.1 Polyangiales bacterium
TCGAGCGCGCGCATTCGCATGGGGTAGGGAGGAGCGGCGGACATGTTACAAAACATTTTGAACCACACGCTGAGTTAAAGCTAATGTCACAAGTCGTTTTGTGCCCATCGAAAACAACGCCCCCCTCAAACACTTGATATCAAACGAGAATGCCTAACAGACAGCACATCGCCTCCGGGCGCTTATCGATGCGCATTCCAGCCATCGTGTTCGACCAGATCGCCGCGTGACCAGCCGCAAACCACGGAGCATCGCACGCCCTTCACGAGCCGCAGCGATCCTGCTCGTCCCACAATCGCATCTCCGCGAGTAAGGTTTCATCGCAGTACTTGAGGCAAAGATTTACGTCTGCTTCGCTCGCTTCGGGGTGGCGAAGGCGCACATCGATGGCGTGGGTGACGCCGCATAGGGATACCGTCTGCTCACCGTCGCGTTCGATCGCAGCAGCTTGCGCGATCGCCCGTGCCACCAGCACCACGCACTCGAGATCAACGGCCCGATGCGGTCTTCGTTCTCCCCCACTGTCGGTGGTGAGCACGATAGGCGAAAGCCCCGGCGGGTGGAGTGGTAAGCCCAAGCGACGAATCTCGCGCTGCTGCGCGACCTCGAGCCAACGCCAATGCTCGAACGTAAGAGCCAACAAGGATTGATCGTCGTGGGGCTCCCAATCCAAGACTCCGTGCATGACTCCAAGCCAGTCGCGGTAGTGAGTAAGGTCGCGAAATACGTACAGGCCACTGCCCAGGTACGCATCGTCCCGGCCAATCCAGACGACCCCGTTTGGGTAGCCATGCGCGGGCAGCGGCACGCGGCACAGCATGGGAGCCGAGGCGCGTATTAGACGTTGAGCGAGAAACTGACCACTCGCAATGAACAGCTCACTCGCGAGTGCAACGCCGTGCAGGGCGTATGGGGTGCATTGAGGAGAGAGTGCAGTCTGATGGTTCATGCACGCTGTATCGGCACGACGGTGTGTTGGTTGCGTAAGAACGACAGGTGCTGGTTCACACGGACAAGGTCCGCATGGGGCGTCATGCCTTGATCTCTTGATCGAGCAGCTGTTGGGCGACACGACGCTCACGAGCCCCGCCGGTTCGCACCGCGTCGACAAGCGCTAGCAAACGGTAAAGGGTCTCGTCCTGGGCCGCTGCTCTCGGGACAGTGCGGTAGAGGGGCTCGATCCCCTCGCCGCGAACCTTACCATCCGGGGCAGGCCATACCAAAGGCTCTGCGGCAGCGGACGCGCCCAGCTCCGAGGCGAGGACCGGAGCCGAGTGCGCGGTCGGCATCCCACGTGTCATCCCATGACGCTTGGCAGCGAACGCGTAGCGAACGCCATGGGCGAGAAACTCGCGAAGGGCAGTGCGGTTAGGTCTACGCTTGGAAGCGAAGTAGAGACTCGAAAGCTCAGCGCGAGCCAGTGCGCCGTGTACCTCTGAAGTGCTCATACAGACGCTCTTCGCCAAGCTCGCGAGCGTCCAAGACTCATCGCCGAGGGCGAGGAGCTTGAGAAGCACAACCAGGTCTTGAGGCTTGAGCATTTTTGTGAATCGCGAATCGCGAATCGCGATAAGTTACGATGATATACTGGACTGTCATCGACTGCAACCACGGCAGCTCTGCAGCCGAACGGGGCGGGTGCTATTGCCTTGTCTTCCATCTGTTGACGAATGCCCCATCGAGCGCGAGCGCGCCAGTGTACCGGCGTTACGTTGTGGGGTGATTCAACCAACGCCTCGCGAGATCCGCATCAAGCTACCGCAGCATGCCAGGTCCGCACGACGCCCTGTTTCGGGCCACGTTTGAGAAACGGGAGAACGCGGCAGCGGAGCTCAAGCGCGTGCTGCCGCCTGAGCTTGTCGCCATGCTCGACTTCACGACACTCAAGGTGCAGCCGAGTCACTTCGTCGACGACGACCTCGCAAAATGCGAAAGCGACTTACTGTTGTCAGTCGAGCTGGGTGGCACCGAGGCCCTCATCTATGTGCTCGTCGAGCATCAGAGCTACGTCAGTTGGGCGATGCCAATTCGCCTGCTGCGCTATATGACGAGCGCATGGGAGCGCTATATGAAAGAGCACCCAAAAGCGCGCCGCGTACCCCCCATCTTGCCAGTCGTGCTGCATCACAGCGCCAGCGGTTGGACGGCGGCCACGAGTCTTGCGCCGTGGGTTGCCGTGGCGACCCAACTGGAAGGGGACGCCTTGCGGTTGGTGATGAGCTACATTCTTACAGTCACCGAGGTGGACCCCGCTCCCATCGTCGACTGGGCGCATCAGGTCAGCTTGCAAGCACAGGAGGCCTACGTGACGGCAGCAGAAAAAATTGAACAGCGCGCCCGCGCCAAGGCACTGGCAGAGGGCATGGCCGAAGGGCGGCGTGCGGTACTCAGCAAGCAGCTCACGCGTCGCTTCGGGGCTTTGCCGGTCAGTGCGCAGCAGCTTTTGCGCGAAGCGAACGAAGAGCAGCTAGACGATTGGGCACTGCGCATGCTGGATGCGGCGTCGCTCGAGCAAGTATTCGCTACCTAGTCACGTGCTGACTCGAGTCGCAGGTGCCTTGCAACCGTCTGGGTTGGTGAAGTCGGGCCCCCCGCCCAGCTCGCGCAACGGGCCGCGCATCGAGCGTCGGTTCGCAGATCTGACACTCCCGCACGCCGGGAGGCCTCCATCGAGAAACGCAACATGTGGCTAACAACCATTCGGGTAACCATGTCACCTCGCGTTCAGAGCTGCCGCTCTGCCACTGCGCTCGCGGCCGCTCGACGAAGTCAGTCCGCCCTCGCGGTTCGGCCACTTGAGGGCCCACCTTCGTCATAAATCGCCTTCAAGGGCGCCCGTGTCAAATCTTGGGCTTTCGCTTCTTGCGCTTGGTGACCTGGACCGAAGTATCGAGCGCGGCTTGGCGCTCTCGCGCTCTTAGCACCATGCGATGCAGGCGCTCTTGCAGAACTTCGCGAGGGGGCAGTTCGGTAAGGTATTCGGCCACGCGAATCCCACTGCGTTTCATTTCGAGTAACTCCACGTGCTCATCGCTCTTACCCGCACATAAGATCAGACCGAGGGGTGGGTCCTCACCGGCCAACTGTTCATGCTTGGCGAGCCAGCGCAGGTAGAGCTCCATCTGCCCCTTGTAAGCGGCCTGAAAGTCGCCAAGCTTGAGCTCAATGGCGACCAGGCGACGTAGGCCGCGATGGTAAAAGAGCAAATCGATATAATAGTCGCGACTGTCGATCGTGATCCGCTTCTGACGCTCCACAAACGTGAAGCCCGCTCCCAGCTCAAGGATGAAGTCCGCAAGCTCGCGCACGAGTGCCGATTCCAGATCCTTCTCGCTAAATGCTCCGCGTAGCCCGAGAAAGTCGAGCAGGTAGGGGTCGCGAAACACCAGGTCGGGTGTCATGCGGTCATCCGCTCGCAGCCGATTCAACTCGCGTTTGACCAAGTGTTCGGGCTTGCGCGAGAGCGCGGTGCGCTCAAACAACATGCCTTGAATCTTGGCGCGCAGGGTGCGCACGTTCCACCCTTCCACGCGCGACATCTCGACGTAGAAGTCTCGCGCCACTGGGCCCTTCACAGGCAAAAGCAGCACGACCTGGCTCCAGCTCAATTGTCGCGACAGCGTTGCGACAATCTCCGGGTCACCGAATGCCTGCGCAAATTGCACCATGCGGCGTATGTTCTTCTCGCCGAGCGCCAGGGCGCCAGGTTGCGAGAAAAGCGAGTTGCCGTATTCCGTCCGCGTCTTCCTCCGTCCCGTCAAGCCGCTGACGTCGCAAGTCTTACGGTGTTCCAATCCTCCGCGACGGAGCGTGCGGTCTCATACGCGCACCCTACCCTGCG
>JBKJIA010000138.1:0-3104 GCA_046598735.1 Polyangiales bacterium
TGGATGAGGCCACGGAGCGCGACGACGGCGAGGACACGTCCGACCAAGGTATTTCGACGGGACTTCGGGGGCTCCACGCCAAGGTCTACCTGGCCAAGCGAGGCTGGAACACGCACCTGTACGTGGGAAGCGCGAACGCCACGAACGCGGCGCTGCTCGCGGGCCAGAATATCGAGCTCATGGTGGAGCTGGTTGGCAAGACGGCCTCGGTGCCGGGCAAGGGGATTGACGGCTTATTTGCGAAGGAGGGGCTCGGCGCTCTGCTGACGCCGTACACACCGGCCGAGACGCCTCCTGAGGTGGATGCCGAGCTGGAGCAGGCCGAGCAGGCGCTGCGTGTCGCCTCAGGCACGTTGGCAGCGGCTCCCCTATCGCTGCGCTTCGATTCCCAGGGCGCGTTGTATGGTGCGGTATTGGAGTCAACCGGGCCCATCCCCCTTGTCGGCGTGGCAGAAGTCCGCGCGTGGCTGGTGACCACGGATGCCTCGAATGCACGTGACGTGCGTTCGCTGATCGCAGAAGGCCGGGTGATGCTCACGTCCTGTTCGAGCGAGTCGGCGACCGGATTTGTCGCGTTCGAGCTGGTCGCTGCACTGGCGAGCGTGCGCACGACCTTTGTCCTGAACGTACCGGTCGTCAGCATGCCAGCGGACCGTGAAGCCCAGGTAGCTCGGGTGATCGTGAACAACCGCGACCACTTCCTCAGATACCTCCTGAGTTTCCTGACGGGCCTCGACCCGAACATGCGGGCGGGCCTGGGAGGAGGCGCGGACGCGGGCGAAGGAGCTTGGGGAGGCAATGCCAGCAGCGCGGGGTTGCTCGAGCGATTGGTACGCACGCGGGCACGACATCCTGAGCGATTGAACGAGCTGCGGGTCATGATCGACGCCCTGGTCGCCACTCCCGAAGGTAAAGCCATCCTGTCTGAGGAGTTTCTCGAGCTCTGGGACGTGATCGACGAGGTGCGACCATGATGAGCGCGGGACAGGTCGGCGAGGAGCTGAGCAAGCTCAAGGATTTTCAGCGCCGCACGGTCGAGCACGTATTCCAGCGGCTCTATCTCGACGACCCGTGTGCGCGGCGCTTTCTCGTCGCCGACGAGGTCGGGCTGGGCAAGACGCTGGTCGCACGCGGATTGATTGCCAAGACCATTCATCATCTGCAGGACAGCGTAGACCGGGTCGACGTCATCTACGTTTGCTCCAACGCGGCCATTGCGGCCCAAAATGTCCAGCGGCTCAATGTGCTCGGCAAACAGCAGACCACACTCGCCACACGGCTCACGCTGCTCCCGACGCAGCTCGCGTCACTCAGGCAGAACCACGTCAACTTCGTTAGTTTCACACCGGGCACCACGTTCGACCTGAAGTCGCGGGGCGGCACCATGCAAGAGCGCGCGCTCCTCTTCCGCATGCTGGACGGGCAGATTGGCCTGCGCACCACTCCCCTGCGCAACCTGTTAGAAGGGGCGGCGTCGCCTGCCGGGTGGAACTACGCCATCGAGTGCTGCGACCCGGCTCGGATCGATGCAGATCTCGCCACCACATTTCTCTCTCGCATCCAGAAGTCAGCGCTGCGTTCCAAGCTGGAGGAGGCCTGTGCCGCCTTCGCGCGACGCAGGGACCGCGTGTCTACAGAGCTCTCAAGCCTGCGCTACGAGGTCATTGGCGCACTGCGGCAGGAGCTTGCAAGCACCTGCGTCGACGCACTCGAGCCTGACCTGATCATCCTCGACGAGTTCCAGCGCTTCAAGGATCTGCTCAAGGGTGACCACGACTCGGCAAACCTAGCACGCCAGCTGTTCAACTATCGCGATGCTCGCGTGTTGCTGTTGTCGGCGACTCCCTACCGGATGCTGTCGCTGGCCCACGAGACCGAAGACGACCATCACAGCGACTTCTTGGAGACGATTCGCTTTCTCTCGGACGGCCATGAAGGCGCGCTAAAAGGGCTCGGCGATGCGTTGAACAACATGCGCAAGGGCCTTACTCAGGCTGGCCCCGAGCAGGGCCACCAGATCGCGGCGGCGCGCTCCGAGATCGAGACCACGCTGCGCCAAGTCATGTGTCGCACCGAACGCGTTGCAAGCACCCGAGAGCGCGATGCGATGCTGCGTGAGCGCCAGCTACGCGCGCGCGTCGAGCGCGAGGACATCGACCAGGCCATCGCCATCGACCGAGTGTCGCAGCTCCTGGGCGCTGGCGACCCGATTGAGTACTGGAAGTCTGCGCCTTACCTTCTGAGCTTCATGGAAGGATACGAGCTGAATCGTCGTCTTGCTGAAGTGAAGCCCGACGACACTGAAGTGATCGACGCCCTGAAGGCAGCGACTCACCATGCCCTCACTAAGAAGCAGTTCGCCGCCTACGAGAAGATCGACCCTGCCAACGCACGTATGCGCGCGCTGATGACCGAAACGGTGGACACGGGCAACTGGCGTCTGCTTTGGTTGCCGCCTGCCGTGGCGTACGTCGCGGCGTCGGGGCCGTACGCGGGGCTCGGCGCCAGCGCGAAAACGAAGGCGCTGGTATTCTCATCGTGGAACGTCGTCCCCAAAGCCGTGGCGATCTTACTCTCTTACGAAGCAGAACGGCTCATGGTTGGTGAGCAAGCCGGTCAAGCAACGTACGAAAACATGAGTAGTAGACATGGTCAGTTGCTCACATTTCGGATGAAAGATGGGCAACCGATGGGCATGCCTGCCCTCGCATTGCTCTATCCGAGTGTCAAGCTGGCGATGCATGTCGACCCCCTGGCTCTTGCGCGTGATCTGGGTGATGGCGCACCTCTAGAAGTATTTCGCAACCATATCGCCCTCAAGGTCAGGCCGCTGGTAGACAAGCTAGTCGCTCGTTTCGCCACGACTCAGGCCGGGCATGTGGACCAGCGCTGGTACTGGGCCGTGCCTGCCTTGCTCGATCACCAACATCACCCGTCTGTCCTTTCGTGGGCGGCCAGCCAGAGCGGTCTACGCGGTCTGTTCGATGCCGACGATGACGAGGACAACGATGCGCCAAGCCACAGCGAGACCGGCGAGAGTGCCAGTGCCTACGTCAAGCACGTGGACGAGTTACTCAGGATTGTGCAAGGCAGCGAGCCTCTCG